>CAMAVD010000027.1 GCA_945861575.1 Akkermansia muciniphila
CAGCGTCCAACGTCCAACGTCCAACGTCCAACGTCCAACGTCCAACGTCCAACGTCCAACGTCCAACGTCCAACGTCCAACGTTCAGCGTCCAACGTTCCTAGAGACTCCGTTGCGATCCTTCCCACCGGGGGTGGGGGAAAGCGATCAGGGCTGAAGGGCGGGGGCAGGGGTGCTGGCTGCGGCGGCCAAGGCTCGCTTTGCGAGAATCGCATCGAGGATCTTCTTAGCGAGCTCAGGCTTTTCGATCAGCGCCTGACGGGCGGCATCCTTACCCTGACCAATGAGGTCGCCCTGGAACTGGAGCCAAGCACCCTTCTTGTCCACCACGCCATTGGCGATACCCACATCAATAATACTGCCTTCCTTATTGATGCCATGATTGTAAAGGATCTCGAACTCAGCCTCAACGAACGGGGGAGCGATCTTGTTTTTCACCACCTTGACCTTCACCTGATTCCCGATCGCTGCGCCCGTAGCGTCCTTGATAGCGTCCTTGCGACGGATATCCAGACGCACGCTCGCGTAGAACTTCAAGGCTTTGCCGCCCGGTGTCGTCTCGGGACTTCCGAACATCACCCCCACCTTCTCACGAAGCTGGTTGGTGAAAACGCAAAGCGTCTTCGCCTTGCTCAGGATGGCCGTCAGCTTGCGCAGGGCTTGACTCATCAAGCGAGCCTGCATGCCCATGGTCGCCATGCCCATCTCTCCCTCAAGCTCAGCCTTGGGCACGAGCGCGGCCACGGAGTCCACCACGATCACATCCAGCGCGCCCGAACGTGCCAAGGTCTCACAAATACTGAGCGCTTCTTCACCGCTGTCAGGCTGAGAGATCAGCAACTCTTCCACATTCACACCCAGACGACGCGCGTAGACAGGGTCCAGGGCATGCTCGGCGTCAATGAATGCAGCGACGCCGCCTGCCTTTTGGGCGTTGGCGATGACGTGCAACATCAGCGTGGTCTTTCCGGAGGATTCAGGTCCGTAGATCTCCACGATGCGACCCCTGGGAAGACCGCCCGCCCCGAGTGCAAGATCCACCGACAAAGCACCGGTCGGAATGACATCAATTTTCAACTGCAGCCCTGCGTCGCCAAGACGCATGATGGCACCTTCGCCATACGCCTTAGTGATGCTGGAGATAGCGGCATCCAGGTCGCGCTGACGCGCGACGGTAAGCCCTTTGGGGGCGCTCTCAGATTTCTCGGCCTTCTCGCTCTTTTCGAGCTTCTCAACCTTGGGTTCAGGGGCGGTCTTTTCGGCAGCTTTTGGAGGCATACAATAAAGTCAGTTTGATGTTGTTCTGATGGCAATCGTTCTCGGTCGTGGCCCTGCCGTCAATCCTGTGGCGAGCACATCGAACGATTTTCCTCACGGCCCATAGAACGAGGGCGCGTCGAGCGAAAAAGCGTCGAATGTCACCGTCCGACTGATGGGAAACGACCCTCCTTCAGGGCCCGTCCGCACCGTCGCCAACGAGGCCACGACTGTGGACGGAATGGAGTTAGAGCATTGAGATGCGCCCGTCAATCTGAGACTTCAATGGCATTCCAAGTCCGGAGGCCCGCTAGCCAACAGTCACTCGAAATCTCGGACGAGCAACCGGCCGCTGAGCGGAAACGGGGCGGAACCACTGTTGGTTAGCCACCATGCTTTTCTGGCGATAATCGATCCGAAATACACCACCGGCAGGCCCTTGCGAGCCCGAACCTGCGACGGGCAAGGGCTCGTCCGCTTTCTTTGCTGCCGACGACTGATCCTTCACGGGTGCTTGGGCTGGACGAACTTGTGAAGCGTTGTATTTGGATTCACCGTCACTTCGGTTGTAAACTTGAATGGGTAGGGGCCGGAGCTAGGGAAGGTGAGCTCGACCATGTAAGCGGTCCAGCCTTCCGGCGGCTTGGCGGCCTTACCTAAGTAGATTCCGCCTCCCTGGTCCTCGAGGGGGCTGCTCTCCCAGATTCGCCCCACGGTTTCCACCCGAAAGTCCCGCGCCTTGGGGTTGGTTGCCTGCCAGAGTTTCACTGCGCTGGGTTTATCCACCGTCTTCACGCGGAGGGTTCCATCCTCCTCCCGCGTCCAGGTGAACCGAGGGAGTGGCGTGCGCTTCAGGATGGCGTCGTAATAGGCCGTGACGGATTCCCAAGCATCCGAGCCTCCCATCGAATGATCGGCGTTAGGCACATAGCGCAAGTGCTTGGTCCCGGGAAGTTCCTTGAAGTAATACTGCGAGGAGTCTGGAAGGAAAAACTGATCGCCACAGGCATTGACGATAAACTTCGGCATGGTGAGCCGGTCACGATATTCGTAAGGCTCCTCGATCTTCATCAGGTTGGCATACTCCTTCGTTCCGGTCCAATCCATGATGCCCATTTGGGTGTAGTCTCCCACCGCAGGTGCCCAGAAGCCATAGGCTTCCCAGTGATGAATGAAGCTCGGAACAATATTGAGCATGTCGATCACGATAGGAACAATGGCAACGACCCGTTTGTCGACAATGGCGGTCGTCCAGGTAGTCCACCCCCGCTTGGATCCCCCGGAGACCACAAACTGATCGACTTTGACCGATCCGCCCGCCTCGCTCGCGGCGAAGGCAGTGACAGCGTCCATCGCCCGCACAGCGCTTTTGGTCATCGGAAGCCGCGCCGGCCAACGCTCCTCGCCCGTGCGCAGATACTTGTCCCAGGTGTAGGCGATGAGCGAGTCCTCGCTCCGACCCTTGATTTCACCACTGAAAACCAGCGGTTGGCTGGGCACTCCCTTCAACTCTGCCACCACAGCATGCGTTTGAAGAGCGGTGATCAGCATGCGATCGTCCGGCTTCTTGGGAGCCCCGCTCTTGTTGCCCCCTCCCCCAATAAAAAGGAAACCCGTGCTTGTCTTGAGATCATCGGGCCGCACCACCGTCATCCAATGCTGCCAGACGGGACGATCAACTTCATTCGTGGTCAACCAAGCCTGTGAAGTCAATTGCAGCACCGAGGCCGTGTAGTTGCTCCCCTTGGCCGTGCTGATGACTTTCCAGGCAAAGTTCGTGTCCGGCGCGGCCACGTAAAGATCCAGCGCCGTTGGAGGCAGGGTCGCTGACCGCCGGGCGTTGGGAGGAATCGCTGCCGCAGAGGAGGCTGGAGTCCAGGTCTCCAATACACACACCGCAGCCGTGGCGGCCAAAAGCAGAGACAGCTGCGGACGAGAACGAAGAACCGATTTGGATGTCAGCGTGGAGACCATGGTCAATGGCTAGTCGACCCACGGTCGTTTCCACAAGACATTTTTGCAGGAAAGCGCTTCCAGGCGAGACCGGGCCGGAGTCTAAGGGGCGCTCTTACTTCAGCCCTTTAACGAAGCGATTCATGCGCTCCATGGCCGTTTCGATCTGCGGAAGCGAGGTCGCGAAGCAGCACCGCAGAAAACCTTCCCCGCTCGCACCAAAGGCGCTCCCCGGAACACAGGCCACTTTCTCCTGCTCCAGAAAACGGACGGCAAACTCCTTGGAGGTAAGACCCGTCGATCGAATGCTGGGAAAGGCATAGAACGAACCGCGGGGCAGATGACACGGCAAGCCAATGTCGTTGAGCGATTTGACAATATAGTTGCGTCGAAGCCGATACTGGTCGCGCATCGACCCCGTATCCACCTCCCCATGCTGGATCGCCTCAAGGGCGGCTTCCTGGCTGATGATGCTCGCACACAGCATGGAATACTGGTGGATACGCATCATCGCATCGATCAAAGGCGTCGGGCCACAGGCATATCCGATCCGAAACCCGGTCATGGCATAGGCCTTGGAGAAGCCGTGCAGGAAAATGGTCCGCTCCAACATGCCTGGCAGCGAGGCGATGCTGACATGCTCCCCTTCGAAAGTGAGCTCGGAATAGATCTCATCGGTCAGGACCAACAGATTGTGGCGCTTCACCAGATCTGCAATCTTCAGCAACTCCTCCCGGGTCATGGTGCCTCCCGTGGGGTTGGTCGGAAAGTTCAGCAGCAGCGCCTTGCTTTTGGGAGTGATCACTTTGGCGATCGCCTCCGCGGTCACCGCAAACCCATTGGAGGCATCGCAGGCAACGGCCACAGGCTTGCCGTAGGCCAATGAGATGGTGGGCGCATAGCTGACATAGCAGGGCTCATGGTAAATGATTTCATCACCCGGATTGGTGATGGCGCGAATCGCGATGTCCATCGCCTCGCTCACACCCACGGCAATGATGATCTGGGTGCGCGGGTCGTACTTCACTTGAAAGTGCTTCTCTAAACTAACCGCAATCGCCTCGCGCAGCTTGGGCAGACCAAGATTGGAGGTGTAGCTCGTCCGCCCTCGCTCCAAGGCGTAAATGGCCGCCTCACGAATATGCCAGGGAGTCACGAAGTCAGGCTCTCCCACACCGAGAGAGATCACATCCTTCATCCCTTGAACGATGTCGAAAAAGTCGCGAATCCCCGAGCGGGGGATCGCACGCACATTGTCCGCAATGTAGTTCAGAGGCTCAAAAACAGTCGCCATCCGATCATGCTAGGAGAGAAGCCCTCCCCTCGACAAGCCTGCAAAGAAGACGCTAGCGGGACACGTTGCGTCGCGGGCCTCTCTCCTGCAAGCTAGGTTGATGCCCGAGATACTTGCTGCCCGCGTTGGCATGCCCCTGATCACATTGCTGCTTTCCTGTGGCTTCTTCGTAGGAAGCCCGGCGATGGCTGCGGAAGCGGGAACAGGCTGGAGGGCCGGGGTCGCGCGCGCCCGAATCACCCCCTTGGAGCCAATGTGGCTGAGCGGCTATGGATCCAGGGAGCATCCCTCAGAAGGCACGCGTCTGGAACTCTGGGCAAAAGCGCTGGCCTTAGCGGATCAGGCGGGAACCCAGGCGCTGATCCTCACCTTCGACCTTGTGGGACTCGACCGCGATACGGCCGAGCGGATCCGCCATGCCATCGAAAAGTCCACCGGTATCCCGCCCTCGCGAATCGCCCTCTGCAGCTCCCATACGCACACCGGACCTGTGGTCGGTCGCAACCTAAGCACGATGTATTTCTTCGGCACGAATGAGCAGTCCAAGGTGGATCGCTACACCGCTCAGCTCACCTCCGAAGCCGTTCGGATCGGTACTGAGGCCGTCGCCGCGCTGGGTCCAGCCCGGCTCTCCTGGTCGGTGGGCCGCGAGACCGTCGGTGTGAACCGCCGCAACAATCCAGAGCCCCTCGTGACGGCTCATCGCGCCGGGGGCAGCTTGCGAGGACCCGTCGACTATGACGTTCCCGTGCTGCGCGTGGCGGCCAACGACGGCAAGATCATTGCGTTGCTCTTTGGCTATGCTTGCCATGCCACCGTTCTTTCAGACTACCAATGGTCGGGGGACTATCCCGGTTTTGCGCAACAGACGCTGGAGCAACGCCACCCTGGGGCACAGGCTCTTTTCATTGCCGGCTGCGGCGCCGACGTCAATCCTCTGCCACGGCGCACCCCCGAGCTAGCGCAGAACTATGGACAACGCATCGCGGACGCCGTCGACCGCGTGCTGGAAGGCGTGCTCACCCCCATCGCCCCCACTCTTAAAATTCGATACAGCGAAGTGGCCATCCCCTTCGACACACTCCCAACGCGTCCCGCCTTGGAAAAGGCCGCCGCCAGTAATGATAAATACGCAGCCTCCCATGCCAAACAAATGCTGCGCCACCTCGACCAACACGGCTCTCTCCCCCAGAGCTACCCTTATCCGCTAGCCCTCTGGCGATTGGGACAGGAGCTGGACTGGGTAAGTTTAGGAGGAGAAGTGGTCGTCGATTATTCCTTAAGGCTAAAGCAGGAATGGGGCCCCAAGACATGGGTCAGTGCGTACACTCATGATGTGATGGCCTATATTCCCTCGCGGCGGGTTTGGGAAGAAGGAGGGTATGAAGGGGGTGCCTCGATGATGTACTATGGCCTGCCCACACGCTGGACGGGGGAGGTAGAGAATCGGATTTTCGAGGCCTTGAGAACCCTCCGTTGAGCAGCCGGCTTGCAGCTGCCTCTTGTCTTCCGACTTGGAAGAGAGGATGCTCTCAGAACTAGCGCGATGAAAGCATCCTCGGGAAAATCTACCGAGCGGCCCTCACCGAAGTGTTGGGTCGAGGGTGTGGCGCGCATTTTGGAGACAGAACCCCGGGTGGAAGCCGTGACGGTACGCCCTGGGGACGAGTCGATCTCAATAGCGACTCTGGGGAAGAGCGCCGATCCTGCCTTGAATGAGCGGGTGCGGGAATTGCTCAGCGATATCCGCTCGAGTGGGCCGGGAGAAACCTGCGGTCTCCTGACGGGGAAAGCCTCGTGCACCTCGGGTGAATGCCCGTCGCAGGAAACCGTGCGTGCCCAAATCCTGGTGACGCAAAATCCCCAAGCCACCACTCTGGCTCGAGTGTCGTGTCCGACCGCACCCCGCTTCTGGCAATGGAAGTCCCTGCCGTTCCCCAAACTGGTTCCGAGGGAGGTCGATCTCCACGAAGATGACGAGCATCTGGATGAGTGGAAGCTTCAGCTGGCAGCAGCGACACTTTGCGGCGTGCTGAGCCTCGCTGCGGCCTTTTCACCCCCCGGCTGGTCCGTTGCCCTTTATAGTGGTGCCTACCTGGCTGGTGCATGGTTCACCGTGGAGGAAGTCTGGGAATTGCTGCGCCAAAGACGTCTCGACGTCCACTTTCTCATGCTGGCAGTGGCCGCAGGGAGTGCCGGGATTGGCGAGTGGAAGGAAGGAGCGATCCTGCTCTTTCTCTTCGCACTCGCGGGAGCCCTTGAGCATTACGCCATGGGACGGACTCAGAAGGAAATTCGCGCCCTGCATCGTGGAGCGCCAAAAACAGCGACACTGATTGAAGCGGGTGGGGTGGAACGCGAGTGCCCCGTTGACCGCCTGAGCACCGGACAACGGCTGCTCATCAAGCCGGGCACCCTCTTCCCGGTCGACGCGGAGGTGGTTTCAGGACAGACCGCTGCGGATGAGTCGAATTTGACCGGCGAGGCCGTTCCGGTGGAAAAGCAGCTCGGGGACACGGTGCTGGCAGGCACCCTGAATCTCTGGGGGGCAGTGCAAGCAGTCGTATTGCGACCGGCAGCGGAAAGTTCCCTGGAAAAAATTATCCGCCTCATCCGTGACGCTCAGCATCAGAAGGCACCCTCCCAGCGGCTCACTGACCGGTTCGGCACACGCTACACCTACGCTGTTTTAGCCCTTACAACCGGGGTCTTTTTCGTCTGGTGGCTCGGTTTGAACGCTCCCGCATTCGTCTCTACGGAAGCCACAAAAAGCGCGTTCTACCGAGCCATGACCCTGCTGGTGGTTGCCTCTCCTTGCGCGCTAGTACTGTCCATCCCCTCTGCCATCCTGGCAGCCATCGCCTCCGGCGCGCGACGCGGGGTGCTCTTCCGAGGAGGGGCGGCCGTGGAAAAGTTGGCCGAGGTTCGATGCGTGGCATTGGACAAGACCGGCACGCTAACCACCGGCGATCTGGCCGTGCAGGGCCTCGAGAGCTTCCCTCCCGAACGGAGTGCGGAGTTGCTGCAGCTGGCGGTGTCTATGGAACGCCTCTCCACCCACCCGCTTGCCCGTGCCATCACTCGCCATGGCAAACAGAACAACATCGCTCCGATCGAGATTGAACGGTTTGAGTCCGTGACAGGAACAGGCCTGCGAGGGCGCTACCGTGGCGAGGAAGTTCGGCTGGGGCGGCGTGAATGGGTCTGTGAGACGGCGATGGCATCGACGTCGCTTCCGGGCCAGGTCGACGAGGCCGGGGTCTCCGAAGTCTGGATCTCCTGGGGCAAAGCGTTGGGACGTTTGGTGCTCAAGGATGACGTGCGCCCCGAGGCTCAAGCCACATTGAAGGCCTTGCGCGCGGCCGGACTCAAGACCGTGGTGCTAACCGGAGATCGCGAAGCCGCAGCTCGCCTGCTCAAAGATCGTCTCGGACTTGAGGACGTCCGAGCTCATCTTAGCCCGGAGCAAAAAGTCGCTGCGATTCGCGAAATCACCGCAAGCGGCTTGCCTGTGGCCATGGTCGGCGATGGCGTCAATGACGCCCCCAGCCTCGCGGCCGCCCACGTCGGTATTGCCATGGGTGCCCGCGGCTCCGACGCTGCCCTGGAGCAGGCCGACCTGGTGCTCATGCATGACCGGCTGGAGAATGTTCTCTTCGCATATCATCTCAGCCAAAGGGCGAGGACAATCATCCGCCAAAATCTGGTCATCTCCCTTGGGACGGTCGGGGTCCTGACCCTCGCAGCACTCTTCGGCATGATCCCTCTTACCCTCGGGGTGATCGGCCATGAGGGCAGCACCGTGATCGTAGTGTTCAACAGCCTCCGCCTCCTGCTCTCGACACGCGCCCGCTAGGCAGGGCCATCGGACCTCGAAGGCCTTTGGAGTTAGACTGTCGTTCTGCAAGGTGCCCGCAGGGCTGTCGACTCGTCCCGCGCCCGTTTTGCAAAGGTCCAGCCATCCGACGCGGCAACGAACAGCTTGCTCGCCGAAGCCATTCCAAAACAAAGGACTTTTCTGGATACCCCTCCTTGCCAGCCCTCTCCGATTATCCAGGTGGTAAAGCTGGGAGACACCGCTCTCAGAGCCAGCACCCTCCCATTAGAAGCTGGGCCCATCGAGATCCTTGCTTCAGAGAAACGCTAAAGCCGCAGACCAATCTTCCGATTGATCCGCATAAGAGAGTGCCAAAGCTGGATCTGTGGCGAGTGAGTAAACAAAGCGCATGGAAGTCTCCAAAACCTACGAGGATGGCATCCAATCCGTTGTCACGGGCGCACTAGATTTCTCTCAGGTCGGTCCCGTTTCCTATGTGGACATCAAGGTCGTGTCGGTGCAGCGGTCGCGGGGCGGGGACGAAGACTTTTGCTCCACCCGCAAGGCCGTGAAAGAGAACCATCGCTTCACCCCCTAAGTGCTGCCCCCTAGTCCCGAAACCAACGCCCCCACGCCCCACTGGCCCCTAAGGCGCCAGCTGGGTTTGGCGCTTGCCGCTGCGACCCTTCTTGTAAGTGCCCTCGCGGGAGAGCTGGTGCGCTACTCCGAGAAGCGGTATCTGGATAACGATCTTCTCCAGCAGACGCGCCGCATGTTCAGCACGCTGCCGGCGGCAGCAATCGACGCGATCCTCATCAAAGATCGGCCAGGGATGACCAGTCTTGTCGAAGCCGCAGTCTCCCACGACCCGGATATCATCTCCTTCTTCATTCGCGACATCCGAGGCACAAATCTGGCCGCTTGGAGACAGACCAATATATCCACGAACGCTGACATCCGGATCTTCGAGGATGATCTCAAACTGGCCGGGGAGAAGTTCGGGACCATGCATGTTTCCTGGAGTACCAAGGGTCGGGACGCCACCATCACCAAGCATGTAAACTACATGCGGATGCTGGTCTTTTTCTCCCTGACCATCCTCTCGATCGTTATTCTGGCATGTTTGGAACGCTTCGTCCTTTCCCCGGTGCGGAGTCTGGCGAAGGGCTTGACAGATCCAGCGGCCGCCGCAGAGGGACGTTCCATGAGCCTCAGAGCCCGAGAGATCGTCCATCTCGAGAAAGCCCTTGAAGACCGGCTACAGAACGAGGAGGCACTCCGCTTTACGCGCTTTTACATCGATCAGGCGGGAGATCCCACCTTCTGGATTGGGGAGAACGGGGTGTTCTACTACGCGAATGCCGCCGCCATCACCCTCCTGGGATGCGCGCGCGGTGATTTGAAGCACCACAGGGTCGAGCAGATCTTTCCAGCTTTCAAAAATGATTCGTGGGCGGAGTTCTGGGCGGAGCTGAAGAACTCCACAACATTCACGCTGGATTGCCGATGCCGACGGTCTGATGGAACAGAATTCACGGCGGACACAACGATCAACTACATCTCCTTCGGAGAACAGACCTACTGCTGCGCGTTTGTGCGAGACGTCACAGAACGCCAACGAGCGGAAGAGGCACTGCAGCAAGCCCATGACGAGCTAGAGGACCGAGTCGCTCAGCGCACCAAAGCACTTCAAGAGGAAGTTGCCGAACGGAAAACCGCGGAGTCCGAGGCACAGACCGCGCGCCGGACCGCAGAGGCCGCAAACCAGGCGAAGAGCGAATTTCTGGCCACTATCAGCCATGAAATCCGCACCCCGATGAACGCAGTGCTCGGGTTCGCAAGCATCCTGCTTGGCACGCGACTCGACGAAGAGCAGCAGGATTTCGTTCAGACCATCCGTAGCTCCGGCGAAAGCCTATTAGCTCTCATCAACGACATCCTCGATTTCTCAAAAATCGAAGCCGGACATCTCCGTTTGGAGAGTGTACCATTCGATATCGCACGAACCGTGGAGGAGATCGCATCGCTTCTGTCCACTAAGGCTGAGGAAAAAGGGATCGAGCTCGCGGTATCCTGCGATCCCGCTCTTCCTGAAGACTGGCTGGGTGACCCGATCCGCCTGCGCCAGATTCTTCTCAACCTTGTTGGCAACGCCTTGAAGTTCACAGAGAAAGGGCACGTACACATCCATGTGGGCATGCATCAGGAAGGGGACACCCAATCTGTTCGCTTCCAGATCAGTGACACCGGGATCGGCATCGCACCCGAGCATCGCCACTTGCTCTTCCAAAAGTTCCAGCAGGTTGAATCCGCGCACAACCGCCGCTTTGGCGGAACAGGCTTGGGGTTGGCGATTTGCCGACTCTTGGTCGACGCGATGGGCGGCAGCGTTACCTGCCAGAGCGAGCTTGGTAAGGGTTCGGTCTTCGAGGTCCAGCTTCCGCTGCGTGGGGGAACCCCGAGCGTCAGCAAGTCTCTTGGCCCTGAGGGGATGAAGGGTGTTCGAACACTAGTCCTGGATGACGCCTCGATTACCCGCGAGGTTCTTCAAGCTCAGCTCACTGCGTGGGGACTGTCACCCACCACCGCGACCACCGCGCAGGAGGCCCTCCAGATCCTGCGAAAGGCAGCCGCCGCCGGTGAGCCGTTTGATCTCCTCATGGTAGATCACGGCCTGATGGACTGCGACGGCGTCGATCTGTCTGCTGCGATCCGGCGAGAGCCAGCGCTTGAAAGCACGGGATTGATCCTGCTGGGAGCCAGCATGCACCGGACAGACACAACCCTCTTCCACGCCCGAGGGTTTGCAGCGACACTCCTGAAGCCTGCCGTGCGGCCCCATGCACTGAAGGAAGCGCTGACGAAAGCAATGGAGCAGCGACGAGGGATGCGTGAGGCAGCCAATGCAGCCAGGGCCACGAGGCCTCAGTCAGAAGTGTCGCCCCAGGCCGCAAAAAACCCTGACAAAGAGTCTCAACGGCACACATCTCCCATCAGCACTGGACCCCGGGTCCTGCTGGTCGAGGACAATCTCGTCAATCAGAAGCTCGCAAAGCGCCTGCTGGAGACCATTGGTTGTCAGATTGTGGTCGCTGGCAATGGACGCGAGGCCGTGGATCGCGCCCTGCTCGAGCCTTTCGACCTAGTCTTCATGGACTGCCAAATGCCGGAGATGGATGGGTTCGAGGGCACCGGCGCACTCAGAAGATTGGAGAACGAATCCGCGCTCCCCAGGAAAATCGCAGGACGCCTCCCGATTGTTGCTTTAACAGCCAACGCCATTCAGGGCGATCGCGAAAAATGCCTCGCGGCAGGCATGGATGACTATCTCAGCAAACCCGTCAGCGCCCAAGACCTGCGAAAAACTCTGGAGAAGTGGCTGCCCAGATTTTTCGACAACGCGCGGTCCTTCTAGCCGCTTCGATTCGCTCGCCAAAGGAGCCAGGCACCGATGCCCTGAAAGAGCAGGTTCGGGATCCAGACGATCAAATGCGGGTAGAGGTCGGGCCGCGATTCCAGGGACTGGGCGAGAATGAAGAAGCTGTAGTAGACCAGCACGAGGACTAGAGCTATTGCGAAACCGACACTTGTCTCCCGTCGATGAGCCCTGATGCCCAGTGGTATTCCCACCAGTGCAAACCCGATACAAGCGAAGGAAAAGGAAACCTGACGGTGCATCTGCACGCGGATAGGTTCAGTGAGCACATCGCTCGCGACACTCACCTCGCGCAAACGTTGTCGAAGCTCCTCAGGTGTTTTTCGCCCCGAAGGCCCCGCGCCTCGCAGCGTGGTCTCGATATCCCGCAGCTCAGCGCGCAGTTGTCGGAAACTCATATTGCTCAAACGAGGCTTCTCAGAGAATTCGGAGGGAATCGAGAGCGGGGGCACCTGTAACTCGCCGAAGGTATGCCAGGCAGGCTCCAGGCCGCTTTCGGTCAGCAACTCGCGACCCTCGAACAAGGTGAGTGTCACCAGTCGATTCGTGAGGTCGAAATCCACCCGTGCCTGGCTCGCCCAAAGGTAATTCTTTTTTCGACCCTCGGCGTCCAGCTGGTAGACGCGCACATCCTCCATCCGTGTCCCCTCAACCTTTCCCGCATAGAGGATGTAGCCAGGAAAATCCTTTATGAAGACTCGTTCCGCAAGCCACTGGTTAATCTGGCTCGTGCCCACCTGATAGAGGAGCTTCTTGTAGGCAGAGCGGCATTCCGGGGCCAGCTGAAGATTGATCCAAGCGCACAGGCCGGCGCACCCGATGGCCAGAGCCACCAGCGGAGACACCAGAGTTACCAAGCTTACCCCACACGCTCGAGCGGCGGTCAACTCTTGATCCGCGCTGAAGCGCCCCATGACAAGCAACATGGCTGTCAAAAGGCCCATCGGGAGAGCAAAGACCAGCACGAAAGGAATGAGCAGAGCCGTCGCCTGCCCGACCAGGCCGAAGCCCACCTGCCCATTCACCAGCAGGGCGACAATCTCCTTGAGCGCCTCACCCAGCAGCAGGATGAAGGTGAACACCAGCACGGTCATCCCGAGAGTAGCCAGCACCTGACGGAGCAGATACCAGTGCAGTGTTTTCATGAAAAACCGAACGCACGGATTGACGATGTCGCCGCGGGCGAAAGAAGAACGCGTCCGCCCCCGGGCGACACCGTCGACCGAGGGCGGAAAACGCGCGGAATCACATGTGGGCGATCATATTGTCGCCAAACTCGGAGCAACGGATTTCCGTGCCCCCTTCCATCAGGCGCGCTAAGTCATAGGTGACACGCTTGCTGGCCACAGCGCCGTTCAGGCCCTTCAGGATAAGATCTGCTGCCTCCACCCAACCCAGATAGCGGAGCATCATCTCTCCGCTGAGAACCACGGACCCAGGATTCACCACATCCTTGTTCGCATACTTGGGAGCCGTCCCATGGGTGGCCTCAAAGATAGCATGGCCGGTGACGTAATTGATGTTGCCGCCAGGAGCGATGCCGATGCCACCCACCTGGGCGGCGAGAGCATCGCTGAGGTAATCGCCATTCAGATTCAAGGTGGCAATCACGTCGAAATCGGTCGGACGGGTAAGGACCTGCTGCAAGGCGATGTCTGCGATGGAGTCCTTGATCAGGACGCGGCCCGCCTGCAAGGCGGCTTTCTGCTCCTCGTTCGCAGCGGCCTCGTCCTTGTCCTTCTTGGTGCGCTCGTACTGCGCCCAGGTGTAGACCTTGTCCCCAAAGATGCGCTCTGCACCCCCGTAGGCCCAATCCCGGAAGGCGCCCTCGGTGAACTTCATGATGTTACCCTTGTGGACGATGGTGACGCTGCGGCGGTTAAAACGCAGAGCGTATTCCACGGCAGCCTTCATGAGACGGATCGTTCCCACAGCGCTCACGGGCTTGATTCCGAGGCCCACCTCAACCGGCGGGGACCCATGGCCGGCTGCGGCACGATTCATGTACTCCGAAATACGTTCGGGCGTGCCGAAGCGAATCTTGGCAAAATCCTTGGGGAACTCCTTGGCCAGGAAGTCGAGCAGTTTGGCGGATTCAGGAGAGCCAGCCTTGTACTCAATGCCCGCATAAATATCCTCGGTGTTTTCGCGGAAAATAACCATGTCGACCTTTTCCGGATGCTTCACAGGCGACGGCACACCCTGGAAGTATTGCACCGGTCGAAGGCACACATAAAGGTCCAGCATCTGGCGCAAGGCCACGTTGAGGGAACGGATGCCGCCGCCGATGGGTGTGGTCAGGGGGCCCTTGATCCCCACCAAGTATTCATTGAAGGCTGCGACCGTATCGTCCGGCAGCCAATTATTGAAGCGCTTGAAGCTCTCCTCGCCGGCAAAAACCTCAAACCAGCTGATTTTACGTCGGCCGCCATAGGCCTTCTGAACAGCAGCGTCCATGACCCGGACACTGGCGGCCCAAATGTCCGGACCCGTGCCATCCCCCCGGATGAAGGGAATCACAGGATTGTCTGGAACATTCAGTTTCCCAGCCTCGATCGTAATCTTGCCTCCGGCCGGAGGAGTGACGGTGGTGTAAGCCATGAACAGGTATCGTATGCGTTATCGGTCTTTGGCGGTCGTTTCCCCCTCAACGTCCGGCCTGGGGCCGGGGTGGATGGGAGGGGGTCTCCGCAATCAAGGTTCCTTTCTAGCCAGGAACAAGTCTGTCCGCAAGGCCCAAGCGAGGGATCCTCTCCTTGGCGCAAAAGGAGGTTGGACAGCGGAAATGGCCAGGCGCACTCTGCGCCCAAGTACTCTGACAACATGGATTTGTTCCTGAACTGCGAAGCCTGAGAAAACAATCCTCCTCATTTTTTATGCACGACAACGCCATCCATCCCATCATCTACGTGCGTGGCTATGCCATGTCACAAAACGAGATCGAAGACACCGTGGCCGACCCCTACATGGGTTTCAATATCGGCTCATGCAAAGTGCGCCAGCTCTGGAACGGCACGGTGAAGAAGTATTTCTTCGAGTCGCCGCTCGTCCGGCTGCTGAAGCAATACGGCTACGACGATGTTTACGAGGACGGCGCGGACCGTGTCGCGGAGCCGCCGGTTCCGGCCGATTCGTCCATGACAATGCCCGCCGTGCCGTATCGCAGCATCGTCATCTATCGCTACTACGAGCCGTCGTCCGAGGATTTGGGCACAGGTCAGAAGCCGGACATGAAGCGTTTTGCCACCGGGCTGGGCCGGTTGATTCTCGATCTGCGCGACCGGATTTATCCAGACGGAGCCGCGACGGTCATCACGCCGGAAGAACAGGCGCTCGGCAAATTGCCGTACGAGAAGTTCCGGGTTTATCTGGTGGCGCACTCGATGGGCGGCCTGGTGTGCCGGGCGTTTTTGCAGAACCCCGTGTATGGCGATGCCAGGGCGCGCAAGCTCGTGGACAAGGTGTTCACCTACGCCACGCCGCACAACGGGATTGAAGTGGGGATTCTCGGCAATGTGCCCGGCTGGTTGTCGCTCTACGGCATGAACAACTTCAATCGCGATGAAATCGCGTGCGTGCTCGGCCTCACCAAGCAGCAGCGTGACGACGACAACGTGGACATCGTCACGAACTTCGATGCCAGCCGCGTCTTCAATCTCGTGGGGACAAATCCCGGCGACTACAAGACGGCGGCCGGCCTTTCCAGTTTTGCCGTCGGCGAAGCCAGCGATGGACTGGTTCGGATCAAAAACGCGACCACCCGCGGGCGCGATGGCAAGGAGTTGATCCAGTCGCCGCAGGCATTCGTGAATCGCAGTCACTCCGGCTATTTCGGCATCGTGAACAGTGAGGAGGGATATCAGAACCTCACCCGGTTTCTCTTTGGCGACGTGCGCGCGGATGGCTATCTCGAAATTGATGAACTCACCCTGCCGCCAGCCGTGCAAAAGGAATATGAAGCCGGCAAACAAGTGCGCGCGTCGTACTTGTTCGAGGTGTCGGTCAGCATTCGCGGCAAGAGCTGGCAGCTGCACCGCCGGACGGCGAACGAGAACAGCGCGATCTTCCGTAAATTCGACGATCTGTTCCCCAAGTGGGATGCGAAGAAGAAAGTTTGGAAGCCCGACCGCAGCGCCAGTCCCATGCTCTTCAATGTCTTCCTCGACATGGGCCAGAGCCAGACGGGCAAGACGCTGGCGTTTGCCGCCGACCTCTGCGTGCGCGTTCCGGAGTACATCGTCGATGGCGTGCTGTTTTTCAAAAATCACTTCGAAGGCGGCTATCTGTTTCGAGACATGGTCATCATCGAGGCCACGCCCCCGGCCGCGGAGAAGGCCACCTGGAAAATCACCTACCAATACGCCAGCCAGCAAGGCAAGGCACCTGCGTCCGCGACCATTGTCGGGGAGGACGACGAATTGCTGACATTCGACATTCCCGTGGAACAACCGAATGCGCCCGGCATCAAGGCGCGGCTGCGCATCGAAACTCGGTTCTGGAACGACTGGCAGGCGTAGCGTACCGCCGCACGTGGTGAACACGACGGCTCGAAGTCGTCAGTCTGGAAGGGGAACAACTGCTCGAACTGGAACTGGCCTATGACGAGATTGCCGCGGAAGGCATCAGCTCAAAGACGTTCACGCAGATCATCCAGCGCATTGAGCGCGGGGAATGGGACATCCTCATGGGGAACACGCCTACATCGCCGCGAAACTTTTCCGGATCGAGGCGGAACATGCGCCGACAGCGCTCGGCCGGAATCCGGAATTGGGGCCCTGCCCCGGCTAGAAAACGCGTCACACCCTCCCCTGTTTTTGGATCATCACGGTTACTCGAAGGTCTCCGTCCAGGCCATCGAGGCATTGCCGGCCTTCCTCGATGCTGCCGCGCGATCCTGTTTATGTTGTGGTGGAGAAATGACTTGGGACGATTTTGGATTCAAAGGCGTGCTGCTGCAACGTAACTAAATCTTCGCCATGTCACGATATTATTATCAGGCTGCGATGGGCCACGACGGGCTTGGCAAGCATCGCGTTATCTGTGGTGCGGATCGTGATTTGGTTGAGGCAGTCCAGGTTTCGTCCGAGTTGGCTCTCGGTCAGCGGGCTGTGGCTCAGTGGGGGCGTTAGGCGGCAGCCAGTATTGCTCCGTTCATCCAAACAACCGAAAGAAACAAAATGAAAACAGTCACGCTGTTGGCGGCCGCACTGGTCGCGTGGGCTGGCTTGGTTGGTTGCACGACAACTCAACCAACCGCGAGCGCAGGGACGGGCGTCGTATTATCCCCTCAGGATGAGGCAGCAGTGCGAGCGACGGTCGCCGAGTTCATCAACATTTGGAATCACCCTGACATGAAAGGAATGCACGAGCTGTTTACCGAGGACGCGCTCTGGATTCTCCGTAATGGGAACGTCTGGCGAGGCAAAGGGGAGGTTTACAGATTCTACGACACGTTTCAGCGGACTCCGGGGAGCCCGTCGAGCGCTGAAAAGATGGAGGTGCGCTCCCTAGCTCCGCAGGTTGCGGTGGCCACGGTGAAAATGAATCAGGGGGGGGCGGAGTTTTACACGCGCGATTCATTCGTCATGGCCAAGAGAGGCGGAGCTTGGAAGGTCGTGCATTTACACTCCACGACGATTCATCCCGATGTTGCCAAGAAGGACCGCCCTGACTTTGGAGTGACGAGATGATGCCGCCTAACACAGAAGGGTGTAATGCTGCGACGCGAAGCGCAGCCCGCAATTGCACCCCAGGTTGAACAAGCCCGGCGAAGGAGAGGGAGGCGGGGTCGGTCTTGAAGTGGGCCAGGAGGAGTCGCACGTGACGGTAGTAGGCGTGGCGGGTGCGATTAGCGTCGTAGCGCAGGGCCAGCAGATCGGCGAACTGAGCCATGGAGACGTACGGATGTTTGTAATCGACGGGATTGGCAAACTCACGGGCTGTGGTGCGATAGCCAAGAAATGGGGTTGAGGTGGAATGGTGAGAGGTGGTAGGGACAGGAGTATGTTTCATACACTTCGACCATGGCACGCCCACCGCCAAAAAGTCCTCGACGAAACCAATCCGGCCAACCCGTCCGCTTTTCACCGCCGTGTAGCGGCTTAGTTCAACCAGGTCACTCGATGCAACAGCCGCTAGCTCAGGGTTTGAAGATCATGAGAGGTTCACTCACCACATCTGAGGCTTCGGCCTCCGCCTGGCCCGGCGGCTGTGCCTCAGTTCTTGGACGTTAGGATTGGGTTCCTCCCTCAGCCATGACCATCTTAACCTTTAGCAGCCTTGCCGATCGTCACCTCACAGGTCGGGCTGTCTCATTGGGGGGACATTAGCTCTGAGACATGGCATACTACTTGAGTCAGGATCGAGAGGCGGATGTGGTGGGCGCGTACCGCCGGTATCAACAGTATCTGCATGGAAATCGCAGTAGATTCCCCCTCGGTGCGTTCGAGCTCGGCACAGCGGAGTGGTGGCAGGACCCGCAGGATCACAAATGCCCTCACGACTCTTGGTTGGAGACGATCACGATTTGTAAAACGGGCCATGACTATCGTAGCAAGCTTCGACACTCGGGGATTCACGTGAGACTGGTCGGAGCTTATCACGACGGGTTCATCGAGCTGCAATATCCGATTGTCCACCGTTACTCTCTGACTGCCGTAGGCTCGGCGGACGGGTTAGGAGATTGGCTTTGCGACGAGTTCACACTTTCCTCCGAGAGTCACCTCGTCCATGAGATTGAATGGGAACGAGGTCGTTGGATCATCGAGGCATCAGACATAGCCTTCCGATGGATACCCGGATGACCGGAGCTAACCAGGCTACTCCAATGAACGCGCCGTCACCATCCAGGTTTCAGGCTGAGCGTCCATACCGGCGCGTCCCTGAGCAGCGGCGTTGGACGGCCTTGCATTCTCACGAGAAGTGAGGCATAAAAGCTAGATGCGTAAGTCTGCGAAGAGGGAGTTCAGCGTGATCGTCGAGCGAGACGAGGATGGCTACTATGTCGCCACCGTCCCTGAACTGCCCGGCTGCCATACCCAAGCACGCTCTTTGGATATCCTCATGCGGCGAGTGCGTGAGGCGATTGGCGTTTGTCTGGAGGCTAAGGGTGATCTCCGACCGCTGGTTCAGTTCATTGGAGTTCAGCGCATCGCTGTCTGAATATGGCGCGTTTACCCCGGCTGCGCGGGAAGGAGATTATCGCGGCACTCCGTCGAGCAGGTTTTGTGGTCCTGCGCGTCAAGGGCAGTCATCACTTTCTTCGCCATGTCGATGGACGAGCAACGGTCGTGCCGGTTCATGCTGGCGAGACGGTCGGCCCTGGGCTATTCATCAAGATTTTGCGTGACGCAGACATGGAGTTAGAGGAGTTCGAGTCTTGGCTTTGACACAACTGTCCAACAAGCCCACTCGACCCAACATTTATCACGTCTTACGTGAGCCCTTAGCCTCCGAGCTTATCATATGATCACAGTCCCTGCATCCAGGGTTTCATCCGAGTTGGTTCTCGGTCGGCGGGCTGCGGCTCAGTCGGAGCGTTGGGCCACCCGCCCTCGCCATGCGCACTGAAACGCCCCTAGGCTTGGGTCGTTAGTACGCGTCAGCACCCTGAATGAAGGACGGTAGCTACATAACAGGCCCTGACCACAAGCCAGCGCAGTTCTGGTGGGGAGTGGTTATCGGGACACTCGGCGGCTTCGTCGGCTGCGTTCCCTGGCAAGCTGGGTTCGGTTGGCATCTGCTGGTCGCGTTGCTCGTCGGTGTCCTATTCGGCATTTTGGCACGCTCATTCGGTGATCTGTTCTGGCATGCCATGCTGAGAGTGCTTCGGGTTCTATGGCGTTGGTGATCGCTAGCTCCCTCAGCGGCGTCGGCCAACAGGGAAGTGACGTAGGCAGGAGCGAGAACATCCAAGTCGCTAACCAACCCACTCAATCCGTATGACGCCACGGCAGGTCCAGCAGCTGCTAGGGTCGGCCACGCGGCGGTGTGACGGTGGCGAGGAGCGCTGCGCCAGGCCTTGTCTCTGGCAGGAACCGGAAGTAAGCCGAGTCCGTCACCCTTCGCCTCGAACTTACGGAGAACACCAGCCGTTCTCATTATGGCAGGGAAGTCCTGTCCCCACTACGGCTCATCGCTTGCCGAGGCCTGGGATCCCTCCAGGATCCTTGCACTAAAACAGAGAACCGGTGGTGTCGTCCCGGAGGTCCTCAACCGACCGGCTATGGGCTGTGATCCCTTCGGGATCAGGAGCGGAACGGATCAGCGGGTAACCACTCCCAGAAAGAGGCACGCCGATTTTCAAAATTGAGGACTGCTAGGAGAGCACGCAGGGTGCTTGCGTTTGAAGGGGTTTGCGGGTTCACTTTCGCGCGAATGCGCATCCTCTGTGTAGCGCCCACTGCCCCGGTAATGTCCAGTTCATTGCCACCTTTATCCTTTCATCAAACCAACACTCCAAAGCGGGGTGTAAAGTGAGCTCCCCCATCCGAGCAATTCGTCGCGCCACCCTCGACGATTTGCCCAGACTCATCGAGCTCTGGGAGCTGGAAAAACTTCCGGTGGTGGAGTACGAGCGGCGATTTAAGGACTTTCAAGTCGCCGAGTCGGACACGGGTGAGATCCTGGGAGCCTTGGGCTTGCAGATCGTCGGATCGGAGGCCCGGATCCACAGCGAGGCCTTCGCACAATTCGAATTGGCCGATGAGCTACGGCGGCGTTTCTGGGAGCGACTGGTGGTGATGGGGGAGAATCAGGGCTGGGTGCGCGTCTGGACTGAACTCTCTAGCCAGCCCTGGCGGGAGGCCGGCTTGGATCCCGCCTCGTCGGAGCAGCTCGCACGTCTACCAGAAGCATTTGGCCAAGCTGGGCGGAGTGTCTGGCTGGTGAAGCAGCTTCGGACGGAGCGGGCGAAGGGCTTGCCCTCGATTGAAGCAGAGCTGCAGCTCCTGCGCCTGGCCCATCAAAGTGAGAACGAGCGACTCATCAGGCGCGCCAGGATGCTGCGCACGGTAGGGCTACTCCTTCTTGCTGGCGTAACCTCCTGGATCGGATGGTGGGGATACCGTCTCTTCCAAAAGCGGGATAAACTCCCACGTCGCTGAGTGAATCCCCATCCGATCTGAACTCGTCAGCGTGGGCTCCCGACCACAGCGCTACTTTTTAGGAGCAGGAGCGGCGGCTTTAGCGGCGGGGTGGCGAATGACGATGAACCAGGCGCTCTGGCTATTATCATTCTTGTCGTCCCCAGCAAAGATGAGGGTCTCACCTGCGCCGAGGGGCTTCTCGTGGCGGATCACTTCCTTGTGTTTGCCGTAAAGCTTCACCTTGATGCGAGGAGCGCCCAGGCATTTGACGTCAAACGCGCAGTCCTTGTTGATCTCCACTCGGGTGTACTGATTGGTGTTGATCTGGAAGCCGACCTGCTTCTCCTGAAAGTAGTTCTTCCACTTGAAGGGCATAGCCTCGAATTGCTTTTTGAGGCTGGCTTCGAGGGGCTTGTGCTCTGGTTTCGGTGAGCTGCCGTCGTTCGTGCCCCAAACCAGCAAGGCTTCCAACTCGGTATCTGAGGCCAGAGACACTCCCGTGGCAGCGAGAAGACCGACCATCATCAGGGCCTGCCAAGCTGTAAAGAAACGACGCATCTTTAGTTCCGGTCGTCGAGGGTGGTATCGACCGACGCCACCTGTCTATCGTAGACCCAGACAATTGTCACTTTTTCTGATTCAGATCGAAACGTTACCGCTGCGGTTTCGTCCAGGGGGCTCTCGGTTTCCTCGTGGAAGGATAAGGCAGGAAGAGGACCTTCACGCAAGCTCAGGACGAGCATCAGACAGGCCGCAGCGACTCCGCTGAGCGGAAGCAAAGCCTGGCGCAGCCAGCCAGCGAACCGTGAACCGGCTTCGACCGAGAGCGTTTTCGGGGCAGATTCGGCAGCAGCGATACGACGTTCAATCTGGCTGAAATAGAATTCGCGAGACGCGGGCACCTGCATGACTGGATCGGAGTCCTTGAAGGCGCGTGTTACGAAGGAGAGTTCGGCCTTGAGAGCCTGGAGCTCCGGATCCCGGGCCAGCAAAGTCTCAACCTCCTGCCGCTCGTTGCTGGACAACTCACCGTCCAGGTACGCCTGTATTTTCAGTCCTAGTTCTTCGTTCATGTCAGCTTAACTCCTCACGCTTGTACGCCGCCATCAAAGTTGCCATACGGCGCCGGGCGTAAAATAGACGGGACATAACGGTCCCGATGGAACAACCCATACGTTTCGCAATCTCTTTATATTCAAGCTCTTCAAACTCGTGCAGCATTAGTACCACACGATGAGGCTCGGACAATTTTCCCAGTGCCTCATCGATCCGTTTCCGCAGCTCGCCACGCTCCAGTCCCTCGGTGGGATTGGTCAGGATCACCGGCATCTGCCGCTCTACCCCGCCCGACTCTTCTTCCATCAGCTCGATAGAATCGGCTCGCTGGCGCTTATGCTTGCGAATCTGATCCAAACACAGATTGATCACGATCCGCGTCATCCAGGTGACAAAGCTAGATTCGCCTTCAAACTGCTTCAGTCGCTGCCAGCCCTTCACCCAAGCTTCCTGGGATAGGTCCATCGCCTCATCCTCATTCCGCATCATGCTATAGGCACGTGCGTAAATTTTGTCCCGATGACGGGCGATCAGCTCTTCGAACGTGACCGGATTCCCTCGCTGAGACAACTTGACTAGTCGCTCATCGCTGTAGTCCGAATACTGTTCGCGAACTGGCATTTCGACGGGTTGGCTAGGGCCGATATTCAGGAAAACTCATAGCTTTCCCTTGGTGCTTGGCAGCAAACCCTTGATTCGCGGATCTCGTTGACATGCAAAGTCTACCGCCTTAGCGAAGGCCTTGAAAAGGCCCTCGCAAACATGATGGGGCTCCTCGCCGTAGAGCAGTTCTAGGTGCAGATTGCAGCGCGCTTCATTGGTAAAGCCCTGGAAAAACTCCCGGGCCAGACCGAAACGAAACGCGCTCGACGGATCCTGTCGACGCTCTGTCTTGCTCACCTGCTTCATCGAATAGGTATCTAAACCCTTCCACACCAAGTAGGGACGCCCACTGAAATCTACCACGCAACGTGCCAGACACTCGTCCATCGGCACATAGGCTTCACCGGTAAACGGGTTGCGCGGGTCGAATCCGTTACCATAACGCCGAATTCCCTTTTTATCGCCCAGGGCGGTGGCGATGGCTTGCCCTAAGGCAATTCCACAGTCCTCCACCGTGTGGTGGGCGTCAACCTCCAGATCTCCCACACAGCGCAGGTTGAGGTCCATGACCGCATGCTTCGCGAACAAGGTCAGCATATGGTCAAAAAAGGGCACACCCGTGGCGATTTTCGACTTCCCCCGACCGTCGATATTCAACTCGATCCGGATCTGAGTCTCTTGAGTGATTCGTTTCAGCCGTGCGATACGCGCTGTCATCGCCGCACCTAATCAGAGCGCCCACTAAAACGAAAGTGCTATTTCAGAATCTTCCTAGGGTTTCGAAGTCTCTCAGACTGTTCTGCCTTGCGTCCCTCTTGTCCCGGCGGCAGATTCCACCCTCACGTGAGGCGCCTGTTTGTCATTCTTGTTTGGATTCTAGTCGCCCAGTCCCCTGCGTCTGCAGCGACCCAAACACCTCGTATCCAGAGGGTTTCCTTCCAGGGACGCGACTACGTGAAGGTTTCCAGCTGGGCTCCGATCGCCGGCCTTACTCCGCGATGGCTGACCCCCGACAAGGAACTGCAGCTCCAGAACAACAAGGTCACCCTACACCTTTCACACGACTCCCGACGCATCCGCTGCAACGGCGTCTGGGTCTGGCTATCGGCCCCGATCCTGATGCGGGATCGCGACGCCCTGCTTCCCTATTTGGACATCGCCACCACCCTGAACCCCATCCTCGCCCCCACCCAGACACGTCGCCCGGTCCGACTCATCTGCCTCGATCCGGGACACGGGGGTGATGACACGGGCAAGCGCCAAGCGGGCCGGCATGAGAAGGAGTACACGCTGCTGTTGGCCAAGGAGCTAGGCAAGCTCCTCACACGCTCAGGCTACAAGGTGGTTCTGACCCGGTCCACCGATCGTCGGGTGGAGAGAATGGATCGACCGCTCATGGCCCGTCAGGCGAAAGCTGATCTCTTCATCAGTCTCCACTACAACGGCGCAGATGTGCCCTCAGCTCAGGGGGTGGAAGTCTATTCCCTCACGCCAGCAGGGGCCAGTTCGACCAACGCTGGAGGAGAGGGGGCAGACCACCCAGTCTGTGTTGGAAACAGCTGGAATGAGCGGAACATGCAGCTCGCTTTTCTGATGCAAAAAGCCCTGGTGCAAAGGTTGGGACGCGAAGATCGCGGGGCGCGACGAGCGCGTTTTGAAGTTCTCCGGGAAGCCACCATGCCCGCCGTCCTAATCGAAGGGGCGTTCATGAGCAATCCCTCGGAGGCGCGCTGGATCTACTCCTCCACCGAACGAACTCGGCTAGCCCAAGCCATTGTCGATGGCGTGAAGAGCTACGAAAAGTGGATCGGTGTCACTGCCCGCTAGACCCTGTCGGGGTTATCCCCAACGCACATGAGTCAGGCTGTGAAGCTCGTTTGTGCTGAGTTATCCTAGAAACGCGAGTTTCCCCAAAATCCGGCAGCCGGATTTTAATTCTAGCAGGCCGACGGCCTGCTAGAACGTGATCGCCTCATTGGCTTTTCCACATTGAGGGCAGCGGGATCGATCGACATCCGAGTCGTCGGTGTAGACGAAGCCACATTCGTCGCAGCGGAAGACGCTGTCATCGCTCGGAGAGAAGCCAAAACGTCGCCTCAGCTGTTCGGAACGCCAGCCCACCGCCAGGAGTCCCAACAGAAGCAGGGCCACGTAGCCGCAGACGACGGTCTCCAGGGACATGGCAAGGAGCAGAGGGGCGATCGGCAGCATGAGCATCATGGGGAGGACAATGCGTTGGTCTGCGATGGGCCGAGGCTAGTCCATAGAAAAGTCACCTTGCCGGCGCGCGCTCCTCCCGCTCCCGATTCGGCGGTGGCCGTTGTTGGATACGGCAGGGGAAGGGAGCTAAAGGCAAGATCTCGCACGTACTCTAAGGCAAATCGGTCCGCCTCAACAGATCTCGCGGCAGGAAGCACCCCCGGAACAACCGCCGAGTAGTCCCCTTCGAGTAGAATGGCCGAGAGGACACGCCCTTGTTCATTGATGAGAACCTGAACTTCGGTCGGAGCGATCAGATCCGCCGCGGGCCAGCCAGGGAGCGGCGGCAAGGGGCGCTTTAGGCGTCGGGCTATCTCCCCTTCGACAACCAACCGTGACCGGGCAGGGGGCACAACCGAGACTGGAAAATTGTCGACCCAGCCCGGAGGCAAATCCACGATCCGCGAGGGTGCGGGTTCCACCGAGGCTGTGAAGGCGCTCAGCGTGGTGCCAAGCTTGGCGGTATCGAAGGCCAGCCAAGTCGGTGGCTCCTCGGTCGTAGACTCGGTGGGAACTGGAGGCTGGTATTTCAGCCAGGCATCCCCCGAGAAACCATTGAAGTCGGGCAGGGCGAAGAGCGTGGGCGAGGAGAGCCCCTCGACCCCAGCCAGTCGCACGGGGTCGCGCCCGGTGTCCAAGGAATAGCGAACCGTCGATAGGGGAGCGGGGCGGACAGCAGGCACCTGGGTCACGCCCCAATGGAGCACAGCCGCCTGGCAGGCGGCCAACCCCCCTACCGCCAAGACCCAGCCTCGACTGAGCCCACGAATCTTCATGGCACCACAGCCCGCTCGACTGCGGCGGGCTGCATTTCAGGACGCACTGCAAGCAGGGTTTCCAGGATGCCAGCCTCACGGGCAAGGACACAGAGCTCGACCAGCCGCTCGTAGCGTAGATCGCGATCCGTTTGGAGAACCATCGTCAAAGGTCGATGCCCGGGCAGAGCGGCACGGAGCTTCGTCTTGAGCTCATTGTCCGAAATGATCTGGTTTTCGTAGTAGCAGTTGCCGTTGGCCGTCACCGCAACCACCACCGATTGGTTGGTCAGACCCGCCAGGCCATAGGCGGAAGGAAGTTTCAAGGGGATGCCGGGTGTTAGGACCAGCCCGCTGTGAAACACCATGAAGATCAGCAGGAGGAAGAACACCCCGGCGATGGGTGCGACATCCAGTTGTCCGCGGAACACCTTGTGATTTCGAGGCAGCCTCATGGCTCGGTACGGATGCCATCCGTGACAATGTTGATGATCTCCGTCGCCGCACGCTCCATCTCCAGCACGATGGTATTCACCCGACTGACCAAGTAGTTATAAGCCGCGTAGCAGGGGATTGCCAGCGCCAGACCGGCCGCCGTGCAGACCAGCGATTGCCAGATTCCGCCGATCAAAATCTCCCGATTGGCAAACAGGTTTTCAACCTGGATGACGGTAAAGACCTTTACCATGCCCAGAGTGGTGCCCAGCAAGCCCATGAGCGGGGCGATCTGGGCGAGGGTCGCGAGGATATTCAGTTTCTCCTCCAAAGGGGGGACTTCGGTGAGACCAGCCTCCTCCAAGGCACTTCGGAGGCCATCCCGCCCGCGATCACGATTCAGGATCGCGATCTTGACCAGCCGAGCCACTGGACCGGGGGTGGCGTCACAGATGGAGAGCGCCTCCACCACATTCTCCCGCTTGAGCACATTGCGCACACCGTTGAGAAACTCCATCGAATTGATCTGCACGCGATGGTAGTGCAGCACGCGCTCAACGAAGACGGCGATGGCCATGCCGCTTGCGACGAGAATGAGCCAAAGCATCGGGCCACCCGCTGTCAAAATCTTCACCATGGGCTGTTTATAAAAACGGACAGGCAAGAATCCAACTACTTCTTGAGAAAGAGCTCCTCAATGTTCCAGGTAAGGCTGATGTTGATGTAGACCGCTGGACGCACATTCCGGAGCTCGTGCTTGGACGCAGCGAACCCATTCATGCTCGCCGTATAGATCACCGGCACCTGCTGTGAAAGGATCTGTTGAACTTCGTCAAACATCCGCTTCCGCGCAGGCACATCGAGGGTTTTCAATCCATCGTTCATCAGGAGATCGATCCGCGCCTCCCAGTCGGTGGAGGGGGTCGACTGACGGGGAAACCACTGATGGGAGAAGCCGCTCGATCGAAGGACGTTCATGGACGATGCGGGATCGGGAGATTCGGCGATGAGCCCTAAGAAGATACACTCGAAGTCGAAGGTGCTGTCCAGCTTGGTAATGATGGTGTTGAAGTCCAGCGGCCTGAAATGGACCTTGATACCCAGATTTTTGAGGTCCTGCTGAACCAGGATCGATCCCTTCTCCCGACGGCTGTTGCCTGCGTTGGTGTTTAAGGTGAACTCAATGACGTTTCCGCCGGAGTCCTCGAGCAGCCCATCTCCATTGCGGTCTTCAATACCAATCTCCTTGAGCAGTGCCCTGGCCTTCTTGGGATCGTAATCGTATTGGGGAACATTCGGATTGAACCAGAGCTTGTTGTTCGAGGTCACGAAACCGAACTGAGCGCTTCCCTCCCCGCTCAAAGTGGATTTCACCAACGCCTCCCGATCCACCGCATAGGCGATCGCTTGACGAAACTGAACGCTGCGAAACCATTTCAGCTTCACAGGATCCACAAAGGGTTTTCCCTCCTTGGACGCTCCCGTGTTCTGGTTGAAGATCATCATATCCCGCTTCGAGCTCACGCCCATCTCATGGAAGGCAAAGGCCCCCTTGGCCGCCTCCTTGCGATAGCGAGCCGCTTCCTCAGGTCGCACAAACTCCTGCACATGTACCTCTCCCGCCAGAAAGCGAAGGGAGATCGCATTCTGATCCGGAAGGCTCATGACAATGACATTGTCGAGGTAGGGCAGCTGGACACCCTTGGAGTCGACAGACCAGTAGTAGGGATTCCTCTCGAGCAGGGCGAGCTCGCCTGGTTTGAACTCCCGCATACGAAAAGGTCCTGAGCAAACCAAGTCCTGCGGAGGAGTGCTGACGCCATAGGCAGACTCGAAGCGCTTCTCAGCCACCGCGGCCGACAGCTTGTGGCGTGGAATGATCTTCACCGAATCTCCGAAAAACTCCAGAAAGGGAGCAAAAACTGTTGGAGTGACGACCTTCACGGTCCATTCATCCAGCTTGCTCACCTGGAAATCCTGTCCGTCCACCCGCAAAACATCGGCCTGAATGTTAGGCACGGCCTTGTTGTAAACCACCTCGTTGAAAGTGAACAACACATCGTCAGCCGTCAGAGGGTGGCCATCGCTCCAGCGCAGCCCCTTGCGAAGCTTGAAGGTCCAGGTCTTCTGATCCGCCTCTACGGTCCAGGATTCAGCCAGACCCGGTTTGAGCTCTTGAGTGGCATGATCCTTCTTCACCAAGCCATCGAACATCAGATAGATGAGGTCGAGCGACGACGTCTCGTTGGCAGTGATGGGGTTGAGACTCTTCGGATCGCCGAAGTTGGGCACCACGATTCGCCCTCCACGCACGCCCGGCTCACAGCCCACAACCCGCGGTGAATCAGGGAGCCCGCCCTTTGGGTTCCCGGCAGGGGCCGAACCACCCGGCTTGCCACAACCAGCCAGCAAGAGCGCCAGAAGCGAACACGGCACGAAGGCAGACTGGCCTAGACACAAGATGGTTTTCATAAGGTGAGATGAGGGCCCGACGCTCAGGGTTTCCTCTTGAAATACAGCTCCTGCGCATTCCAGGTGGCCTTATAGCTCGGAATCACGCTAGGCTTCAGATTCATGAGATCGGAACGTGCAGCGCAGCTCGCAAGCATGGAAACGGTGTAGATGAAAGGCTGCTCTCGATTCATGATTTCCTGCACCTCATCGAACGCCTTTTTCCGCGCTTCAAAATCCAAGGTCTGCACCAAAGAAATCATCAGCTGGTCGATGCGCGCCTCCCACTCATAGGAAGGGGCGGACTGGTTGATTGCCCAATAATGGGTAAAACCGTCCGAGCGCAGAACGTTGATCGAAGAGACCGGATCGGTATCACCGCCCCCCAGCCGCAAGAGCGCTGCGTCAAAGTCACGGGAGAGGCGGAGCATGTCCGACAGCTTGTTGAAGTCCACCGTCTGTTTCGTGACTTCAAACCCCAGCTTGTTCAGATCTGAGACAATCAGGACAGCAATGCTGTCGCGGAGCGAGTTTCCGGCAATCGTCGCCAACCGGAACTCGATCTTCTTCCCTTCGGAATCCTCCAGCTTCCCATCGCCATTGCGGTCCTCAATCCCGATCTCCTTGAGCAAGGCCCTCGCACGCTCGAGATTGAAGGGATATTCGGGCAGGCCAGGCCGAAGCCACTTGGGATTCGACGCGCTCAGAAATCCATAGGCCGGAACAGCCCGCCCCGCCATGACGTTCCGGGAGATCGTCTCGCGATCGATGACATGAGCGATCGCCTGTCGGAAGCGGGTATCGCGAAAAAGCTTCTGCTTCCGTCCTTCCAGGTAGGGCTTTCCTGTCGTGCGATTGGTTCCCGTATTCTGATTGAACACCAAGAACGAACGATCCAGCCCGGGTCCGAGATCGAAGACCTTGAAGCGTCCCTTGGCCTCCTCGGCGCGATATTTGGCATGCTCATCCGGCCGGATCTCCTCCATTACGTCGCTTTCGCCGCTGAGGAAACGAAGCGACATCGCGTTCATGTCGGGCACGATATTGATCACGACATGATCGATGTAGGGCAGACGCTGCCCCTTTTTGTCCACCATGGGGAAGTAGGGATTTCTCTCCAACAGTACCACCTGAGAGGGCCTATAGTCCTTGAGTTTGTAAGGCCCGCTGCAGATCAGCTCTGCTGGAGGGGTGTTCACGCCGTAGGCCGAGGCGAAGTTGGTACTCTCTAGGCTATTGGACAGAACATGCTCGGGCAGGATGGGGGTGGAACCGAAGTAGGCCAGAAACGGCGCGTAGATCGCGGGAGTCACGACTTTGACCGTCAGCTCATCCACCTTGGTAACCTGGAACTCCTTTCCATCGATCCGGAAGGCATCCGCATTCACATTAATCACCTTCGGGTCATAGATGGCTCGCCACGTGAAGACCACGTCGTCGGCCGTCAGAGCATGTCCGTCGCTCCACCGCAGATTGCGTCGCAGCTTGAACACCCAGGTTTTTTGGTCGGAGTCGACCTTCCAGGACTCCGCCAAAGCGGGCGTGAGCTCCAGGGTGCTCATGTCATAATCCACCAGCGAGGAGAAGAAGAAGCGGAGGATATCGGTGGAGGATGCTTCGTTCGCCGTGACAGGGTTGAAAGTCTTGGGGTCCACAAAGGTGGAGATCACCAGCCGCCCCCCCGGGATGCCCGGCTCACAAGCCGCGACCAGCGGAGGATCGGGCAAGGGGAAGGCAGAGGTCCCCCCCGGCTCAAGCGCGACTCCCTGTGTGTCCGCCGGGGAAGGCTTTCCACAGCCGGAAAGGAGGAGCGAGAGAGCCAGGGCACCGAGGGCGATTTGGGCGCGATTCTTAGCAGGCATACCAATTTTGAAACAATGAGTAGTCGAACCTTGGCCAACTGCCTAGCCCGGATTTTTCATAGTCCCATGCCACGAGTGGCATCCACGCGTCCTCTGTCCCAATAATGCCAGGCATGGCGAACCAAAATCCGGGCTAAAGAACGCTGCGCGGGGGAGCACGGAGTGTTGAGTTTCTCCCCACTCCGGTCTGCCGGAGTTGCTTCTAGCCCGCAGCGCGCTGGTAGGACCGCGATGAAAGGAATGGCCGCGGGCCAATTCTTCATTCGTCATGCCGGACCTGCGTGTTTAGAGTGTTTCGACAATGCGGCTGCTGGATCGCTATCTATTGCGTGAGTTCGTCGTTCCGTTCGCCTACTGCCTCGTAGGCTTCCTCATCTTTTGGGTCTCATCCGAGCTCTTCCAGGAGCTATCCGATCTCCAGCGAGATCAGCTGACCGCGATGGAGATCGTGAGCTACTACGGCTGGAAAGTCCCGGAGCTCCTGCTGACGGTTCTGCCGGTGGCTCTCCTCCTCTCCCTTCTCTACGCGCTGACCCAGCACGCGCGCCACCATGAGCTTACAGCGATCCGTGCCGCGGGAGTTAGCCTCTGGCGGCTCAGCCTTCCCTATTTCTTGGTGGGCTTGGTCTGTAGCGTCTGGCTCTTCGTTCTGAGCGAAGTGTGGGGGCCGCGAAGTCAGGAAGAGGCTGCGAGGATCCGTAAAAGTCATCAGCCACAAGCGGCCTATCTCAACTCTCGACACATCAAAAACTTTGGATTTCCTTCCGGCCTTGGACGCGTGTGGCAGGCGGACACCTATGATCTAGAAACCGGGGACATGGCAACGGTGCATGTGGGATGGAAGCGGGCGGACGGGGTTCGACGGGAGATCGTGGCTCGGCGTGGGGAGTGGAGCGACGGGGGATGGGTGTTCATCGATGCAGTCGACACTTGGTTTTCGAACGCGCCGTCCGTATTTCCCTTCCGGGTGGTGACTCCCCGTCTGGATGTGGAAGAGCTCAGCGAAACACCGAGCCAGATTCGGGCTGCTTTGAAGATCAACGAGCTCTTTTCCAATCCGAGGCAGGCGGCAAAACGTCCACAGCTGTCCCTTCGCGAGATCCTGGACTATCGGCGCATCTATCCCAATGAGGTTCGCAACCGCTCCGCGCTTCTCACCCAGCTTCATGGACGGCTAGCAGGCCCGTTCACCTGCCTCGTCGTGGTGGTGATTGCTATCCCGTTCGGGTCGATGTCTGGGCGAAGAAATGCCTTTGTGGGGGTTGCGAGCAGCGTCTTCATCTGTTTTGCCTATTTTGTTATCCTGCGATTCGGACTAACTCTCGGCACCGGAGGACGTATTGCTCCCTGGCTGGCGGCCTGGGGCCCTAACCTTTTCTTTGGCGGCCTGGGGCTGATGCTCATGGCGCGGCTCCGGTGAAGTTCGGCACTGAATTCCTCGGAAAAAGTCGCTCACGAATTCTCCAAAGTGTCCGATCAAGCCTGTATGGAATCGTCGCAATTCGTTGCATTTGAGCCCCTGAGCTGGCAAGACTTTGAAGCATGAAGCCGATGGATCGACATGCATTCAAGGGAACATGGGCCTGGGTATTGTCAGCAGGCGTGCTCCTGATGCCCGGCGTTTTGTGCGGCCAGGAGGCCCTTCAAAATGCGGTGCAGGGAGACAAGACCTATCGGCAGCGTATCGCGCCCCGAAGAAATGCGGACCAGTACCACAAGATCGGGGCCATCGACTATTTTACCACCGTCTCCTACGGGGTGGAGTGGCGTGACAATGTTCTCAGCTCAGAGACAGCGCCTCAATCCGACTTCATTCACAGGCCCCGGGTTGACCTGCATGCTGTCTGGAACGCGACGCGGACTTCTCGTCTGAACTTTGGATTTGGTGCGGGCTATACAAAGTATACTCGTTTGCGCGGGCAGGACCGCTTTAACATCGCTCCGAACTCCGAGCTGGCTTGGGACGTGCCGGCCAAGGATTTTCTTTTCACGTTTTACGACCGCTTTAGCTATACGGAGGAAGTCACGAGTCAGGGCGCTATCACCGGTGTGGCCGCCTTTCCACGGATGGACAATACGGTCGGGCTGCGGGTCACCTGGAACCCGTCGCGCTGGGTGGTGCAGACAGGCTATGGGCATCAGAACTTCCTCAGCAGCTCTGCGCTGTTCAGCTATCTGAATCGCTCCACCGAGAACTTCTTCCAACGGGTGGCCTACAAACTAGCTCCTCAAACCCTGGTAGGTCTCGAGGCCACGGAAAGTATCACCGCCCACACGCAGCCCATCCAGAACGACAACAGCAGCCTGAGCACCGGTCCTTATGTCAGCTGGCAGCTGACCCGAGCACTGGCGCTCAATCTGCGCGGGGGCTATGTACGGTATGCGTTTGATTCACTGCCCGGACAGGGGCCGGTGGAAGGTTTTTCATCCTATTATTTTGGTGCCGAGGTGGAGCACGACCTGACCGACACCGTCCGTCAAAGCCTTTCAGCTGACCGTCGTGTGCAACAGGGCCAGAATCGTGGGGGGCAGTATATCCAAACCACAGAGGTTCGCTATGACGTCA
>CAMAVD010000028.1 GCA_945861575.1 Akkermansia muciniphila
CTGCGCCGGTGTTCTCTGAGAATCTCAGCTTTCTCTTTGGGGGTGCAGTGTCGTTGGGGTGCGTCGGTTTTAGATGTTTGTCGTTTCACCCAGCCATCCTGCCACGCCACCCCCACTCGGCGTAAGACGGCTCCGCCGGACGGTTACGCAGTAGCAGCATTTTTCGGGTAGGGCCGTTTGATTGCCTTTCGGATGAATTCGGCAGCAAGCCTCTCGTCCATATCGGTCACAGGACGACTGGTTCTCTTGAGCCAGCTACCAAGCTTTGTGAGCACGCATAGTTGTTCGAACAAGGATCTTCGCGCGAACCCTTCGGTTTCGACCTGGTCAAGATAGAGTTTGATGTATGGAGAAAGTGGACCGCATGAAGTGGCCCTGTTGCGGAAGTGGATGAATGTATTTTGCATCAGGCCATGATGCCCCATCAGGCCACACAACACTTGTCCGTTTTATGCCGTATCAAGGATCGCTTCCCGCCTGTGAATACAGGGTGATCTGAGAGTCATACGGCATAAAACCGGATGCGGTATAACACCCGTTATTCCGTATGCGGAATAACGGGTGATCCCCAGCCTAGCGACGCTGATATCCGCATCACTCGTGATCTGATCCGAGCCGGCCAGCTCCTCAAGATCGAAGTGCTTGACCATGTAATCCTCGGACATCGCACCGAAAGTCGACCTCGAGATTATGTGTCCTTGCGGGAATTGGGGTTCTGGTCGGGGGTCTGAAGTCTAGCACCGGGACGACCATTTGTTCCGATCCGCAGGAGCTCCTTTTCTGGAATCCGGCTAACTGCTCAATGGTACTCCGGCAGTAATCCCCCACTACCCTCGTGGAGAATGGGACCGATTGCCTTACGATTTAAGGCCGTGAATGCCTCCCACACATCGGTCCATTTCTCATCGGCAACTTCTGAGTGGCCCACCCCCCAGTGGCTATTCGACGCTCTGAACCGGGAGTTTGGTTTTAGCCTCGATCCCTGCTCGACCGATGCGAATGCCAAGTGCAAGCGGCACTACACCCGTCAGCACAACGGACTTGTTCAAAGTTGGCAGGGTGAAGTCGTCTTCATGAACCCGCCCTACGGCCAGGAGATTTCGAAGTGGATGGCGAAGGCCCATGACGCAGCGACGCACGACGCTGCGACCGTGGTTTGCCTTGTCCCCGCCCGAACCGACACCGCCTGGTGGCACCGTTACGCGATGAAGCATGAGATCAGGCTTCTCAAAGGTCGCTTGAAATTCGGCGATGGGAAGAACTCCGCTCCGTTCCCCTCAGCGGTGGTAGTGATGCGGCCGGTGGGCTTTGCCCTAAAGGCAAGCCCGGTCGCACCTAGCGGGACCCGTCGTGACTAAATTTACATCCAGCCTGTAGAACGACGATTATTTTTCCTGGGCAGGGAAGGATGATTGTCGTTGACCATCGCCAACTCCCCCATTCCTGCGCCTTACCCTACAACTACTTCATCACGGTAGAAGCAGCGTTTTGGAATCATGAGCGGATGAACTGTGACTCCCATGATCCTGCCCCACAAATTGGCAAACCCGCGCAGTCGATTGCCTACATTCAACTCGTTCCCGGACCGGCTGTAGGATCAGAGGTCGAGATTCTCTACCGGGAGGGCCTGGCGAACGTCATTTCTCCCGGCGAAGGAATCGTGCTTGAAGGAGAGTTGTTGGACTGTCCTGAGCGGGACCCTGAAATGGGGTGGGTGGTTATTCAGGAAGAGAACGGCACGGTTGCAGCCGGATCTCCGGCCTTGAGGGAGCTGATGATCGAGAACTCCCCCTGCCGTCTGTGCCTTGAGTCCGTCCGTGTAGATGACGCTCACGGATGCGGCTCGTGGGACTGGCGAGCTTTCGAGTTGAGTCCGAACGGAGGCTGTATCCCAGTCAGCGATGACGGCATCGGTTAGCTGGTAGAGTTTCCATTGGTTTCCTCGCAACCATTAGCCAATGGGACATGCTGAAACAGAGGCGTCTCTAATCCGCGACCTGGGAGCGTCTTTGGTCTCTGTCATCGGGAGCAATTCTGAATTTCGCTTAGGCGGTGCTTGATTTTGACGGCATCGCCGATCAGGTCCCGCAGCAGAATCTCGAGCGCTGGATCGTCGTCGCAGGCGTGGCAATGAGCATCACGAATGTCGCTTACCAACAGATCTGCGCACTGCGTGGCTTTGGTTATCGTTTCGGCTTGTGGTTGCTTCATAGTTTGATCGGTTTGGCTCATGCTACTCGGTGACGACTCATTTGTTCAGGACTTTGCCGCGGCTTCCCTATTCTCAAAATCTTGCAATGGTGGGCAGACGGCGTAGGAGCCTTTCGCGTACGCGGCATGAACAGCCCGCGAGGTGTGGCCCAGCGCCGTCTGGGCCCACCGCTCGGGATACCCGGCCGATCGTGCTCTCTCAGCCCAGGAGTATCGGAAACTATGAAGACTGATTCCTTCGAGCTTCAGCAGTCTGCACCGGCGTCGAAACTCGGCAGCCCGCTCCGAGGAACTGAGCTTAAACTGGGACGGGAACAACGGGCCGCTTTGGGGTAGCTTTCGAAGGAGCTCTTCCAAGTGAACGCCGATTTGGAGATGTGCCCAAACCCCGGTCTTCCTGCGTTGGTAGGACAGGGTTCGCTTGCTCCAGTCTATGTTCTCGGCGGTGAGTGATGCCGCATCGATCTGCGATGCGCCGATCTCCCAAAGCAGGGCGTAGTATTGGCGGCGCTCCGGATTCATTTCGGCCTGCATGATACGAGCGTATTCTGCTGGTGAAATGCCACGCTTTGCTTTCGTCTTCAGCTTCGGCCACAGCTTTGCGGAGAGGATTGGCCAGGGCAGCCACCCCAATCCTACCCCTAGGTTGTGGATCACGCGGAGGAAGTGGTTGGTGGATACTCGACCGTCAGCGAGCACCATGCGCAGATCGTCCGCAGTGGTTTCGATAAGGCTCCTACCGGCGAGTTTGGCGATTGAAGGGCTTCTCATGGCACGTTCGCGACGCATCCGATTGCCGTCGGCGCTTTGCTGGATAAAGTGATCCATAAGGTCTCTCCAAGTCCGTTTGACCAGCATGGGATCGTAGGCCGCCAGGTAGGCGCGGCCCAGGGTAAGCCCCAGAAGCGGGCGGGCGGCGGCTTCATTTCTAGCCGTCCGCACTCTTTGGGCCTCCTTCGGGTCACGCGTGTGGAGGCTTTCCTTCAATCCGGAAACGGAATCCTCGAGATAGTAGATGCCGCCGCGTCGGAACAGCCAGTAGCGTTGCTTCGTCATGTTGCTCGGTAAACGGTAAGCAACACCGAGGGATTGGGGTAAGAGAGCAGTCAGAGAGTAGGCGTAGGTGCCTGCGGAGTTGAGCTCAGTAGCCAAGCGCCCTCTCAGTTTCTCACCCAATCGGGTAGATTTACCCCCCTATCCGGCTGAAGTGTCGTTGAACACCAACGACATAGAAAATGGCTCCAGAGGTAGGGCTCGAACCTACAACCACACGGTTAACAGCCGCGTGCTCTACCATTGAGCTACTCTGGATCTCAAAGAGGGCGAAAACGTATGCGTAACTTGCCTAAGCGTCAATAGGTTTTGCCGACATTCGTTTTTTTCTTTCTGCCTACTCTGTTTGTCGGCATCTCCCACCCCAAAATCAAGGGGCGCTTGATTCCTGGTTTCCCTGCAGATGCTTCCAGCCTGCCGCCCTATCTTTGCTCTTCCGGCCTTGCCTATCAGCGGTCTAGGCTCGCCCTCATGACGACGGACGTCGCCATTCTCAGCGCGTTACGGCAGACTCCTACCGGGGGGATCTCCGGTGCCGCGCTTTCCGCTCAGCTCGGCATCAGCCGTGCCGCTATCTGGGCCCGTATCCAGGAGATGCGCCGACTCGGCTACGAAATCGAGGCGAGCCCCCACTCGGGCTATCGACTTCTGCGCGTCCCGGACGTCTTCCACGGTGACGATCTTCTCGCTCGTCTCGCTCAGCCTCGGGTCATCGGTCGTCAGATCCGGGTGTTCAAGGAAACCACTTCCACCAACGACGTGGTGGAAAAAATGGCGCTTGATGGTGTCGCTGAGGGCGTGGTGGTGATCGCCGAGTCCCAAACCAAGGGCAGGGGGCGTCTGAGCCGACGCTGGGAATCTTCCGCCGGTAAGGGTCTCTGGCTCTCCGTGCTCCTGCGTCCCTCGATCGCTCCCCAGGCCGCTACCCAGGTTACCATCGGAGCCGCAGTGTCGGTGGTGCGCGCGATCCGTCAGGTCACGGGCGTTGAGGCCGACATCAAATGGCCCAATGACGTCCAGGTGCAAGGCCGTAAGCTTTGCGGGATTCTTACCGAGTTGACCGCTGAAGTGGATCGCGTCCGCTTTCTGATCCTCGGCCTGGGTCTCAACATGAATCAACAGCCACAGGATTTTCCGCCGGAGGTTCGCAAGCTCGCGTCGTCCTTGGCCATTGAATCCGGTGAGCCGGTGGATCGCCCGAATCTGGCCGCGCGGCTCCTGGAGGAACTGGAGCACGACTACGCACGGATTCGCCGAGGCGATTTTGAGGAGGTGGCCACGGAGTGGGAGCGTTGCTGCTCCACCCTTGGAAAAGCTGTCCGCATTCAGATGGGAGATCGAGTGATCCAGGGGCGTGCCGAGTCGCTCGACGGTGAGGGCGCCCTGATTCTTCGAACCACCCACGGCAATCTTGAACGTATCCTCGGCGGTGATGTCACCGTTCTTAAATGAGCCCATCCACCTCACAGCCACGAGGCCGACTCCTCTTGTTCGATGTAGGAAATACGCACACCCATGTCGGGCTCGTTCGCGGTGCGCATATTTCAAAGCATGTGGATCTTCCGACCGCGCTTTGGTCCCGCAAGAATGCTCCTGCCGTGCTCAGGCGCTTTGTCGGGCCTGGAAAAGTAATCGGAGTAAGCGTCTGCAGCGTTGTACCCAAGGCGTCCGTGCGCGTTCTGCGTGTGCTGCGAAAACTTTGGCCCGAGGTCCGGGTTCTGCCTCTAAACCCAAGCACCTTGCGAGGGGTCGGTATCGACTATCCCAAACCTGAGAGTATCGGTCAGGATCGCCTGGCCAACGCCCTGGCGGTTAGGCTGCGTCATGGGGCACCCTCATTGGTGGTGGATTTTGGAACAGCCGTTACCTTCGATGTGGTGGACCAGCATGGGAATTACATAGGGGGGGTCATCGCTCCGGGACTGGCTGCCATGACGGAGTATCTTCATGAGAAAACGGCGTTGCTTCCAAGGATCGAGATCCGTGACATCGATGCAGCGGTCGGTCGCAGCACGGAGGAAGCGATGTTGATCGGAGCGGTTCATGGATATCGCGGTCTCGTGCGCGAGCTGATCTCTCGACTCAAGAAGCAGCTTGGGGTGCGCCGTCTGCCCGTGGTCGCCACAGGTGGCTACGCGCGCTTGATGGCCAAGGGAGTGCCGGAAATTACGGACGTTCAACCGCTGCTCACGCTGGAAGGACTGCGCCAGCACTGGGAACTCTCGCATTAGCTTTGCTATGGGCGTTCAGACTTCTGCATCTGGAACTCCAGGGGCCGTGGCGGACGTTCTGTCCACCCCGGTCGCTGCGCTTCGTGGAATCGGTCGCGAGCGGGAGATGCAACTGTCCCGGTTGCACGTACACACTCTGCTGGATCTCCTGCTACACCGTCCTCGACGGCACGAGGATCGTCGTCATTCGTTAAGGATCCGGTCCTTGCGTTTGGAGGTTCCCGGCACGATCCGCGGCGTGGTCCGGGCGATGGGCGTCCGAACTCTCAAGAAGGGGGGAAAGTGTGTTTTTGAACTGGTCGTGGAGGATGCCTCCGGCCGGCTGACGTGTCGCTGGTGGAACATGGCCTTTATGCAGGGCTACTTCCGAGTGGGGGATGACGTGTTCGTCTACGGAAAGCCCACGTCGATCCGCCCGATCTGCCTGGATCATCCTGAGGTGGAGGTGATCGAGCCGGGGGTAGAGGCTTCCGTCCATCTGAACCGGATCGTGCCGGTCTATCCCTTGACAGAGGGGCTCCCTCAGCGGTGGCTGCGAAGTTTTCTTTGGCAGAGGGTGGCCGAATTCGCCGGGCTGATTCCCGAGCCCTGGCCCGAATTGGACCGGTCCGCAGAGCTCAGTCGGCCCGAGGCCGTGCGCCGCCTTCACTTTCCGGAGGCGATGGAGGAGGTGGAACAAGGGCGCAGGCGATTGGCGACCGACGAGTTTGTGGCCCTGCAGCTGGAGTTGCGTCGTCGTCGACGCAGCTTGGAGGCGAATGCGCGTGGTTTGCCCTGCTCGGGCGATAACCGCTTCATCAAACCCTTGCTTCGCAAGCTGGGCTTCACGCTTACGGACGGTCAGACCGCCGTTTTGCGTGAGATTCGACGCGACATGGGTGCTGCGCATCCAATGAGGCGACTTCTGCAGGGTGATGTGGGCTGCGGTAAGACGGTGGTTGCGGCCTGTTCGGCGCTCATGGCGTTGGAGAGCGGTTTCTCCGTGGCCGTCATGGCGCCGACTGAGATTCTTGCGGAACAGCACTTCAAACAGTTCCAACTTTGGTGTGACGGTCTGCCTGTCTCGCTGGCGATGCAGACCGGCAGCCAGAAAAAGCGATCAACGGATGTTCATCAACCCACCTTGTATGTGGGCACGCATGCGTTGATTGAAGAGGCTTTCAGCATGGAGAGGCTGGGCTTGGTGATCATTGATGAGCAGCACAAGTTTGGCGTGGGACAGCGCGAAGCGCTGCTCAAGAAGGGGCGATACCCGCATTTGTTGGTCATGACCGCCACCCCCATTCCGCGCACACTCGGCCTGACGCTCTATGGCGATCTCGATGTATCGGTCATTCAGCAAATGCCTCATGGGCGTGGCGGACTGAAGACCTTCGTGCGCGGCGTGGATCGTTTGCCGAAGGTCTGGGAGTTTTTGCGCAGCAAACTGGAAGAGGGGAGGCAGGCCTATGTGGTGTATCCGCGTATCGAGGAGGGTGGGAAGCCAGGCTTGAAATCAGTGATGCAAGAGATGGAACGTCTCCGCAAGGCTCTGGCACCGCATGTTGTGGGGTTGGTGCATGGGAAGCTATCGGCCGAGGACAAGCAAGCTGCTATCGATGGCTTTCGGGCGGGGCGCATTGAGGTTCTGTTGGCGACCACCGTGATCGAAGTGGGGGTGGACGTGCCGAACGCCAGTGTGATGGTGATCGAAAGCGCGGAGCAGTTTGGTCTGGCGCAATTGCATCAATTGCGCGGGCGTATCGGGCGCGGAGCCCATGAGTCGTTTTGCATCCTGGTGGGGGACTTGGAGTCAGGCGAGGCTCAGGAGCGGTTGGAGATTCTGGAGAAGACCCGGGATGGCTTTGAGATTGCCGAGGCAGATCTACGGATGCGTGGGCCTGGGGAATTGATTGGTAAGGACCAAAGCGGCGTCCCGAATTTCAAATTCGCCGACCTGCGGACGGATCTGGCTCTGGTCAATCATGCGCGCGGGTTGGCAGATCGAATTTTAGACGCGAGGGAAGGTTGATCCACAGATGAGGACGCAGCGGAAATTCCGGTGAACTGCGGTCGTTGATCTGTCGCAGGGGGCGGCGGTTTACATCAGAAGTCGATGTCCATTCCGGGGTCTTCACCTCCCACCTTGAGGGTGATTCCGAAGCTCTTCGAGATCTTGATGCAGAAGGGACAGGGTCCGAAGCGTCCTTGGACAAAGCCGTCACCAAAGACGGTCAGGCTTGCACCTGCGGGCGCTGGCTCTGTTGTTCGATGGACAACACCGGACGCCGGATCGCTCCCCAGCCCCCCGTTTGCAATGGGTGGCGTTCCTGGAATATCCACCAAACCGACCAGCTTTATTTCTCCGCGAACGCTGAAAACGCATAGAACGGTGCCTTCCACACCAAAAAACTGTTTGGCCCCAACCAGGACACGTCCCTCGTCATTCACAAAGGCGAAGAACCCCGCGCCACCGCCCACGCGAAGGGTGAAGAAGCAGGTTGAGGGAATGCCGAAAACCTCGTTCAAGGGGATCCAGCCTTCTCCATACGCGTAAACTCCTGTGAGGGGTAGGGTGCCTTCGAGCGAAGGTGTGGCCTTCTTCAAGGATTTGCCCACCTCGGCATCCACGTTGGCAATCACATTGAGATCGCAGGTGCGACCAAAGAATAAGCCTGCAGCGACCTCATAAGCATTCATGCGACCACGGGCTTTCGCCGCGATATAGGCCCAGTCCTTGGTCTTACCGCCTCCTACGCTGATGGAGCCCATGCCAGCTGCCAGCCGCACTTCGGTCACCACCACCGGCCCGATGCCGATCTCACCCGTCAGTCCGAAGTGGCCATCAAAGCCTTTGACAATCAGCGGTCCTTTCGGATTGTTCGGCGGATCGTTTTGAAGAGTGATTTTGCTTCCGACCTCTGCTCGAATCCCTTGACCAATCCAGTTGATCTCCGCGTTCGCATCGATCTGAACCTCTGTCAGGCGTGTGGCCCCTTCGCGGCAACCTGAGGGAGGGCTGTCCGCGTCGAATTCCTGGATGCGGAGATGTGCTCCCACCTTCATTTTGTCTGGGACATTGAATTCGAACTGACCGTTGAGATCCAGGAGGCGCAAGGACTCATCATTAATCTGCGCGTATCCCTCGATTTTCGCGGCACCCATTTTTCCTGCGATATCGCCAAGGGCGGAGTTCACCGAGTTGTCCAGGCCCTGGGTGTATTCCTTGGCCTTCTCCTCAACCACAACGCGAAGAAGGGTGTTCACCTCGCCAAAGAGGTCATCCAAGGCGGCACGGAAGGACGTGTTCAAGTCGGCGAGGTTCTGCTTTAGAACGGACTGGAGCTTCGGCACGACCACTGTTGCCAGAAGACGCTCCTTGATGAGGCGCTTCAGCTGGGGGACGATGATGTGCGCTGGATTCTCAGCCCGCCATTGGGCTTCATCCGGGAGCGTGCCGTAGCGGGCCTTGATGTCATTGAGTGCAGCTCGGCTTGCCAATTCAAGCGGCTGGCCCGGATTGCCCATCGCTACGAAGAGGGAGTTGACCTGGGAGAGTGTGGTGCTTCGTGCTCGTCGCAGTTGGGTGCGAACGGAGTTGAGCGCCTGGTTCAGGCTCTGGAGCTGGGGAGCCATTTTTGGCAACTGGGCTGACAGTACTTCGTTGATGGCGGTTGCCCCGATCGCCGCGAGTGCCGGAATTTCGGACTGGGCGAGCAGAGCACGAACCATAGCGCCCGCTCCGGTGCTTGCATCAGGAGCATTCGAGTCCAGCAGGCCGATCAGCAAAGTCAGTCCTAGCTCGGCCTTGTCGAGTCGAGCGTGGATGTCGCTGACGAATGCTCCGGCGGAGCCTACTGTTTTGAGCTCGCCGGTGAGGGTGAGCAGTTGGGAATCGATGGAAGCAGGCGTGCCGAGTGCTGCGTAGATTTGTTGCGCTGGAAACTCTAGGGCTGCGTCCAAGGGCACGTCGAGGGTGCGAGCCATTTGCTCGGCCAGCAGTCCGTCCAGTTGCCGGATGGCGTCGGCGATGGGCAGGGCTTCCCCCATGGCCTGTGCGAGCCCTGAAAAGACGCCGGTGATCTCCTCAATCGCTCCGGTGATGAGTGCCGCGGTATTCAACCTTGGCAGCCCCTTGTATTCGGCACCAAAGGTGATTTCGGCGACTTCAGGGGTCAGCGAGGTGAGGCCTCGATGGACTCCACCCAGAACCAGCAGATCTTTGCGGATGGTTTCGGCTTCGAATCTTCGTGTGACTCCCTGCCATTGCAGCGGGAAAGAGAAGTCCACGGTGTTGAGCCAGACCCGTTCGCCGAGCGGGTTGAACGCGGGTGTTTTTGGATTTTGGTAAGCCGTTACGTCTGGTCCTTCGAAGGCGTAGTGATTTGTATCGAAGTTACGGTGAGTGAAGAAGTGATGCCCCAGGGTGTTCGTCCAGCCTTCGCCCGGCCCCAGGTTTGGATCCGCGTGCCATCCGCCCATGAGGTGCTGCTGGCTAAGCTCAGTAGCGCGCGCACTCGAGCTTGCGTGGATATGAACCTTGCAATCCTGATACCAGGGAAGATCCAAGGTTCCGGCGAACGAGAGGAATCCGCGCTGCGGTCGAGCCTTGCCGGACGGGAGCTCAGGATTGTTGAAGTAGGCCTTGGTAGCTGGCGTCAGTTTCCAGGGCTTGCTGCCCGGTCCAGCGATGCTGAGTTGGGTGGGTAACTCCAGTCGAGAGTCGATGCCTGTGCCCTCGGACAGAGGATCACCGGCCGTCACGAAGTTTCCAGACGCCTTGAATCCAAATTCGCCAAACAACGGCGCGGTCGTGACTGCAGGCAGCCGTGTCTCTACCCCCAGGGCGATAAAGCCTTCCCCTACAACAGCACAACCTTTGATCGTCGGTTGCTTGAACTCCATGGACAAAGGAATGAAGTCCGTTTCCCAGTAATCGAGCGTGTTGGTCTTGCCGTGGGTGTCTAGCGTGCAGGCACCCGGTTGCCCTTGGCACTTGAAGAAGAGCTTCTTGAATGCGAGGTCAAAACCGAGTTGTGGGGTTACCGGGTCCGGCACATGCACAGATCCTCCGGTCAGGCTTGCCACATTCTGGTTGTCGAGGAAGGCCAAACGCAGTCCGTCGAGGGTGACATCAAATCCATACATTTTTAGAACGGGTGGATTGATGGATGCTGTTTCATGGATCCCGCTGACTCCCGCCGGGCGGATATAGTACTTCGACCTCGTTTTTAGCACGTATTCCGGCGTTGGGTTTCCTGCGAGGATGCTGCGAGCCTTTTGGTTGGTGGTCCGAAAATTCAAGCCAGCGTAGTCGGCGAATCCGTCAGCGTAAGCCTCGACATCGTTGGGGCGCTCGAGACGTTCCGGGAACTCAGGGGAACCATAGCCGGTGAAGAGCAGGGCTGCCGGTTGGTCGACCGTGAACAGCGGCGACGAGAGGAGGGCGTGCCCTGGCATATGCCACCCCGCCTGGGTCCATTCAGTGGTGCGGTGGGCAAATCGAGGGCTAGTGTCGATCGAGCCCCACTCAAGGGTTTGGGCTCGCACGCTTCCCCCCGCCTGAAGGCCGCGGTCCGGTGTGAAGAAAAGGGTGTCGTTGTCCGGCGTGAACGCGAACGCCCCCAAAGGAAGATCCGATCCAGGACAGTTGGTCTCAGGGCAGCCTCGGTTGTATTGCAGTGTCGTAGCGCTGATACCGCGGAGAGAGGATGGTTCAACCACCTGGGAGTTTAGAATTGTCATCCGCCCCACTCCCCCAGCCGACCAATCCACCAATTGACCTAACGGAAAATGGGTTTGAAAGAAGCCAGGTCCCATTCTCAGCTCGGTATTGATGAGTGCGCTTCCTTGAGCGTCGCTCGTGATGATCACGTCTTTCACGGTGCGGACCGAGCGGTAGAACCCGTCATTTCCAAATCGTTGCTGCAGCGTGGGCACAACTCCCACCTCGTGTCGGAGATGCTCATTGAGCCTGACCCACTCCTGCGATTCGACCGTGAAGCTCAGTGTGCCCTGGTCTCGGTCCCAAACGATCAAGGGAATCTTGAGTCGCAGCGGGAGAGTTTCATGGCAGGCATACCAGTCGCCTCCCCCGGGCGGATAAAAGCGGGGGATCGCTTCGGTGGGCAGCAGGAACTCGTTCAGCAGTACGTCTCTTGCCTCGATCACTGGCAGGAGCATGCGGGAGCTTGAGGAGGTGGTGACTCCGAAGCCGGCGGGCAAAAGAATTCCTAGAGAATCGGCAATGACGCCGTTCGGTGTCAGTTGCAGGGTCGTGCGTATCACGCGGAGACCGGCGACGGGGACGATGTCCGTCTCGGCTGTGCTTAGGGCCTGGCGAGCGTTGTCGACCAAGAGGGCGTCTCCGTTGCGGAAGATTAGCACGGAGAATGGCACGCCATCTCCATAGGTGCGATTGGTGGACTGGGGATGCGTTCCGGTTCCGATGGCGACGGCAAGCTTGGAGGCGAACCAATCCCCGCCAGCGGGATCATTCAATGGGGCGGGGACGATGGTAGCGGAGGTTGGGTCGTTCGCGACACCGCTAAAGAATGTTTCCGCCGCTCCGGCAAAAAGTCGCCCTGAGAGTCCGAGCAGGCGCGTCGGCATCGAGGCGGGAGACCGAGGGAGCCCGTGTGGAAGCACGGTGACCGCGTCCGATTCCAGGGTTTCGAGCCGTACTTCAAGGCGATAGGGTCGCAGCGGATCGAAGGTCAGCCAGTCCGCTGGGGCGAAGGATATTCTCTGACTGATGGGCGTTACGCTCGGGCTTTGTATCAAGCCGTCTGCTTCATGTGTTGGTATCGACAGCACCCAGGAGACCACATCCGTGGCCAGAGCCACCTCGACGGGTGCCAATGGATCGCTGGTGTCGAGCAGACGCATCCGCAGATTTACCGTGATGTCATCCGAAGCGGGAATCGCTCCCAGCTCATCGAAGCGAACAAGTCGCCCTTCGATCTGTGCTGAGAATTCCGCCTGACCCGTTTGGGAACGGACTAGAACTGTTTGGTTCAGTGTGACTTGATCCAAAGCACCTAGAATATGGAACTCAGCATCGGTCGGCTCGGTTTGGCTGAACTGGAAAAAGGCCTGGGGATCGGTACTGCGTGGTGTGCCTACATCGGCGAATAGTCCCGATCCGTTCGGCGATTCGCGCTGAATCGCTACATGAGCGCGGAAGCGCTTACTCGTGTCCAGGGGGCTTAAAGGGACGAGGACCGCGTTGACCACTCTATCCGCCCGAATTGTTCCGACTCCGCCCGGGATGCCTCCTGGGTGCTCCACTGTCACCGTGGTGATGGAACCACCGGCTCCGTCGTCAAGGTCCACCACGTCCCCCGCTTCATCCAAGAGATGGAAGTGGGTGCGGAAGAGCGCGGACTGGGGCGTGATTCCAGCGCCTTGTCCGGTGAATCGTAGCGTGGCTGAAACCATGACACCATGCCGGTTCGAATCCGGGTCGCCATCGGTGGCGTCGATGGCAAGAATCGCCCCGCCGGGATTGGTGACCTCCACCCGAGTGATGGCTGCGGTGAACGCTGCATTTGCGAGGCCGGCCGCACCGAAGGCGAGGCAGACGTAGAGAGCGATCTGTAGACAGAGGAGACGAGGAGTCTTCATAGGACGTGGTGACGGACGTGTTGAATGGCGGAGCGACATCGTTGTCTAGGGTTCGCGCAGGCGGAAGAAGAGTCGCGTGGTCTGGATGAGGATCTCATAGGACCGGACGTTCGGTTGCGGAACGACATCGCTCCAGGTGAGCAGGTCAGGACTGGATTGCAGAACGATGGGGCCCGCGTCCGCGGTCCAGTCGAGGCGGAGGATCGGCCCATCTGGTCCGGTCGCTGTGCTGAGCGAGAGGATCCGCCGAGGATTATCTATTACGGGTCGGCTAGCCGGGTCTTGAGGATCGGTCCCTGCATTCTGTTCTGCCAAAGCATTGGCTCCGTCCCCATCGGTGTCGGCGTTTGGATCGTGCTGTGCAAAGGCGGTCTCCCAGGCATCGGCGAGCCCGTTTTGGTCCGCATCCACGCTCGGAGGAGCGGCGAGGTCGGTTGGACGCCCTACGAAGGTGTAGGTAGCGTTACGCAGATGCCCGGGCTTCCCGCCGAGTGGCTTTGAATACGCCTGGAGCGTGGTTGATGCGGCCAGTTCAACGGGTTCTGCGTAGAGGGTCCAGGCTCCTTGCCCGCCCGAACGGTAGAAGATTTCTTCACCCACTTTCGTGGGCGTGAGTGATATGGACAGGCGTTCTCCGCGCGCGGCGTTGATGTCTGGGTAGCGCCCTGGCGGTGGGGTGAAGCGAATGTCACCGATCGGGGCACCCACGCCAGCGACCAAGCTGGCGGCGCTGGCGGCGGGGAGGAGTTGATTCACCAATGCGTATCGGGCGGTCGCGTCCGAGATCGTGGCGGAGCCATTCGGCCGCAATCCTTGCTGGGGATCTACGAATCGTTCAGTTGCTATGGTGCGGCTGTTCCCGCTGAGCGCTCCGCCCTGACCGCTCCAGTCTCCCTGCTTTTGTCGGTTCAGCAGGACGGCCTTCGGGGTGACGAGAGGTTCGGCCGAAAACAGAAAGACATTGGCTCGCCCTGCGGTGGGCGAAACAGGAGGGATAGGGGTCGTGGCATCTTGCTTCCACGTGGCACCCTCCAGCATCCAATGCGTGCTACTCTCTGAGCTGCCGTTCGGGCCATTCAAAAGGTTGAATGCCCCTTTGCCGGTGGAGAATGCCGTGGTGAAGGGTTGGCCCGGAGGTGCAGTGAGAGCCTGGGTCACTTGGCTGGGAGTTTGATTGGCGAAGGTGTAGAGCGCTCCGTTGGTGCCTCCGTCGAAGAGGGCTAGAAGCTGCGGGGGTTGACCGTCAATGACCACCAAGGAATGGAGGGGTTGAGCGAAGGTATAGTTGGGCCCGTCCGACCAGGAGTTTAGTGCCAAACTGTTGTGAATCGAGATTTGTATGTCTGAGCTGCCAGGCTTCCAGAAGACCGCCATGGATTCGGATTGGCCTGAAGCGAAGCGACCGGTGACAAAGCGGCTTCCGTCGGGCAGGCCTGAGCGGAGGACAGTTCCAGGGGAATCGAGGCTGACGCAAATCCACCGACGACCTTGCATCGCGGCCACGCGACGATTTTGTCCTGCGCGACGCTGGATGGGATTTCCCCAAGCCAGCGGTGAGCCATCCGTCGAGGGGAGTGCGGTGTCCACCGCGTTGCCTGCAGAGTTAAAGGCATGCGCGAGTAGAGCTGTAGGTGCCGTGTTCTGATCCGTTACCGCGAGAAGGGGCGTTCCAGCTGGGGCGTGGAGTGCGAGCACCCCCAGTCCGATTCCGCTCTGATTCCAAGTTGCTTGCTGATTCCCGATGGGGTTCCACAGTTGAATTCGGTTGAACTCTTTCGACGCCACCGCCACCACATGCCCTGGGTTTCCTAGGAAAGGACCTACCGCGAGCAGGGACGCTCCATCGATCCCGCTGGAACCAGAGATCCAGGACCACGTGCCGTTCGCCTGCTGAAGACCGGCGCGAATCTCGCCCGAGGCGCGGTCCACCAGGGCCACATCGACGAGTCCATCCCCGTTGAAATCACCTGGGGAGGAAAGCTCCTGCTCGGTGGTGGTGGTGACAGGTTCTTGCGCCGGGGCCGTCGCGGAAAGAAAGGCGACACCAAGGGAGAGGGCAAAGCGTTTCATAAGGCGTAGGAGAAGAGACTCAATCGATCAGGACCTGTCCGGCGTTGATGGAGCGAACCGGCTCACCCCGTTTGCCGAAGGTTACGAGGGTGTATTCGTAGCGCGCTCCCCAGATAGCTGGTTGGGTGTCCAGGAGGCAAAGGTCGATGATGTCCTTCTCATCGGGGTTCGGAGTGCGGTGATAGAGCACGGCGAAGAACGGATCACTGAGGGCGATGCCAGGACCATCAATCGCCCGCTTGAACGCGATCTGTCGTACGAGCGGTGACACTTGGATGGTCGCACCGGCGGCATTGGGAAAGAGTGGGCTGGCGATCTGCCGGCGATAGAGAACGAAGCTTTCGGTAAGCTCGGGTTTTCCTTCGCCCAACGGAATCAGGGCATGCAGATTGGGATCACTGCGCCCAAACGCAGGAGACTGTGACAACGGGCTGTAGACCACATGCGGATCTCCGGGTGCCGTTTTGGGCCGACGGTGGTCCACCTTTCCGTAGGAAGGCATACTGGCGATCCGGACTCCGACCACCACGGCGTCCGGGTTTTGGTAAGGCCAGAGGGTCTGATCGTCCGAGGCCGGTTCCGGCTCTCCGGGCCCGACGGGTAAAGGAAGGCGGAGGGCATTGATCCCTGCGAAGGTGCCCGTCGGTGGCAGCGGCCTTATGGGCCAGGGTACCGAAGGATCTTCAGCTGGTGCTTCATACGTCCATTTGAAAGCGTGCAGGACACTTGAGGGTCCTTCGAGGCTTGGATCTCCGAGTGCAGATACGCGGACCTCGTAGTCGACCCCTTCCTCACAGTGGAACTCGGCGGTGAAGGGAGGTGCCGACGGAAAATTCCCGCCCAGCTTGCCGGTCTCAAAAAAGCCGGGAACTGACTTCGTTTTAGTGATCGAACCGCCGGCGATGGTGACCAAGGAGCTTAAAGACGCGCCGATCGCGGAATAGATAATGGGAAATCCTCCTGCCGTTCTCTGAGAATACGCGGCACCAAAGGAAGGGGGAAGCGGCTTGTTGTTCAACGGCTTCACAAAGATGCGGAAGCGATCGATCCCTACGGGCGGACACGACCAAGTCAATTTCATGATCGGATCCGCACGCGTGCCCGCTGCCTCCGGTGGGCTGAGGCGGGGAGCGGGGAGGGACGGGGGTTGCAGTGTGATGCAGGGCTCCATCCTCACGAGCGCCGAACCATTCCCATCACGATCCACCCATTGCGCGTAATAGCAGAGGGTGGCGCTTGCGGCCGGCAGGGCGGTGTCGATGGCGAGGATCTCGTTGGCGGGCTGTGCAGGGTTGAAGCTTTTGAGACCGTGTCGGATGAGCGTGTAGGGTCCTTCGTCGACCCTTCGAAACAATCGCCACTCTTCGGTGCGGGGGGTGAGTGGGAATTTTACCTTAATGGGGGGGATGGCCTGGCTTCCCGGTGCCGTGGTCATGTGATAGCACGGGGAGTCGTCGAATCTCTTCACAGGGAACGCCCGGAGGGAAACCGATCCTGGATTGCCGGGGAAGCGCCAGCTGATCCTGCCTTCGCGACACTCGCTGAGTCCGACCTTACGCCACACGCTGACTGCCCCACCGAGTTGGGAAGACTGGATGATCAGGTTTTGTCCGTTGTATTGGGAGGGAACCCGTCCGATGGCACCAAAGTCCTCTGCGTCCAACGTGAGCAACTGCACGCTTTGCGAAGGAGCGAGGAGAACATCGGAGAGTGCTTGTCCAGGAATCAGCTCATCGTCCGTAAGGGCGGCGGTAAGGAAGGACATCACCATCACTTGATCGCTCGCGGGAATTCCTTCCAGCTCGCACGACGCGGTGTTGCCTTTGGTTCCTCCATACGTCTGGGTTAGACAATGAAGGATTCGAGACGAGCCGAGTTCGCTGGTCGGAAGATCTAGCTCCTGTGTCACTGTGTCGTAAGTCTCGGCGAAAACATGCGTCGAGAGGTCCACAGTCGAGGTCACCACGCCTCCTTCTAGGATATCCATCCAGAACGTAGCCGAGGCGATTCCCCGATTTTGCCGCACGCACTCGACGCGAAAATGTCGACGGCCGTCCTGGCGGCCGACGTAGGCCTCGTAGCGCGTTGGTTGGCAGATGACTGCGGCGTTGGGACAACTTATGTCGACTACCCCTGTTGCTGCGTCGGGCCCCGTCCGTTCACGGAGGGATCCGAACACGGGCGCGCTGAAGGGGCTCTTGATCGGCCCGCACGGTGAATCGTGGATCGCCCGGACGCTGAACCAGAAGGTTTTTCCTCGCGTGTCCCTCACGTCAGCGGCCTCGTCGATATGGCTGAGCCAAAGGGCATCTCCCTGGTGCGGCACCGTGGCGAGTGGGGTGAGGCGTTCGCGGAGGACGGGATCTTGAAGGATGTTTAGATTGGTGTATCCGCGATATATTTCATAACGGTGCGTTGTGTCGCGGGGCGTGTCGGTGTTTGACTCGAAGGAGAAGAGGAAGCCCTGAGTCCCCTCGGAGCTATCTGGCGCAGGACTCCAATGATTCTCCAGCTTCAGGCGGAACGGAGAGCGCGGCGGGAGGGTGCGGCAGACAATGCCGTAGCCGCCGGGGGAAACTGAGCCGTCTCGGCCCAGGAGATCCCGGGCGGTAGCAAAGTAGAACCACTCAGAACCCTCTGACAGAGCTGTATCGACATTTTGTCCGGCTTCGTTCTTGTGATAACGATTGTTGTCGTCGGAGTAAAAGACGAGCCCCTTGAAGTTCTCAAAATCGGTGGCTTCCGCTGCGGTGAGCATCTCTTCGGGCACGATGGATTGAGGCGTGATCAGCGTGACGACTCTCCGTAGGGCAGCCAACGGGGGGGGGTCCTATCCCAGCCCCGGGCCTGTGCGTCTGCCAGGGACATGCGCCACAGCCCGACACCCGAACTGAGCATCGACGCCCGTCGCAGGGCGTCGGGCGTCGACCACCGCAGCTTGATGTTCAGGTCACCCTTGGGACTCAGGTCGGGGACTTGAACCGGCGCACCTGGGGCGGGCAGTAGATCCGGTTGGCCTGCGGTAAGGGTGAGCCGTCCGACTACTCGAACTTCGACCCCCGCTGGGCTGAGTTCGCGCAGCTCCAAGGTGAAAGGTTGCCCGGTGGCCACCGGCGCCGGACCTGCCCAGGCCTGTCCCAGCGCCATGCGCACACTGGGATGACCTTGTGCGAGGATGTGCAGAGTTTCAGCGGTGGGTGCCTCTGTGGCAGACCGGGCTAATAAAGCAGAGAGCTTTTCGGCAAGGGAGGGGTCCCCGACGCCATTGGCTCGGCGATACAGTTCGCCAACCGCATCGCCCAGGGCACTTTGGTTCTCACCCAGCTGGATCCCACGTTGCAGGAAGACCTGGATAACGGGTACAGCTGTTTCCTTGCGGACCGTCGCGACGGGGCTGAAGGTGCCTGGGCCATTTTCGAGTCCTGGCTTAAGGGCAACGCTGAGGGTCTTTCCATCAAGGAGTTGCGCTTGGCTGGGCGTCCATACGGCATAGACCCAAGGCCGACCGGAGGAATCGACGGTGGTGGTTCCTACCGTCAAAAGGGCGTCAGGAACATCGAGCTGACCCCAGGCGGTCAGGGCTGAACAGCACGACAGGAAAATGGCGACAAAGGTTTTCATGATCAATCCGTGAGACACCGACCTGCTGAAGGTGGCCACACCTACTTCCTCAGGAAGGGTGGGCGAGCATTACAAAGAAACTTTAGGCGACCGGCTCGATGCCCCGGCTGCGAAGGGTACGGTCCACCATTATCGCAAATAGGGCCTCCAAGCGTTCCTGAACGAGGGGCCCTTCCAGCAGTCCCAGGGCGCGGGCAATTGCCTCGAACGTCGCCACGCCCTTCTCATGGGCACCGCGGCGAAGTCCATACTCCGAGGCGCGGTCGAGCGGCAGCTTCACATGGGGTACAGTCTTGAGAAACGCCTCCCGTTTAGCGACCTTGGCGGCTTGGCCCCAGGTGCCATCCGGCACGACCAGTGTCACGGGCTTGTCGAAGGAGAGCACCAACTCCGAGGTCAACTCCTTCGCAGCAGGGGTGGGATAGAGAAGAAGGGTCTGTCGGGTGGGATCCACCACTCCCTCGGTGATCAACGGCGTCCCCAGTTGGCCTCGAACGCGGATCTCGCAGTCCTTTAACGCCAGTTGAGCTAGGCGTGCTGTGTTGGTGGTGCGGCAGAGCTCCCGATGGTGCATGAGAATCACGATCCGGGTCTGTGTCACAATCGAGTCGCGGCAGGCGGCGATACAGTCGCAGATGCAGATTTCCCTGCGCATACGGCATTCCAAACAACGGACATCGTACCTTCGTCGGCGACCCATTTCCCAAGGCTAACAGGATGAGGGATAAAGGAACCGCACAAAAATTCGGTTCAGATCCAGGAAACAATTCTTCCGCCAGGATCTCGGCTAATCGCCGCTGGCACTAGGGATGTCACAGCGACGTAACCTCAAGGTCTTGCTTTAGAAGTTTTTTGAGTGCAATCGTATCACCAAACTGGTAAGTGTACTGGGTGGTCCCATACTTCCAGATCAGAAAAAACCTAACTGTAATGTTATGAAACCCATTATCCCATACTTACTCATTGCTGCCTGCTTCGCGTCGGCTTCGGGCCAGGCATTTCCGCCGGGCCCAATCCCTCAAACCCCGGACGGTGTTATGCCTCCCGGCCCCTTCCCGAATACCTCGGTCACAGCCGTCAATGTGGTTGCGAAGGGAAGTTCCAGCGGTTTCAACAGCAATGTTGAATTGGCGGACTTTGAAGGGCAGGGGCCCTTGGCTTGGTCCTGCACGAAGTACAATCGCGGAGACTTCGCCATGCGCATCTCCCCCTTGGACCCCGCAGCTTCCGACGCCAACACGCTCAATCGTGGTTTCGTTGATTTCACCTCAGCTGGGGATCCGGCCCTCGCTGAAAACCAGACGTGGCGCCCCAGCCCGGTTCTCGGCATTGCGATTCCAACGGCGCGCCAGAATGGCCCGATCGATTGGCAGGACGGCGAAGTGCCCTTCTATCCGACGGCGGCGATCTCCGCGTCTTCTTCTGGGCGCGGTTACGACATGGTTTCCGGTGCCTTTGGTAATGGAAATCTCGATATCAACACTGGTCGCGCTGGCACGCATGCCAGCAGCCCTGAGGCGAACTTCAGCTTCTCGGTCTCCTGGTTCCCTTACGACGCGGGTTGGATCGGGGGCAATGTCGGCAGTCCGGACCCGGCGACGGGCATCGCGCAATGGAATGGCGCCGGCCAACATTCGGCAGGGCTCGTTCCCAGTTTGATGAATTGGACCGAGTTTCCGGTGGGAAGTGGCGTCTACGGGGGGCTCGGTTTCCTCCGTTTGCCAGGTGTTAACGCTTTGGAGGATGGTATGGTTTTTACCACTTCTTCCCACGGAAATAGCGACGTGAACATCGTAGGCGTTGGCCCGACGAGGGATGAGGCTTCAGGTGCGTCCGGCTGGGTGGTGACCGTGCGGGAGGATTCCGCGTTGACGGCCGAAGAAGTTGCCTCCGGGGGTCAGTACCAGTTTGAATTCGTCTATGTGCCTTTCACCGCCAAGAACCTGGTGGGCGGCTACATCAATGGTACCGACGGCTCGGCCCTCAAGTCATCCGGGGCTTATACACTGCAACGAACGGCTGAGGGCGTTTACGAACTGTCCGTGCCAGGCAAGACCGCATCCTCCGGCACCCTGATCTTACAGGTGGCAGATTTGGAGGCGGAGACGAGTGTTCCCTTTGCCAGCCGAGCCTTCCTGTCTTACGAATACAATTCCCAATCGGGCACATTCGTGATTCAGAGCCGCAAGGCCACAACCGCCGAGGTCTCCGATTTAACCGATGCGAACTTCTACTTCGCGTGGGTCGATTTCGCCTCCCCGCTGGCCCCACCTGATGGCCCGCGCTTGCGCGCTACCGAACCCGTGATTGTCGCGAATGCCGACTCGATCAGCGCGAAGGAAGGCAACCTTGCCGTCAGCAGCGATGAACCCGAGCTTCTGGTCACCGTGATCGATCAGAGCAACAAGGGCGACTATTCGGATCCCACCACAGGAGAGCGCGCAACCCAGGCTCTGTTGGGCTACTTCTACGACGCCTCGACTCTGGCCCTCAAGCGTGGGCCTTTCCTTATCATGGGCAACTCCCGTGGGGGCGGTCAAATCACGCGCCATGACTTGAAATACAATCCCGTAAGCCGCCAGTACAATGTGGTCGGAAACGCTCGTCAGTATGGCGAGAATCAAACCGATGTTCTCATGATTGCCCGGGTCAATCCGACCTCTGTCGCAGGCGATGGGGATCCGCTGGTGGGGGTTTCCGTCTACGATGGCCTTAACAATGGGACGTCCTATGACGACGTCTCCTTGGCGGTCAGTACGAAGAACGGCAACTTCATCGTTGTTGGAGAGCATAAGGTCACAGGTGAGGGCGAGGGTTCCTATGGAGCGCTCTTCACCGCCGAAGGAACGGCGCTCACACCTGTTCCAGGCCGTGTGGACTTGCTCCAGGGGCCTGGGGATGAAGATGATCCCGACGTTGCGTATCTGCCAGGCAAGGATGTCTTTCTTTACACTTCCAATATAGATGCCGCCCCCGGTGGTGTGGACCAGCTTGCGAATAAGATTGTGGGCTCCGTCATTCAGACCACGGCTGATCCTGACGGTAACCTCCGTATCGCTGGCCCGGAGCAAAGCCTAGCCATCAAGACTGGGCCTGCCCAAGGGCATGCGGCCTCCATTGAGAATCCGTTCAACGGCGAGATCATCACCGCCTTCGACACCGGTGGGAATGATGTCTCCACAGGAAGTCTGTCCTACTTCAGTATCGGGGAGGCTCCCGGATATGTCTTCACTGAAGTTCGCTCCCAGGAGCCCTACCTCGCGGGGGCAGCGACAGGCAATCCGTTCCGCCACCAGCATCCGCAGATCGCTGTCGATCGTGACAGCGGGGTGTTCGTTGTTGGATACCAAGCACGCGCGAGCACCGTGGGCCTGCCCAATGGGTATGCCTTCAACGTGCTGGATTCGACCGGTGCTCCTCTGCCCAGCCAGCTGGGGGCGCCCTACTACCTGTTCGACACGCCGGCGGGCCCTACCGATACGAGTCCCAACTGGCACAATCTTCGTTATAGCCCCACCACAGACTCATTCATTGCTGTGACGACAGCAGGCGCGAACAACGCCCGCACCGTCTATCTTGGCGCGCTCACTGTGACAAGCGCGCATCTCCCCCAGGTCGTTCCTAGCCTCACCATCGGTCGTCAAGGCGCGGACGTAACACTCAGTTGGCCTGCTTCCGCATCGGGCTACGCCCTCAAGTCGACGCCGAGCCTGGTTGGTGGCGTCTGGTCCAGCGTGGCTCAGGCTGCTGTTCAGGTTGGGGAGCGCTTGGAGGTGACGGTTCCGATCAGCGGGAATAGCTACTTCCGCCTGGAGCGGTAACGCTCCGCCGCAGCATTCTCACCGGGGGACGCTGGCATCCAGCCAGAGTCTCCCGGTCTTTTTTTGCGCTGACTTAGCCTGCCAATTCTTATCTAAGAGCGACCTACCCAGCGCGGGTGATCTGCTCCTCGCCCATCAACGCCCTGGGTCAGTTCACGAGCATTTTGTCCGTTGCTGTTCATGATCCAGATCGATGGAACCTCGCCGGTGGAGGCTCGACAGAAAACGACATGCTTGCCATCGGGCGACTCGCTGGCGCGAAAGTCCCACACGCCCTCCGACGCCGACGTCAGCTCGGTCACCCTGCGGGTAGTGGGTTCCCATCGGCAAATCTGGCATCCGCCGCGAGCGAGTTCAGGTTTGAAGTCGCGATTGAAATGATCCGTGTCCGGGCGTTGGGACTGATACTCCCATGCGACCTTGGAGTGGGGCAGTCGTCGCGGGAAGAGAATCGCACCGCGTCGGGTCCAGGAAGGTTGGTTGGAGCCTCCACCGCGGTTCTGCGCATTGCCATAGGTGGCGGCGAACCAGAGTGCCTGGCCCTCCGTCAGCACACGATGCTCCGACCCATCGCCATTTCCAATGCATAGGTCCGACCAATCGTGTCCGGGATCCTGCTTGAAATGGCAATCTTGGTAAACCACCCACTTGCCGTCTGGCGACCAGGACGTTCCAAAATAAAGATGGTCCGAATGGGCTGCGACCTTGATCCGATTCCGGCCCTCCGTGTCGCTGGTCCAGATCTGATATCCTTGTGGGCTGGCGAGATGAAAGGAAACTCGCTTTCCGTCCGGGCTGGCGGCGAGTCCATAGGGAAGTCCTTCTCCTGCGCGGGTGAACTCCTTCGGGTCGCTCCCGTCGAGATTCATGCTGAAGATCTGCCCCACCCTGTTCTTCACCACCTGCACGAGCATTCGCTGGTCGCTGAGGATCAGGGCAGGGGTGTAAAACACGGCCATTCGATCTCGCGTGGCGATTTCGTTGAGCGAGCCGCTGTCGAGGTCATGAATCCAGAGATGTGTCGGGGTTTGAGTGTAGTATTCCTCAAACGGTTTCCCGGGTCCGTCCCGCCGTGGTTCCATGCTGAGGAAAATCACCTGGCGTCCGTTCGAGAGGAAACCTCCCGGCTGCCAAGTTGCCTGGTTGGGGACCTTGAAATCGAAGTAGCGTAGACCGGAGCCGTCCGCATTCATCACCGCCGTCTTTCCCTGCGAGGTGAAGAAGAAGCGGCCTGGAGCGGCCGACTTCTCCCCGTGCGAACTGTGGGAGCTTTTGCAGCTGGTTCCCAGGGCTGCGGTTGCAAATCCAACGCTCCCGAGAAAGCGTCGGCGGGTGATCCGGGGATACATGTAGCCTGATCCTATTTGGGCTGAACCCAGATGTTTTGATAGAACACCGGGTTGCCATGGCCCTGGAGTTGGAGGGGGCCGGGGGCCGCGCTTTCCTTGAGGCCATTGCCGGGGGTGTTGGTCTTGAACTCCAGCCCCTCGTGAATGGTGACACCATTGTGCTTCAGGGTCAGGATCGCGTTCTTGGTCTTGGTCCCCGCTGCGTCATACTGAGCCGTGGTGAAATCGATGTCGTAGGTCTGCCATTGCAAGGGAGGGAAGCACATGTTCACGGCAGGCTTGGCCTGCGTGTAGATGCCGCCACATTCGTTGTTCTCGCCCTTCAATCCAAAGCTGTCAAGAACCTGAACCTCATAGCGGTCTTGCAAGTAAACGCCGCTGTTGCCGCGGTCCTGGCCGCGCCCTAGTGGTTTGAAGGGCAGGAGGAATTCAATGTGGGCCGTGAAGCTGCCGAATGCCTGCTTGCTCTTGCAACCTGCGAACAGAAGTTTGCGTTCATCGAGATGCCCACCTTCCCAGGCGTCGGCGCTGCTCCCGTCCAGAAGAACGACTGCACCTGCCGGAGGCTTCGCTCCCAGGGTCGGGCTCTTGCGTTCCTTCTTGGTCATCTCATAGGGGCCTCCTGAGGCGGTGGTGATGGAGATCTTTCCGTCGTTCAGTTCGGCGCGATAGCTGTTCGGGCCGGCGAAGACGATTTTGTTGCCTTCGCGCTTTCCCGGAGTTTCCGTGCGCGTTTCCTTGTTCCATCCATCCCCTGGGAGTCCACCGGGATAGGTGACCATGCGAAATTCATTGCTGCCCAGAGCAATGACCTGCGCTCCGCCCCAATTGTTGGCATATTCGCCCTGATCTTTGTAGTCCTGGCCACCCGCGGCCGGATCGAGATAGGTAGGGAGGGTGTCCGCGCCTTGAAGCGCGCCAGCCATCAGGAATACCAAGAGTGCAATCCGTTTCATAGAATGAGTCTGACTTAAGCGCGACGGCGATTCTTTGTCAGCAAGACAAATGAGCCTCGATCAAGTTTCTGCGGAGGAAAAATGGAACAGAAATAATGAGGGTGTGCCAGCGGATCATGCTAAACACACAGGGTGGACCTTGAAGGGGAGGATCTCGGCCTCAGCGCCCCAAACCCGATTTTCTCACACGAAGATCACGAAGCGCACGAAGTTTCCGGAGGGGAACGTTCCTGGTGGTCCCTGTCTTTCGGAACCTTTGTGAGCCTGGTGAGTTTGGTGCGAGGTATCCCTGTTCCCGCTTCCGTGGTCTGTGGAAAACGATGCCCCCTGCGCCCGTCAGGGAAAAATGAGGAGTGGCGCAATTTTGGGGGCCAACCTATGATTCAATCCACATCAAGATGAGTGAAAGCGAACATTCAGACCCCTCTGACCCAGGTCTCAGTCGCACCCAGATTCTAAAGGCCCTCGAGAGCATGTCGGATCATCTTGCGAAGCAAGGCATCAAGGGTGAAGTTTGCCTTTTCGGGGGCACCGTGATGCTTCTGGCGTTTTCCGCCCGAGTCACGACGAAGGATGTAGATGCGCTTTTCCAACCCACCGCCCCTATCCGCGAAGGGATACGCCGGATCGCTGAGGAGCAGCAGTTGCCTGCCGATTGGTTGAATGATGGGGTGAAAGGGTTCATCTCGGCTCGGCACGAGACAGAGGCAGGCAACCTCCCGCAGTTTGCGAATCTGCGCCTGACCATGCCTGTTCCTGAATATCTGCTCGCGATGAAATGCATGGCGGCACGAATGGGCGGCACCGCCGGAGAACCGTCGGATGTAGCTGACATTCGGTTTCTCATTCGTCATCTGGGTCTCCCAAGCCCGCAGCAGGTGCTCGACCTAGTCGCCTTGTACTACCCCGCAAACCGGATCCCGGTAAAAACCCAGTATCTGGTTGAGGGCTTGTTTGAGGAGGGCCTGGTATGAGGCCTCGGACTCTGAGGGAAGTAGCGGAACTCGCTGCACTGGCGCCTACCTTCGATCAGTGCCTGGCTAACTTCTTGGACGAGTTCTACGCTCGACCAAACGTTGAGGCCTTGTTGGACATGCCACCCTTGCTCGGACCCGTGCACGGAGAAACGGGGCGGGTGCAGGATGTCTATCTCGCGGCCACTGCGGAGGAGCTTTGCTCCAAGCACGCGATGCCGCTTCCGACTTGGACGGCAGCGAAAGAGCGAAGGCTGAGCCGCCCTTGGTTTGCGATCCCGTGGGCGTCGGTGCGTGCGGTGCTGTTGCTGGAGAGTCCCCCGGGTTTTCGTTCGCGAAATCTCTTCGTTAGCGAGAACGCGCTTTCGCGGGCCTGATCGGTCCGCGAGAGTGCGAATGGCCCCGTTTTAGACTCGAAGCTTTTCCACAAGCCTACTAGGCCTAGGAGCCCAGGTTGTTTCCCCCGGATCACTAAACAACGGGAACCTGCGAAGTTCGAAGTAGCTCCCGAGCTTCCTGCGGAGAGAGGTCGCTATGGACTTTCGTGGCGCCGACGCCGTTTTCGCTCGCGCCGTAACACGCCACCCATGAAGAGAACGCCAATGGCATCGTGTGCCATCGATTATGCACGTCCGAACGCGGGTTAAGGTATTGTTCCCTCGGTCCCTTCGAGTGCTCTCGGTTCCAACATCAGTCCAGGTAGGTCCGGACCTTGGTGAGCGTCGTGAGCTTCGTGCGAGGTATCTCGGTTTCCCGCTTCCGTGGTCTGTGAGGAACGATGCCCCCTGCGCGCATCAGAGAAATGGGGAGTGGCGCAATTTTGGGGGCCAATCTATGATTTAACCCACATCAAGATGATGTGAAAGCGAACATTCAGACCCCTCTGACCCAGGTCTCAGTCGCACCCAGATTATGAAGGCTCTCGAAGGCCTGGTATGAGGCCACGGACCCTGCGGAGGAGTCGGCTGAAACTGCCCCACTCGTGATCTCCGAAAACCCAAGATGGGCTTCAAGATTGGACAGTTCAATTGGAACCACGGATGACCGGATGTTACCCAGAAGCTTTGCCGTACACCTGACTCCGTTTTCGACCGATGGCCCGTTTGCATCGGAGGAACTCGGCAATCTGGAGCAGGTGCAACTTGTCCTTGTCCCTTCCGATGGCTCTCTTGCTCTTGCTGATCCGGGCTAGGCTTAGAACATGGATCATGCGCCCTAGGAAGGGGATAACCAGCGTGCGACGGAACTCCTTGTCGAACGTTTCCAGTAGCCGGCTGAGCGGACGAATCTCTCGAACGCCTCCCACCTTTCGTCGGGAGTCGCCGCGAGTCCGAGCGCGTGAACCGACTTTTGCTCGACGGTTAAGCCGCGAACCCTTCGCAGACGAGCCAGTACTCTTGCGGCGCGGTCGGCGAGTGGGGGTTGGTTTTTTGCGCGCGGTTTCATTCGGCAGAATTAGGAAATATCACAGGCCACTAACCCATGCACGAAAATTGCGGATCACGACAAACACACTCGGCTCCTTGCAGCAATCGCACTAGGCGAGCGCGATATCACCGTCGGTCGCACCTCTCGATACACCCCCGATTTACTTTCGCGGATAGAGCAAGAAGCCAGGCAGCAAGCCACCGACCACTGGAATCTGAATCCGGATGCCATCCCCTAAATTTTAGCTCGAGCTTTCGGAGCAGGCACGAAGGGATTTCCGAGACATTATTTCCTACACGGAAGGGTAATTACGCTTTCATTCCCAACAGCGGTCCAGGTCGGTTCGGACCTTGGTGAGCGTCGTGAGCTTCGTGCGAGGCATCTCGGTCCCATTCCTTGCGGCCTGCGTGTTCCGTGGGCCACCACGGCCCCTCTCAGATCGCAATTCATTTTGGCGTTTCTAGGGAGCTTTAGGGGACGACGTTAGGGAAGGACTCGTCACCTCGTCTTCCATAATATTTTAGGCGTTTCCGTCTGGGTTAGTTCTGAGCCCAGGCGACGTCGGGGCAGCGCAGGGTCAGGGATGGGGGCAGAGTGTTGGATCCGAATCGCAGGAGCAGGGTGTGCGTTCCGCTTTCCAGTGATGTCATGATCGAGGCTGTGTTCCCCGCACCGCCACGGATCTCAACGGGCTTGCCGTCAATCCAGGCCTCGACTCCACGGATTCCATTCAAGTTTAAGGTGAGGGATCCAGACTTAGCTTGGGTGAAGTCGGCCGCAGCATACACGGGGCCCGCAGTAATCCCGGAGGCGCGGGCGATTTCGCGGAGGTCTTCTCCGATCAACGCTCCATTGACCCGGGTGAATAGGGGCATCCATCCAGCCTCCGCATCTCGGCTCACAGATGCGGGCACGCCGGCGGCCCCTCCTTCGATCAGCCCCGGATGGATCTTCCAGGCTCTGGCGATCCCGCTCTTGGTGGCATCGTAGTTTCCCTGCTTGCCCAACTCGCTGAGGAAGCGGATCAGGTCGAGCCGCTCCTGCGCTGCCAAGGCATCCAGCAATCCGGACGGCATCTGGGACAGGCCGTTCGAGCGCCGCGCGATGTTCGCCCGGGTGACCGAAACTTCCTGGTTCTGCGCATTGCGGAGGATCAGCTCCTGCGCGGTTTCTCGGAGCAGAAGACCGCTGATCTCCTGATTGTCCCTGGTTTCGAGGGTGATGGAGTGATAGCCCTCCTTGATCTTGGCGTTCGGGAGCAGGAGGGATTCGGCGAGGTAATCGATCGGAGCGCTGGCACCTAGGCTGGTCATGTCAGGCCCGACCTTGCCGCCCACGCCTCCGATGCTGTGACAAAGCACGCAGCCCAGTTGCGGGCGGCGGAACACCACTTCGCCATGGGCTGGATCGCCGTTGCGACCCGCCTGCGATGCTAGCTCCTTGATGAATTCCGGGGTGAGCTGATCCGGGGTGAGCGCGATGTTCGCCAACGCGGTGAGGGCGGCGACCAGGGTGGGTTCCGGACGTGCAACCTCTCGCGCCACTCGAAGGCCCGCTGCAGCCACCACTGGGGGAAGCTTCGTTGCGCTCACCACGGGGGCGAGTTGCTTGGCGAGCCCCTTGGCCGCCAACAGACTGCGCCAGAGTTCAAGGGAATCGAGCTCGGAGGAGGCCGCCAGCATCGACAGCGCGTTGGTGGCGAAGACTTCCGGCTTAAGAGTGGTGAGAATGATGGTAGCGGGCCGACGGATGACCTGTGGGATTTTTGCGTCGACGAAAGGCGAGAGGGCTGCAATCACCCCCGGGCCGCCGATCTGCCTGAGTGAATCGAATGCTGCCGCGCGCAGCTCTGCGGGTGCATTGGGTTCCGTGGCGCGAGCGACGAGTTTTCCGAAGTGGGAGCCGAGCTCTTTGTAGACGGCGGCCAAGCGGACCGCTGCCAGGCGCACGGGGGCGCTGGGATGATCGATCAGTGCTCCAAAGGCGGAGAGATCGCCGCCGGGTTTGGCTCCTCGGAGTCGAGCGGCGTCTCGCAGGGCGATGAGCGCTCGTACCAGGGCGGAGTCATTGAACCCATTGCCGACCGTCTGCTTGAATAATTGGTCGAGGGCGGCGGCGTCTCCTGCAGAACCAATCAGCTCAATCCAAGGTCCATTGCCATCGGCCGCGAGGGGTTTACCCGCGAGGGTCTTGGCGAGGAAGGACGCTGAGAGCCCTGGCTCGATCGCTCGCATGGCGAAGTCCAGTTGCTTGGTTCGCTCAGCGGTGTCAGGAAGCCATTCGCGAGATTCCAAAGCCGCGAGGAAGGGCGAAGCTAGATCGTTGATGGATAGCCAGACGGCATAGTCTAGATACGTGTCCATCGGCTTGTCCAAAACGCTCAATACCAATCCTGCCGCGCGGGCGGTCGGCACTCGGGACAGAGCTCGGACGGCCTCTACTCGGACACGGGGATGGTCATCGGTCACGAGTCTCGCCAAAGCACCGACCACGCTGTCGAGTGAGATACGGACCGGGGCATCGGTGCGCGGCACGGGCACGCTCCACTCTGCCAGAACGCGGGTCGCTGCGGCGCGCACGCGTCCATCCTTTGCCTGGAGAAGCCTCTCCAGAAGCGAGGGCTGGGGATCGTCGAATGCTTGATGGATCCAGAGGGCTTTCAGCAAGTGCTCTTCGCCTTGGAGTGATGGAGTCCAGGCGTTGAGCGCGGGGAGAACTTTGCGTCCCCGTTCCATCAAGATGCGGCGAGCCTGGGAGCTGTTGAAGCTGGAGGGCGAGAGAAGTTGCTGGAATAGCTCGGTGTCGGAGGCGGTGGTGAGCTGGGGACGGAGCAGGGCGGGGCGTCCTTTGGCGGCGACCCGCCAGATGCGGCCATGCTCACGGTCGCGACGTGGGTCGCGGAAGTCGACCTCACCATGGTTGATGATCGGATTGGACCAGTCAGCGATATAGAGGGCCCCGTCGGGGCCGACCTTCACGTCGATAGGGCGGAAGGTGTTGTTCTTGGTTCGTAGCAGATCGGCCTCCTGGCGGGTGATGTAACCGGCTCCCTGTTCGCTGATGCTGAAAGAGGTCACCCGATTGGCGCGGAAGTCGCAGGTGATCATGCGCCCTTGCCACTCGTCGGGGAATTGAGGCGTGTGGACGATCTCGAGGCTGGCGAATTTAGGATACCCTCCCGGGCTGACACTCGGCAGGGCGCGTCGGGCTCGGGCGTAGGCTTCGTACATGGCCCCGGGCAATCCCCAGTTGATGCCAGCGCCTCCTGCACCGTCAGTGATGAACGACTGACCGAAGGCGTCAAACTGATGTCCCCACGCGTTCACCCATCCTTTGTAGACGACCGACAAATCCTGGGATCTCGGATCGAAGCGGAAGATGCCCCCACTCCGAAGTCGAACGACACCCCGGGGTGTTTCGACCTCGCTCCGCGTGTAGATCGACTGGCTCATCCACAGTCGTCCGTCCATTCCCCAGCGCAAGGTGTGAAGATTGTGATGCGTGTCTTCGGTGCCGAAGCTGGAGAGCACGACGCGGCGGGTGTCAGCCTTGCCGGTGCCCTTGCTGTCTTTGAAGTGCAGGAGTTCGGTGCTTTGGGCGACATAACAGCCGCCATCTCCCGGTTCGATGCCGGTGGGGATGAGCAGATCGTCCGCGAAGACCGTCGACTTGTCGGACTTTCCGTCGCCGTCGGTATCTTCCAGGATCAGGATCTTGTCGTGCGCGGCCTCGCCGGGCTCGATTTGAGGATAGACCTCGGAGCTAGCGACCCAGAGCCGACCTTGGGAGTCGAAGTTGATTTGAATCGGCTTGGCGAGATGCGGGTTCTCGGCCCAGAGACTGACCTCGAAGCCTTCCGCCACAGTGAACTCGGGATGAGGCTGTGGCGTGAACTTGGCGGCGGCCGCTGTGCTGCGGAGGGGGGCGGGCTGCAGCTCCGCGCCGGGGTTGGCCACCGATAGCGAGCGCAGTTGCGCGATCTTCTTTTCTTCCTCCGCGATGAGAGGATCGAAGCGAGGCATCTCTACCGAGTTGCGCCCCTGCTCCCCTCTGCGGAAGCCAAAGATATAGGCCATGTTCGCCGGGCGGGATCGATGGAAAAAGAACTCGTTCTTGCGAAGGATGACACGTCTTAGGGCTTCCGCCCCAGGTTTGGACGCTGCATGCGTCTCGCTTCCGAAGAGCGCTGTTTCCATGCGGGTGGCGATGGCTTGATACCCCGCATCATTGGGGTGGATGCCATTATCGGTCAGGGCTGCTGAGCCTTGCGGGCTTGAGGTGGGGCTGAGGAGGTCGACGAATAGGGCGCTTTTCTTCCCAGCCAGGTTTTCTATAGCAGCCGCGTAGGCCTTCAGTTGGGAGTTGTGTGCTGTTGGATCCGGGAAGGGAGAGGGCAGCGCTTCGTGGCGCAGCGGGGAGAGCATCACCAATCGAGCGCCGGGAGACTGGCTTTCGATGGTGTCGAGCAGGCGGAGGTAGTCTTCGTTAAAACGGGGTAGTCCGTCCGTGCCATCAAATGAACTGGCCATGCCGTATCCAAGAATCACAACGGTGGGACGGGCGTCCTTTAATTGCTGCTGCAGGAGCTTCCACGCTTCACCCGCAGGCTCATGTCCGGCTTGGAGGAGGCTGAGTCCGAGTCGGGATTCGCCCGAAGGGAGATCGGCGCTCCAGCCTAAGTTGCGGAAGGTCACGTGCCGTTCCGGAAAGCGCGTAGTCAGCATCAGCTCGATCCAGCCATGCTTTTGCTCACGTTCGATAAGCGTGTCGCCCAGGAAGACCACGCGGTCCCCGTCTTTCAACTCGAAGGGGGCAGCAGCGGCCTGAGCGCTCGGGCCTGCAGAGAAGACACAGCAGGCCAGAACCGTGATCCACAGGGCGGGTAGGGTGCTTTTCAGAATGATCATGTCAGGGCGAGTGTGCCGTCTGGCCCAGGAAGGAAAAGAGGAAAATGGGACCCTTCTGCGCCGGCCGCTCCAAACGAAATAGAAACGCATTACGGCAAGGAGTACACGTCCCGCTATTGCAATGACGACCGAAAGGAGGCAGCCGTTCCTATTTTAGCAGGGATCTTCTCTCACCCACCGACGGCCCACTGCCGGGATTTGAAGGTTAACCGCGAATGAACGCCAATGAACGCGAATGAACGTTAATCCAGAAGTCACAACCCAGGAGCCTTATTCGCATTCGCGTCCATTCGCGGTTCCATTCTTAGCCTCTTCGTGTACTTGAGTGGGTGCTAGCAGGTCGGCATGCAATAATCCCCAGAACCGAGGAATAGCCCTGGCGGGGACCTAGCGGAATAATAGTCCAAGTCCGACGGCCCGCTAGGCGGAGTGGAGCGGTCGGTGAACCCATTTGAAGATCTTTGATCCGCAGATTACGGAGAAGGCCCTGGAACGGAGAGCCGCCGTGTTTTGTCCCCTAATCTGTGCAAATCTGCGAAATCTGCGGATAAATCATTTTTGGTT
>CAMAVD010000029.1 GCA_945861575.1 Akkermansia muciniphila
ATCCCCCGCGGAAAGCAAGTAATCCCGAGTCTGATACTCAACCCCTACAGCAATTAAAAGGCTCCGCTCTGCTGGAGCCATCGCGGGAAAACGTCGGAGGAGACATGCCAAGAGCTGCCCAACCGTGGCACCCTCTGGCATGTCCTGCTCAGCCCTATCCACACCGGAAAGTTCCTTCAAGTAGGAAAAAAAGTTTACTTGAACCCTCATGACTTCACTCTGCGAGACTTCCGGGGCACAGGGGCCACCAATGGATGCGTTCCCAAAATCCCTACAAAGGGAAGGTTACGGAATTTTTCCGCGTAGTCCATGCCGTAGCCCACCACAAAGACATCCGGAATCCGAAATCCAACGTAGTCCACTTCCACGTCACAAACGCGCCTATCCGGCTTGTCCAGCAAGACACACACCCTGATTCGCGCCGGCCCCAAGCGACGCATCCGCTCCATGACCGAGGAAACAGTGCGCCCGGTGTCGAGAATATCGTCCACGATCAACACGTCGCGACCGCGCACATCCAGCTTGAGTTCTCGCGTCAGAACCGGCTGCCCGCCCACGGTGGCGTTCCCATAGCTAGAAACCCCGAGAAAATCCAAGCGCAAGGGCAGATCAATCGACCGAATGAGATCAGCCAGGAACAGAACCGTCCCATTCAAGAGCGCCACCACAACCAGATCGCGCCCATGATAGTCAGCCTGGATCTGCGCCGCGAGGGCCCGAACGCGCGCGGCGAGACGGCGCTGCGAAATCAGCACCCCGGACAGGTCTTTACGCCAGGCGACCCCGGGCTTGAGCACGCTTTGAACGCATGGAACGGAGTGGCGAGGCTTCACGCTATAGGATACAGGGTTGTCAGGAGGAGGCGATTTAAGAGCCTCCTGCAAAAAAAAGGAGCCGAACAAAGTTCGGCTCCTTCATGTTGAGATCGCAAGCCTGGAATTTTACTTCCTGCGTCGCGAGATGAGCAGCAGACCAGCACCCGTCAGACCGAGCAGGGCGATCGAGGACGGCTCAGGGACCGGGGTTGCCACAATCGTGAGATAGGGCAAGCAGCTGTCCTTTGTGATGGTCGGTTCGTTGTAAGGATCGCTCGAATCCAACGCGAAGCTCTTGTTACCGATCGACCAACCAGGAGGATTTGAAACCTCGGTGGGGAGATCCGTACGCTCGAGCCGAACGCGGAGGTCATTACCACCCACGACCGTCGCCGAAACCCAATACACTGTATTGGCATTCAGCAGGGCTGTGGATCCGTAGTGCGCCTGACCGGGCTTGAGCGTTCCGCCCAAAACCGCTGGCGTCGAAGGACCAGTCAACGTCTGGATGACCGTACCAGGATTGCCGAGGCCGTCTGCGGCCCACAACTGCACCTGGAACTTGCCACCGGGCGTCAACCCGACTTGGTCAATGATGTTCACTGAAACGACAGACCAAACCACGTCGTCCAGCTTGTAGCCGCCCGCGAAGCCGCCAGTCGTGAAACTGCCGGCATAGAGGACGCTCTGCGATACGGCAAATGGCTTGCACAGGCCGTTCTTCTCGTTCGTAAAGTTCGAAACCGTGTCAGCCCATGCATAGCCCAGGGGCAAAACAGCGATCAAACTTGTATGAAGAATCTTCTTCATGGTTTCCACTTCAGGCGATGTTGGTTGTTTATATCACCGAGACCGTTCGTGCACGTTAATGAATGAATAGACAGTCGGGCCATCGACCGCTCCATCCAACCGACACCCTGAACCTCTAGAAGCCAATGACCACATCGCCGCTAGCCATCAACCTAACTACAGTTCAAAGTGTCCGTCGTTCTATAGTGATGTCTATATATATAGAGAAAAGGTAGCGATAGAGCAAGTTCTTTTTTAGTGAACTACAGCCCTACACTCGACCGGGGAATCCCCGGGAAGTCTGTCCGGAAGTGCTCGAACGCCGCGTGGCTGGGACAGCGACTTCAACCTCAAAAATTTGTGAACGTCTGCACATTGGCAGAATGAATCTCCCACCTGTGGCGTCAAAGCCATGGGCGCAAAAGCTCACTTTACCCAACCCACCCCCATCGAATAGACTGCTCGCGTGACCCCCTCGACGCAATTGGCTCTCACCCCAGCAAGGGCAACCCGGAGGTCCTCCGCGCTCCTGCACCGGGCCCTCCTCGGCGTCGGCAGGCTGATCCTATCCGGCTTAGTAATAAGCCACAACACATCGCAAGCTGTTGAGCAAGAGAGTTTAGCGCGCGACTCTATTGCCATCCTCAGATCGGAGTGCATGGGATGCCACAGCCCGGAGAAGAAAAAGGGAGGGTTAATTCTAACGTCGAAGGAAGGGATTCTAGCGGGCAGCCGGGAAGGTCGGGTTGTGGTCAGCGGTAAGCCCGAGGAAAGTAAACTCCTCACGAGCTTGTCGACCGATGCGGAACCTCACATGCCCCCCAAAGGTCAACTGACGGTCACCCAAATCCAAACCTTGCGCGCTTGGATTCAGGGCGGATTGCCCTGGCCGGCCCTCGCGCCACACCCCAGTTCTCCGCTCAAATTGGCTCCCCTACCCGAAGCCTACCACCCCACGCTCGCCTCCTGCGTTTCCCCCGACGGACGCTGGCTGGCAAGCGCACAGGGCGGAACCCTGCTCCTCTACGCCCTCCTCTCGAACCGCTTCGAACTGCGGGTAACCCGCCCCGCACACACCGATGCGGTTCAATCGCTCAGCTGGAGCCCGGATGGACGTTGGATCGCCTCAGGGGGTTGGCGAAAGATAGCGCTATGGAGGTCGGAAGGACTCGATCTCTCCAGAGAATGGACGACCGATTTGACGTCCAGGATTACCGGGCTGGAGTTTGGGCACGATTCGAAAACGCTCTTTGCGGCGGATGGAGGGTTCGGTACGCCCGGCCTGATCCGTGAATTCCATGTGCTCTCGCCGGAAAATCAGCCTAGCCGTTCCTGGACAGCACATCAGGACACCATCCTAGATCTCGAGGTCAGCGCCGATGGGAGCAAGATCGTGAGTGCCGGAGCGGACAAACTGATCAAACTCTGGGACACCAAGACCCAGCGTGAGCGAGCAACTCTGGAGGGCCACTCCGCGCAGGTGACCTCTGTGTGCTTCAATAGCAATGCCACACAGATTGCGAGCGCAGGAGCAGACCATGAACTCAAGGTTTGGGACTTGGCCACAAGGGAGAAGATTGCTACTCTGGGTCAGCACACCAGCGCTTTGAGCGCTCTGAAGTGGTTCAGCACACACCAAGTCTTGTTCGTAGCTCGTGAGGACGGTGCCGTAATCCGCTTTTCCGAAATCAAGCCCCACTCGGGGGACCAAAGCTCTTACGCTGCCCAAGAGCATCGACTCGGCAGCCTCAAGCATGCGGTGATGACCCTGGCTGTCACCCCAGACCGTCAGCGGGTATTTGCTGGCACACAGGACGGTGTCACTGAGGCCTGGGTTTCGGATGGCAAATCCTTGACCACGCTGACGAACCCCCCACCCGCCAGAGTTGAGATGGAGAGTGCCCCCGCCCAACCCTCTCTCCACAAAAAGGAAGCCCTGGTGGCCCTACCCCATAGCCTCAGACAAGACCTTGCTCGAGCCCTGAAGCCATCCTTCGTCGTAGAAATCTCTCTATCGCCTCCCGCGGTAAAGTTGGGGGGCGATTCTCTCGTCCAATCAATGATCGTGACGGCAAAAACCTCCGACGGTCTGGAGCATGATATCACCACACTAGCACGCTTTGGCAGCGACAGTCCGTCCCCGTTCGAGCTCGGGATTTATGGGGAAGTCAAAGCCTTGCGGTCCGGGCGTGGAATGTTGCGAGCCCATTTTCTCGGTCGAACTGCCGAAGTCCCTGTGGAGGTTTCCTCGGCGGCATCGGAGGTCGCTTCCGCTGTGCCTTCTGCTCCGCTCAGCTTCACAAAGGATGTCCTCCCCGCTTTGAGCAAAGCGGGATGCAACGCGGGGGCCTGTCACGCCAAACCTGAAGGGCAGAACGGCTTCCGTCTCTCTGTCTTCTCTTACGACCCGAAGAGCGATTACCAAGAAATCGTTCAGGAAGGACGAGGGCGACGCGTCTTCCCGGCGGCCCCTGATGAGAGCCTCGTTCTCAAAAAACCAACCGGGGGTATCCCCCACGAAGGAGGAGTACGGATCCAGCCAGGCTCCGCCACACACCAACTCCTGGTTCGTTGGATTCGCCAGGGCATGCCGTTCTCTCTGACCAATGAAACGAGCCTGACCGGCATCGAAATCTTTCCGAAGGAACGCCGCTACAAGAAAGGAGCCATGCAGCGTGTTGTGGTGCAGGCGCGCTACTCCGACGGCTCACGCCGGGATGTGTCTCGTCTGGCGACTTTCGCGTCAAGCGACCGCGAGGTCGTAAAGGTGGAGGACCAGCCCCAAATGCAGATCGGGACCTTGACCGGACAGGGTGTGGTTGTCGCGCGTTACATGGGCTTCGTGGCCGATTCCCAGGTGCTCATACCCGCCGAGCAACTCCTGGAAGAAAGCCTCTACAGCGATCTGCCAAGAAGGAATTTTATCGACGACCTAGCTCTGGCACAGTTTCAGGAACTAGGCCTACTTCCGTCGGAGCGATGCACTGATTCAGAGTTCCTCCGCCGCGCAACGCTGGACCTACTGGGGCTCCTGCCCTCGGCCGACGAGGCTCGCGAGTTTGCCTCAGACCCATCGCAGGACAAACGCGACCGCCTCATTGTTCGACTCCTCGAGCACAAGGCGTATGGCGACTACTGGGCGAACAAATGGAATGACCTGCTCCGCCCCAACCCAGACCGTGTGGGGGTCAAAAGCATCTTCACCCTCGACCAATGGCTGCGTCAGAGCTTCCGGGAGAACAAGCCATACGACCAGTTCGTCCGAGAGATTCTAACCGCGGAGGGCATGAACCATCGAGAAGGTCCCGCCGTTATCTATCGGGATCGCCGAGAACCAGCGGATCTCACCACCATGTTCAGCCAACTATTCCTGGGCACGCGCCTCGAATGCGCTCGCTGCCATCACCACCCCAACGAGAAATGGGGACAGGAGGATTTCTATCAGTTCGCCGCCTACTTTGGCCCCCTCAAACAGAAGGGAGCTGGGCTCTCTCCCCCCATCTCGGCGGGAATGGAAACCTTTTACCACGCTCCGGGTGGAGAGGTGCGTCATCCGGTCAGCGGAGCGGTCATGGTCCCTAAGGCACCGGACGGCCCCACCACCCCAGCCGAACCAGGCCGGGATCCCCGGATCGGGCTCGCAACCTGGCTCACTGCCCCTGAGAATCCCTTCTTTGCACGTGCGGCTGTCAACCGTGTCTGGGCTTGCTTCTTTGGGAGAGGGCTGGTGGAACCGGTCGACGATTTCCGAATCTCCAACCCCTGTGTGAATCCGGCTCTTCTCTCTGCACTGGCAGAGGATTTCTCACGAAACGGCTACAATCTGAAACATCTGATTCGCCGCATCATGGAGTCAAGACTCTATCAGCTCAGCTCGACACCCAATGCGAGCAACCTCGGCGACACACGGAATTTCTCCAGAAGTTATCGTCGTCGGCTTCCTGCCGAAGCCCTTCTGGACGCAGTGTCCGATATCACGGGCGTCCCGGAATCCTTCGCCGCGATGCCGGTGGGCACCCGGGCCATCGAAACCTGGAGCTACAAGATTGACTCCCAGTTCATGGATGCCTTTGGCCGCCCCAACTCCAGCAGCGACTGCCCGTGTGAGCGAGACACTCGATCCAGCGTGGTCCAAACCCTGCACCTCATGCATTCCAAAGGGCTGCAATCCAAACTAAGCCATCCAAATGGCCGGGTTCGAGAGCTGGCCTCAGGGCGCCATACACCCGAGGAGATCATTACAGAACTGTATCTCCTGGCATACGCACGTCGGCCGTCCTCTTCTGAGACAGCCCGCGCCCTTCAAACCTTTGAAAAGCCCGAGGCCAACCGACAAAACGCAACCGAAGACGTTCTCTGGGCTCTCCTTAACTCCGCAGAGTTCGTGTTTAACCACTAGCCCCTTAGGGTCAGGGCGAGGCCGTGGAACACCTAGACCCAGGCTATCCTCGTTCCCGCTTTAGCATTTTCAGCCACGCACGCTTCCAGGCTTGATTCATGCCTAAATGTTACTACCTTATTGGGAGTAACCCAACCATTGGCCCTTGAAGTAACTGCGAACATTTCGTGCGTTCGTTTTGTCGTGTTGTAACAACGACCATGCGTCTCTATTCCACCCCCTCCTCCCCCCATGATTCATCCACGAAATCCTAGATCGTTCATCCTTCGATTTTTACCCCTCGTCTGGGCCATCCTATCACTAACCCTACTGCCCACCCACGCGCAGACGCAGCCCTACGGCATTGCCCAAGAGCTCTGGAACGGCTTGGGACAAACAGGCTACGAATACCCAGGAGGAGCGTCGTTCACCAATTCGCGCGCGACAACCAATCGCACGCTAACGTCCTTCACCATGGCGAACGCAGGGAGCGGATACGGCCAGCGACTGCGAGCCTTCGTGCTCCCGCCAACGACCGGACGCTACGTTTTCGCCATCGCGTCAGACGACTGGTCCGACCTGTACCTTAGCTCGGATGAAACACCCGAGAACCGGGTCCGCATCGCCTATGTGATCGGAGCCACGGGGCAGAAGGATTTCGCTGCCCAGCCGAATCAAACCTCACAGCCGATAACGCTCGAGGCGGGACGACGCTACTACATTGAAGCCCTGCATCGCGAGGCGACCAACTCAGACTATGTGGATGTGCGCTGGCAACTTCCCGACGACACCATCGAGGAGCCTATCGCCGCACGGCCCTCCGGCAAGGCGGAGCGGCTCATGCTCTTTCGCACCAACGTGATCGTGAAGCCGGTGGTGCTCAAACAGCCGACCAGCGCCCCCGTCCTCGAAGGTCGCCCCGCCACCATCAGCCTGCTGGCCAGCAATCTATCCCCAGTGAGCTACCAATGGCAGCTCGAGTCTGCAGACCTTCCCGGAGAAAATAAATCGACCCTCCGAATCCCCGCCGTTCGCCAAGCGCAACACGGGGGCAAGAAGTTTCGCTGCGTGGTCACCAACGAGCAAGGAAGCACCTCCAGCGTCGACTTGATTCTAACCATTACGCCTGACACCACAGCGCCGACCCTGCAGCAAGTGACCCCTATCGGACAGACCGGTTTGCTTCTGACCTTCTCGGAGTCAGTCACACCCGCCTCCGCCAGCCAGCTGGGAAACTATGGGATCAATGGGGTCCAGATCCAAAGCGTATTGCTGGGCGCGAACCCGAATCAAGTGGTCCTGCAGACCGCAACCATGGAGCTGGAAACCAGCTACACACTAAAGGTCGCGGGAGTGAACGATCTGGCGGAACTCCCTGTTGCGCCGGGAACCGAGGCAACTTTTAAGGTCCAGGCGATCTACTTCTCATCGGTGGGTTCTACCAATTCGCTTGGCTCTGTGGCGGTCGTCACGGACGGCTTCGATATCACAGCGGGCGGGCGAGATCTGGCTGCAAAAAGCGACCAATTTGCCTACCAATGGACCCTTCTCGGCGGTGACTTCGACTACCAAGTGCGGGTGGACTCGCTAGCCCTCACCGATCTCCAAGCGAAAGCGGGGCTGATGGCGCGGGAGGACCTTGGAACCAACAGCCGCTTCGCAGGCGTGTTTGCGACCCCTTCGATCAATGGCGCACTGTTCCAATCGCGAGCGATCGCAGGGCGCGACCCCATCTCCAGCGGAAACTATCCCGCCAACTATCCAGGGATGTGGCTGAGGCTCCGCCGTGCTGGGAACCTTTTCCAGGGCTACGCCAGCTTCGACGCCAATAACTGGACTCCTCTAGGATCCACTCAGATTCAGATGCCCGACTTCCTCTATCTCGGTCTCGCCGCCTCCAGCCGGAACACGAATCAAAACACCGTTGCGAAATTTCGGAACTATGGGTCCGCTGCAGGCCAACCGCTCGGCAGCGAAGGCTATCTCGATCGTGAACCTCCGGGACCAAGCACCCGTCGAGGAGGTCTCGTCATCTCTGAAGTGATGTTCCACCCTCCAGCGCGGACGGATCTCAAGGATCTTGAGTTTATCGAGATCTTCAACACCGATCCTTTCCTAGAAGATATCAGCGGGTTCAAACTGACAGGTGACATCGAGTTCACCTTCCCCACCAACGTGATTCTCCAAGGGGGTAGTTTTATCTTGGTCGCAAAAGTCCCGGCGGACGTCGAGTCCGTGTATGGAGTCCGGGGAGTCTTCGGGCCCTATTCCAACAGCATTCCCAACAATTTGGGCACTCTGCGTCTGCAAAACGAAATCGGGGGCATCATGCAAGAGATCAACTACGGCACAAGCCTGCCGTGGCCCGTCGCAGCGGATGGAGCAGGACATTCGATGGTGCTGGCACGCCCTTCCTACGGAGAGGGCAGCCCGAAAGCGTGGTCCGCCAGCGACCTGAAAGGTGGCTCGCCAGGCCGTTTCGATTCCTTGACCCCCGAACCTCTCCGAGGCGTGATGATCAACGAATACATGGGAAATCCCGGCGGGGAGCAGTCCGAGTTCATCGAACTCTACAACCACACCGGACGTGCCGTAGACCTTTCGGGCGCCTGGCTGACCGACAGCCCGACGACCAACAAGTTCCAGATCCCCGCAGGCTCCGTAATAGCAGCCCACGGATTCATATCCTTCACCGGACAGGAACTCGGATTCGGCATCAGCTCAAGCGGTGAGAGCCTCTTTCTCGTCAATCCAGCGCAGAACCGCGTGGTGGATGCTCTTCGCTTCCTGGGATCTTCCAAGCGCATCTCCCAGGGCCGGTCCCCCGACGGAGACCCGACCCTATCAGAGCTCAAGGCCGCCACTCCAGGTGCCGCCAATCAGACCCGCCTCGTCCGCGACGTCGTGATCAACGAAATCATGTATGCTCCTGCCACAGGTGACAACGACGATGAGTTCATCGAACTTTATAACCGCAGCTCCGCTCGGATCAGCCTAGCCGGCTGGACCTTCAGGGATGGGATTTCCTTCACCTTCCCGTCCAATGCGGTGATCGAGGCCAAAGGATACGCCGTTGTCGGAAAGAACCTGGCCCGGCTTCTTGCCAACTACCCCAACCTCACCCAAGAAAATGCCTACGGAAACTTCAGTGGCACCCTAGCCAACAGCGGAGACCGCATCCTACTGACCCAAGCGGAATCCGTCGTCAGCACGAACGCCACTGGGAAAGTCACGACGAACATCGTTCAGATCGTGGTGAACGACGTGACCTACTCAGACGGGGGGCGTTGGGGGCAATGGGCTGACGGTGGCGGGAGCAGCCTGGAGCTGATCGATTCGGGCAGCGACAACCGGCAGCCTTCGAACTGGGCCGACAGCGATGAAACCAAGAAATCGAGTTGGACGAATGTTGAGTTCACCGGCCGCGTGGATCTAGGCGGTATGGGGGATGCCTCACAACTCCATGTCTTTCTGCAAAACGCGGGCGAGGCGCTGATCGACAATATTGAAGTATTCACCGCAACCAACCCGACCAATGTCATTCGAAATACAGGTTTCGAAACCAACACGGTGGGCTGGACCTTCCAGGGAACCCATGAGGACACCAGCTTGGAGACGACGGAGGGATACAACAGCCAGCAGTCGCTGCATCTGCGCGCGAGTGCGCGCGGTGACAATGGCGGCAACCGGGTGCGAGTCAGCTGGAGCACACCGCTGGCAAACAACGCGATTGGGACCATACGAGCCAAAGCACGCTGGCTGGCTGGAACCCCGCATCTCCTCCTCCGTCTCCGCGGGAACTTCCTAGAGTGTCCCGGAATCATGACCCTTCCCCGCGACCTGGGAACCCCAGGAGCAAGAAACAGCCGAGCCGTGGAGAATGCTGGTCCCGCCATCTTCGACGTCGCACACGCTCCGGTTCTGCCTCAGGCAGGCGAGGCGATTCGAGTCACCGCTCGGGTTTCCGACCCTCAGGGTATCTCCAGTCTCTCGGCCTTCTGGAGGCTCGACGGCCCTGGTGCTGTCGCAAGCTACAAGGAGGTCTCTTTGACCGATGACGGCACCGAAGGGGATCTGATCCCAGGCGACGGAATCTTCAGCACGATGATTCCTGGCCAAGGTAACAACGCCATGGTGGCGTTCTATCTAGTCGCTAAAGATGGGGCGCAAACACCAGCACAAACACCCTTCCCCAACGATGCACCCGCGCGCGAATGTCTCGTCCGGTTCGGGGAGACACAGCCGACGAGCGCCTTGGGAAGTTATCGCATCTGGTGCACTGCAGCAACCGTCACCGAGTGGCGCACACGAGGCAAGCAGAGCAATCACCCGCTCGACTGCACCTTTGTCTACAATGACTTCCGGTCTATCTACAATGCACAGACGCTCTACAGCGGCAGCCCTTGGCACACTCCAGGCTACGACGGACCCGCAGGGTCAGTCTGCGACTACATCCTGAAAGCACCTTCCGACGACTTGCTCCTCGGAGTGACCGACTTCGTTCTTGGATCCGTCGGCAACACCGACAACGACCCTTCCAAGCTGGCTGAGCAATCCAGCTACTGGATCGCCCGCAAGATGGGCGTCCCTTACAATCACCGCCGCCACTTCTTCATGTATTTCAATGGGCTGCGGCGTGCGAGCTCAACCTATGAAGACACCCAGCAGCCCAATGCGGATGTCATCGATCAATACTACAACAATGACCAGGATGGTCCCTTCCTCAAGATTGAGGATTGGTTTGAGTTTTCTGACCAAGGTGACGACAAGGTGGGCAACGTGGACGCTACCCTCGAGCAGTTTCTGACCCTGGAAGGCAAAAAGGCGGCGCGCTACCGAGTCTGCTGGCGCCCCCGCTCGGTGGGTGCGGGCGAAAACCCGAACGACTTCTCCGAGCTGTTCAAAGTGGTGGACGCTCTCTCAGCGGGCTCCCCGAATCCGTATATCGAGGCGGTGAGCAGCGTGATCGACGTGGAGCGTTGGCTCAGCGTGTTCGCCATGCATCACATCGTTGGAAATTGGGACGCTTACGGCTACAACCGCGGGAAGAACATGTTTGCTTACAAGCCCGTAAGCGGCAAATGGGGCCTGCTGCTTTGGGATATCGACTTCGACCTCGGATCCGGTAGCGACGGCCCAACGACGGACCTCTTCGCCACCAACGAGCCCATGATCGCCCGGATGTATCGCGACCCACATTTCCGTCGCATATATCTCCGTATCTGTCAGGAGGCAGCTGAAGGTCCTCTGCGTGCGGAGGTCTTCGCTCTCCAGCTGGATTCCAAGTTCAAGGGCCTGGCGGACAACGGAGCTGCGCCCTCCTCCACCGCAGGCTTGAAAGATTTCGTTCGCCAGCGTCGCGACGACATCCTGAACACCAAACTTCCGCGCACGGACTTCCTGACCTATGGCACCAACTTCATCAGCACAAATCTGAACTTCATCACCCTGACGGGTGCCGCACCTGTGAAGGTGGACTCGATCGCGATTAATGGGGTGAAGTATCCCGTCACGTGGAACTCCATCAGCGACCGCCCTATCTACTGGTCGCTGCGCGTGCCGCTGAATCCGGGGACCAATGATCTGGTGGTACAGGGGCTCGATCGCTTCGGGAACGCCCTTGCGAACAGCACTCGGACCATCACAGCGGTTTATGACCGTCAGATTCAGGACCCGGAGGGGCAGGTTGTCATCAACGAGATTTCCTACTCGCCTGCCAATCCTGATGCTGCCTTCGTTGAAATCCACAACAGGTCGACTTTCTTTGCCTTCAACCTGAGCAACTGGCGCCTGAGTGGCGTCGACTTCGACTTCCCGTATGGGAGCGTCATTGCCCCAGGACAATACTTGGTCATTGTTCGTGATCAGTTCGCCTTTGGCTCAAAGTTCGGTTTGCAGACGGCTCTCCTAGGGGAGTTTAAAGGAACACTCGATCCCGACGGCGAAACGTTGACGCTTCTACGGCCTGGGCTGGCACCCGGCTCGGAGTCGATCGTGGTTGATCGCGTGCGGTATGAGGCACAGGATCCTTGGCCCCTCAAGCCCATGGTTGAAGGGGTGTCCCTGGAGCTAGTGGATGCTCTGCAGGACAACAGCCGTGTCAGCAACTGGTCGGATGGAGGCGACGGCTGGCGTTTCACCAGCGTGACCGGCAAGGTAGGCAGCCGCAACCTGTTCTTCTTCATGACGGCTCCGGGCAACGTTTACCTTGACGATGTAAAACTGGTCGCGGGCACGCAGGCAGGCGTCGGCGAAAACGTGCTCAAGAACGGGGATTTCGAAAATGCGCTGGCCGGCTCGTGGCGAGTCGCCTCAAATCACTTCCGTAGCTCCCTCGATACCCAACTCGTGAAAGAGGGAGCGACCAGCTTGCACATCGTGGCCAATGCGCCGGGCAGCACGGTCAGCAACAGCGCCATCACTCAGTTCGCAATACCTGTAACCATCAGCAACGTTTATACCCTGAGCTACTGGACCCACTACGGACAGCCCGCTCAAGGTCCGGCTGCTTCGTTGGCATTCCGATTCACTCCCGGCGGGACCCTTGGGGTCACCCAAACGGTCGCTCGAGTCTTCGGAACCCCTGGAGTGAGGAACGCCACGGTAGGGACAGTGGCGGCCTATCCTGACCTTTGGATCAATGAGATCTCCCCATTCATTACCCAGGGGCCGACCGATCCTCAGGGCGAACGCGACCCTTGGCTCGAGCTCTACAATACCGGGTCCCAGATCCTGAGTCTGACGGGCTACTTCCTCTCAGACACTTACACGAACCTGACCTCGTGGGCATTCCCAGCCGGCAGTCTAATCCAACCCGGGGAGCGAAAACTCGTCTGGCTAGACGGGGATGTGGACGACACCACACTGCAGCAATGGCACACTTCCTTCCGAGCCCAGCCCACAGCGGGCTCGGTGGCCCTGTCGCGCAGGGTGGCCGACGAACTACAGATCATCGACTATCTGAACTATGAAGGTATCAAGGCCGATGAGTCCTACGGCTCCGTGCCAGATGCGCAGCCCTTCTTCAGAATCGTCATGTCGTTCCCGACACCCGGAGCTACCAACAGCGGGGTGTCCAAACCCGTGGCGGTCCGCATCAACGAGTGGATGGCGAGCAACACCGGCTTCCTTCTGGATCCCGCCGACATCCCACCCGCAGCGGACGATTGGTTCGAGTTGTATAACCCTGGCCGGACAGATGCCGCTCTGGGTGGCTACTACTTGACCGACAACCCGGCGAACAAGAGCCAGTTCAAGATCCCTGCTGGCACCTTGGTCCCTGCCGGCGGATATCTCCTGGTGTGGGCCGATGGCAGCCCGGGCCAGAACACCAACACCTCGCCCGATCTGCACGTTAGCTTCCAGCTCGCGCGTGCCGGCGAGGCGATCGGCCTCTATGCCCCAGATGGCAGCGAGATCGATCTGGTCAAGTTCGCCTCTCAAACCAACAATATCAGCCAGGGCCGTCTGCCGGATGGCGGCAACTCCATCGTGTTCTTCCCCCAGCCCTCGCCACGTTCCGCGAACAAGCTGGCCGGCCAAAACACCGCTCCCGTTCTAGCGCGCATCGGTAACAAGGTCATCGATGAAAGACGTCGGCTGACCCTCCAACTCAGCGCGACGGATAACGAGGAAGGTGCCGACCAACTGGTCTTCACACTCGGGCCTGGCGCGCCAATCGGGGCAAGCATCACTCCGAGAGGCCTCTTCGTCTGGCGTCCGAGCGAGGTACAAGGACCCGATATCGTCTCGGTGACGTTCAGGGTCAATGACAACGGCAACCCAAGCCTCCAGACCAGCGAAACGATCAACATCGCGGTGCGCGAAGTGAACACAGCGCCCTACTTCCTCGATCAGAGAGGTCGTCACGTGCACGTGGGAGACACGGTTTCCTTTAGCACCGCGCAAGACACCGACATCCCCACCCAATCCTTGGGTTTCCGTTTCGTAGATAGCCAGCCGGAAGGGGCGCTCCTCGACCCAACCACGGGGCGCTTCTCCTGGAAACCCACTGAAGCGCACTCAGGGCGAAGCTTCAACGTCACGATCTCTGCCACTGACAACGGATCTCCCGCCCTAACCGTGGCGGCAACGTATCCGATCACGGTGTACCCCTCCACCTCCACGTTGCTGCTGATCCGTGCGTCTCTGGACCTCAGCGGTTTGACGATTCGCTGGGATTCGATGGTAGGAGCCAGTTATCAAGTGGAGTATGCCGACAGCTTGAACGGGGGATGGGCTCCCCTAGGCGGATCCGTGACAGCAACGGCGACGACGCTGGAGAAGCGGGATACACAGATCACCAAAGCTGGCCGGTTCTATCGCGTGCGACAGCTCTAGACCAAGTCGGTTCATTTGAACCCTGAACAAGGAGCGGCCTTCGGGCCGCTCCTTTTGCTTTACTGCGGGAAAAGATCCAATGCGCTGATGATCCTAGAAACGCGAGTTGAGCGGCCCTGACGGGCAACGTACGAAACAACATTCTAAGTCCGCTGGCTTGCTAGGCTCAGCCGCCACCCGGCATCGGAATAGCAGGGGGTACTGGGATTTGGAAGTTCCTGACACGACCTGAGGACACTCGAGGTTCGCGGGATGGGAGGGAGTTGGCGCCAGCTGGGATAGTGGAGTTGCCATTGTAGCTGGGAGAGAGTGAGCCCCCCGAGCCTCCTCCGTAGGAGGTGCTCGTTTGAACGCCGCCGGAATTACCACTCGGAAAAACAGGCGCTGCACCCGAAGTGAAAACGCCCCCTCGGTTTCCGCCAAACTCTCCACCCCCGCTCTGCTTGCCGATGATCACAGAACCACCGCCATCGTGGTTAAGGGCGGTGGGAGGAGGGGGCACCGGGCCTCCAGGCGCAGGGTTAAAGTTGGGAAGGACGCGCGGGCCACCGCCAGGATTGGGAATTTGAGCCGCCACTGGAGCCGAGGCTTCCAATTTAGCGAAACCAAGATTCGTGACAAATCCATTGTTATTTAGCTTAACGGAACGCGAATCGAAATCGATGGAGAGAACTTCGATACCTGATTCCTTCTCTCCTTCCGCCAATCGGCGCGACTTGGGCTGCTTGCCAGGCCCCTGCTCCGTGAGCACCAAAAAGGCCATCTTGCGCCCAAGCAGATCGGTCAATCCTGAAAGCTTCACTTGAATGGGAGGCGGAGGCGGCGGAGGCGGCGCAACATCCGGAGGCGGGACAACCGGAGGAGGCACCAATGCGAAAGCGTTCCTGAGGGAGATGGGCCTATAAGGATTCTCCGGTACGGCGGGACTGGTCTCCGTGGCAGGAGAACCTACAGCAGGACCTGCCGCCTCGGCGTCCTCAGTGGCGGCAACGCTGCCAGGAGCCTGCTCGCCCATGAGAGGAAGAGCAGACGATATGACGAACCCTAAAGTAAGCCCCAACGACCAACGGATTCGTGACGGCCGGTTGTTCATAAGCGCACCATACAGTTCCACACACAGGGGTCAAACACCACAATCAAATGAAGGTTGCGCTCGGCGCAAAGCCCCCACGCACACCCAGACTTGCATCGTCCTAAACTCCGAAACCTTAAGGGCTTGGCTCCTCACACGCTTCGACAAGCCCCAGCGCAGCCGCCAGCGGAAACCTAGGCTGGTCCAACCCACCGTGTCGAGGGACGTATAGTGCGGATAGGCCCGCTGATCGGGCTCCTTCCACATCCTCCCCCCAGCTGTCCCCCACATGCAACACGTCGGAAGGCGGAAGGCCAAGCTCGGTGCAAGTGCGCAAAAAGAGCCTTCGGTCGGGCTTGTGGACCCTCTCTTCGCCGGATACGACCACCACGTCGAAATGGTGCGCAAGATTCAGTTTGGCGAGGAGGGGCCGCAGACGTTCATCCCAATTGGAGGTGACCGCCAATCGCATTCCGCGTGCGCTCAGGACCGCAAGAACGGACCGGACATCCGAATACACGCGCCAGCATCCTGGCTCAGAAAAACGCCTGTAAAGGGATGGAAAGATCTCTTCGATGCGCTCAGCTGCCGTGGTCCCCCCAAAGGTCTGTTCCACGAGCAACCTCCATTCAGCAAGGGAATAGCCAAAGCCGCTGCGAGCGGCCCATGCCGCTTTGAACTGGCGCTGAAGGAGATCCTCAGAGAGACCGGGACATCCATGCTCCGCCGCCACCTCAGCGTAAACCCGTTCCACGGAAGGCCAAGGGGCAATGAGCGTGCCCCCCACATCGAAACTCACCGCTCGAATCGAAGCATTCACACTCTTGTCCACATCACACAGGGACACCACCTCCACCGGAGCGACCTGGATAAGACGAAGCAGATCTGCCTTGCCATACCAGCCGGCACCCATCAACCCAACCCGCTTTTTCTGATCTGCAAATTCAGCACCATAAGCGCTCATACCGGAGAGAGCGACCGTTGCAGCGGTCGCTTGAAGAAATTCGCGGCGATTCATGCCGGCCTTCTACTCCACCGACCCGAAAATGACAGGCGATCAGGCAAGCGTGAAGTGGCTCCCAATCCGGACAGAGCCACGAATGCAGGCAGTCACATGGCGCTTCGCGATGCGGACAGCCTCCTCTAGCCCATCGCCCAGCGCCACACGCGCAACGATGGCCGCCGAGTAGGTACAGCCCGTACCATGCGTGGAGATCCCCCGAACAAATGGAGCCTTCAACCGTCGTTGCGTGCATCCGTCCCAGAACACGTCCACTGCGTCGGGCACGCCACGAAGATGTCCGCCCTTCAGAAGCACGGGACACCCCCAGCGGCCGTGAATCTGCCGCGCAGCCTCCTCCAACTCCTCCTCGTTTCGCACGGCCCACCCCAGCAAAACAGCCGCCTCATCCAGGTTGGGGGTGATGAGACTTGCCAAGGGAAAGAGTTGATCACAGAGCTGACGAATGGCCGTCGCTTTGAGCAGTTGGGCCCCGCTCGTAGACACCATCACCGGATCCACCACCAAAGGCAGCGCTCGGTAGGCACGACGCCACGCCACCACTTCCCGAATCAGCGAGGCTGAATAGAGCATCCCGGTCTTCGCGGCCTGAGGGGGAAGTTCCTGTGACGCCGCCTCTAGCTGCAGGCGGAGGAAGCGCGGATTAACGGGAAGCACGCCTCTCACCCCCTTAGGATTCTGGGCGGTGAGGCAGGTCAGGCAACTCAGCCCATGGACCCCAAAACGTGTGAAGGTTCGGAGGTCAGCCTGGATACCGGCACCCCCACCGCTATCGGAGCCAGCGATGGTCAAGACCACCGGGCGGCGCTCACGTCGAATAGGTTTGGCACGAGGCATCAAACACGCACCAGAAAGGGTGTTAAAGCGTCTTCAGCCTACGAATTTCTTCAGCACAACACTGGCGTTGTGACCTCCGAAGCCGAAGGAGTTATTCACCACCGCGTCCACCTTCATCTTGCGCGCTGTATGAGGCACGTAGTCTAGGTCACACTGTGGATCGGGTTCATCCAGGTTTAAGGTGGGGGGGACGATCCCATCCTCAATCGCCATGGCGCAGATCGCCGTCTCTACCGCACCTGCCGCGCCCAGCATATGCCCCGTAGCCCCCTTCGTGGAGCTGATCGCTACAGCACGGGCATGGTCACCAAACACCGTCTTGATGGCTTGCGTCTCACAGACGTCGCCCTGCGGCGTCGAGGTACCATGAGCGTTGATGTAGTTGATGTCCGTTGGATTAAGCCGCGCGCTCCGCAGCGCCATGCGCATGCAGCGGGCCGCCCCTTCTCCACCCGGAGCCGGAGCCGTCATGTGATTGGCATCCGCTGTATTGCCATACCCCACCAACTCGCAATAAATCCGGGCACCCCGTGCGCGCGCATGCTCCAACTCCTCAAGAACCACAACCCCGGCACCCTCACCCATCACAAACCCGTCACGCCCCAGGTCAAAAGGTCGGGAGGATCGCTTGGGATCGTCGTTTCGGGTGCTCATGGCCTTCATGGCGCAGAAGCCACCAATGCCCAAAGGAACGATGGTTGCCTCCGTTCCACCGGCAAACATCACCAAGGCATCGCCCATCTTGATCGTACGCCATGCCTCACCGATAGCATGTGTCGCCGTAGCACAGGCCGAGCAGGTGGCCACGTTGGGCCCTCTCAACTTGTGAAACATCGAGAACAGGCCTGAAGCCATGTTCAGAATCAGCATCGGGATCATGAAGGGCGAAAGCCGCCCGGGGCCCTTGTTCATCAGGATCGAATGCTGCTCAGCGGTGGTCTGCAGCCCACCAATTCCCGAGCCCAGGAAGACCCCAATTTCATCGCGATTGGCTTTATCCAAGTCCAATCCAGAATCCTTAAGCGCCTGCCAGCCAGCAAAGATGCCCAACTGACTGAAACGATCGGTTCGCCTCAGCTCTTTCGCAGATGGGAACGCGCCTACCGCATCAAAATTTTTGACCTCGGCTGCAATCTGGGTATCAAAAGCAGTCGCATCGAAATGACTGATGCGCTCAATACCACATTGACCGTCTAGGAGGTTTTTCCACAGCTCTTCGGAACTATTGCCGAGAGGTGAAGCCACGCCCAGACCGGTGATCACCACCCGTCGATCGCTGGATGAATTGGCCATAAAACAAAGAGGCAGCCAGGCTGTTTGGCCAGAGCTGCCTCTGCTTAAATTCCGCCCCAACTACTTGCGCTGGAGATCCTCAATGTATTTGACGACATCCCCGACGCTCTGAAGCTTCTCGGCTTGCTCGTCAGGAATCTCATTCCCAAATTCCTCTTCCAAGGCCATGACCAACTCGACAGTGTCGAGCGAATCCGCCCCAAGGTCTTCAATGAACTTGGCATCGCCACTCACCTGATCAGCCGTCACCCCCAGTTGGTTGACGATGATCGCCTTTACTCTTTCCTCGATCGTTTTCTCAGCCATGTATGTCTCCAATTAAGTTTGCGTCTGTCTAAGTCAGGTCCCAGTGACCGTCAAGTCCTGTTTCCCGCCTTCGAGTCCAGACCGAGGGACATAGGTGTACCCTGCGATTCGGTTGCTGGGTCGAAAATCGGGCTGTGTGTATCCAGGCAGAGCGACGGTGTCGAGCCGTTTTTTACATCACCATCCCACCGTCCACCGTCAAAACCTGTCCTGTGACGTAGCGTCCGGATGCCCCGGCAAGGTAAAGAGCCGCCTCGGCAACATCGTCCGACTGCCCCAAAAACCCCAGCGGAATCTGCTTAAGCAGGCCTGCCTTAATATCCTCCCCGAGGCTGGCTGTCATGTCGGTTTCAATGAAACCGGGGGCGATCGCATTGACTGTGATACCCCGGGATCCAAATTCCCTCGCAATCGATTTAGTGAAACCGATGAGGCCGGCTTTGCTGGCAGCATAATTCGCTTGGCCTGCGTTACCCATGAGTCCGATGACCGAGGCAATGTTGATGATCCGTCCGCTCCGCTGCTTCAGGAAGCTGCGAGCAAGGGCCTTGGTGAAATGAAAGGCCCCCTTGAGGTTGGTGTCCAATACCGCATCCCAATCCGCCTCGCTCATGCGCATGAGAAGCCCGTCTCGCGTGATGCCAGCGTTGTTAACCAGGATATCCACACGACCGACCTCCGCCAGAATCTTCTCCACAGCGGCCGCGACCCCGACACCCTCGGAGACGTCCACGGCCACAGCCCACGCGGTTCGGCCAAGAGCACGCACCTCGGCGGCGGTCTTCTCCGAGTTCTCGCTGCTGCGAGACACACAGACCACGTTGGCCCCGGCACCAGCGAACTTCAGAGCGATACTCCGGCCGATCCCACGACCGGCACCCGTGACCACGGCAACTTGATTGGCGAGTGATGACATAAGCAAAATAAAATGATTGTTGAGGTTTGAGATAGCTAGGAGACCGCTGGGGCGGGGGCAAGCAACGCCTGGACTGTAGCGTCTAGGGACGCCGCGTCAGCCACGTTCAAGATCTGCACGGAATCGTCAATCCGCTTCATGAAGCCGCTCAGAGCTTTGCCGGGTCCCAATTCAATAAAACGGGTGAATCCCTGGGCGATGAGGTAGCGCATCGATTCCTCCCACCGAACAGGGGCCGTCACCTGTTCGATCAAACGATCCGCGATCTCGGTAGGGCTCCCATGCGGAAGACCGGTCACATTCGCCATCACCGGTGCGGCAGGCGGCTGAAGAACGATGCCAGAGAGGGCAGCACGCAGTTTCGGCTGCGCCGAGGCCATCAGCGGGGAGTGGTAGGCACCCGCCACCTTGAGGGGCATGGCCTTTTTTGCTCCGGCAGCCTTGCACCGCTCGCAAGCGGTCGCCATGAGCTCCGCCGGGCCTGAAATCACGATCTGACCCGGGCAATTGAGATTCGCCAGCGTCACCCCGACCTCCAAACAAACGGCACGAGTCTTCTCCTCATCCAGGCCGATGACCGCGGCCATGCCGCCCTGGGTGACATCGCAGGCCTGCTGCATATAAAGCCCCCGCTGACGAACCAACCGGATCCCCTCCTCGAAGGACAGAACTCCCGCAGCGGCCAAGGCCGTAAACTCCCCCAGAGAGAGTCCAGCTGTGGCCTGAAACTGCAGGGACGGAATTCGCTCCTTAAGAGCCATAAGCGCCACCCATCCAACAAGATAGATACCAGGTTGAGCGTGCTCAGTTTGGGTGAGGTCCGATTCCGGGCCGCTAAAACAAATCGAGGAGAGATCGTAGCCAAGCGCGGCGTTAGCCCGATCGAACCACGCGCGCGCTGTCGGCGAGGCCTCCGCCAGATCTTTGCCCATCCCCACGGCCTGGGCACCCTGGCCAGCGAACATAAGTGCAGTCTTGTGCATGTGCGGGCCGGACTAAACACAATTCGTCGCCCGGAGGAAAGGGGAGAATTAGATTGGACCCATCCCGGTTACTTGATACAAAAGATTCTCACATGGCCTTGAGGTTCCAAGCCCTCCACTTAATTTTAGCTGCCCTGCTCTTGGGGGGGAGTGTGTCGCTGTTTGGAGAGGATGTGGATACGACTTTCCAATCAGGATTGCCTCAGGAACAGCTCTTTGGAGATCTCACCTCACGTTTCCGGGTGTCGCAGTGGAAGGTAGAGCAGGGATTACCGCAAAACTGCATCACCTGCTTGCACCAGTCCAGCGAAGGCTATCTCTGGTTTGGCACGATTTTCGGCTTGGCCCGCTACGACGGGGTCCGGTTTACGATCTTCGAGAAATCGACTCTCCCTGTGATGCAGCTTACGGACGACCACGTGCTCGGCATCACCGAGGCAGAGGATAAAACCTTGTGGGTTTGCACCAAGAGAGGACTGCTCCACCACAAGGATCACCAGTGGCAGGGCTACGCAAGCAGCGGAGACGTGCTAAAAGGCCAGGACCCCGCGGGAGTGACGCCCGCACGCATGGGAGGAGTCTGGGTAGGCACACAGGGTCAAATCCTGCGATTCGACGACAGCGGACTGAGAGAGAGCTACCGGACACCCTTCCCAGGTGTCCGCTCCATCCGAATGCTCCAAGAGGATGAGAGCGGCCGCCTTTGGTATGCGGACCGCTACCGAGTCATGCGGTGGGATCGCTCCACCGGCGAGTCAAAGATGATCTTCGATTGTAGCACGCGCAGTGGCTGGGTTCGTTACCTAAAGAGGCAACAGGCAGGGGTGATCGAGTTCGGCGGACTCTTTGGTGCCTACCAAACGGAAGGCGATTCGCTCCGCATGATTGCAGGGCTCAGGGCGGAGGGCACAACGCTTATCACCAATGAAATCCAGTCCATCGTTCATCTTGAGAACAATGAAGCTTGGGTGATCGAAGACGGTCGCCTGCTCCGCATACGGAAACAAACCTCCTCCGAAACCCCAGAGGAGGTCATCGGCATGCACAAACACCCTGCCCTCCTTTCCGTGGACTGCCTTCTAAAGGACACAGAGTCGAACCTCTGGGCGGGCACTCGCGAAGATGGATTGCATCTCCTTCAGGAGCGACGGTTCACGACCCTCCAACTCTCCACGAACTGGATCGACAATGATATCTGGTCGGTGTGCGAAGACAAGGCTGGCACCCTCTGGATCGGCACGTCGCATGATGTCTTCCAACTGAAGAATCAGCACATCCGTCGCATGCACAATCCCCGAGGACCCGGCACGTATGGCTTGCCCTACTCCCTCTGGCCGGATAACGACGGCTCGCTCTGGGTCGGCTATGGAGGATCTGGACTGTTTCGACTCCAGGACAATCGCTGGCAGCCTATCTTTCCCAAGGTCGTCGACCGCTTCAACGTCTATCGCGAACTCAACGTCCGAAGTATCTATCAAGACCGAAAAGGCGTGGTCTGGTTCGGTATGCTGGATGGATTGCACCGCCTAGCCGGAGACCAGCACAGCCTCGTCCTGAGCAATACAGGTCCTGCAGGACTCGACATCCGCGCCATCCATGAGGACTCCCATGGGGCCATGTGGCTCGGCTCCTATGGCAGCGGCCTTCTGAAACTGCAGGACGGCCAAACACACAGGTATACGCGAAAGGAAGGTCTTTGCGATATGGAGGTCACCTGCATTGTCGAAGACGAGGACGGAGCCTTGTGGGTGGGAACCGGTTCTGGGCTCTCGCGCTTTAAGAATGGATCGTTCCGCACCCTAACGCGTCAAGAAGGGCTGCTTGACAATGTAGTGAACTGGATCCTGATCGACAGCCTGGACAACCTATGGATTAGCTGCAATCGAGGGATCTATCGCGTCGCTCGAAAGGACGCCAATGCTGTCGCCGACGGACTCGAGCCTTCCCTCACGTCCACTCCCTTCGGAGAATCGGATGGAATGCTCAGCGCCGAAACCAACGGGGGAAGCCAACCGTCGGGATGGAAAAGCAGGGATGGGGCACTCTGGTTCCCTACCACGAAGGGGCTTGTCCGCATCGACCCGCTGCACATCCAGAGCAATCTCAAGACGCCGCGTGTCGTCATCGAGCAGGTGAGTGCCAACGGCCAAGTGCGGCACGGAGATGGCATGAGTCCGCGCTCCCGAGTGGAAGCGGAAGCCGCTCGTTCAACCGTAGCTCCACCGCCCCAAGACCGGCTGGGCCCCGTGGATCTATTGCTAGGCGCGGGGGAAGCGCGAGTGATTGAAATCCGCTACACAGCAACCTCGTTCGAGGAGTCATCAAAGGTTCGCTTTCAGTACCAACTGGCTGGTCACGATCGAAAGTGGACAGACGCCGGCGACCGCCGTGTCACCCACTACACCAACCTGGACCCCGGCGACTACCAGTTCCTAATCCGCGCCTGCAACAATCACGGCGTTTGGGGCAACATCGACCGAACCCTTCGATTCAAGCTCGCGCCTCACTTCTATCAGACCTGGTGGTTTTTTCTGCTCTGTGCCGGTCTGGTTCTCGCGATCGTTTCGGTGGTCCAGGCTGTGCGCCTTAGAATCCAACGGCGCATCCTTCAATTTGAGAAACAAAACGCCCTGGAACGGGAACGGTCGCGCATCGCAAAAGACATGCATGACGATCTCGGCGCACGACTGACCCATCTCGGGTTGGTGAGTGAACTGGTCGAATCCCCCGAATTCTCCCCCTCGAGACAAGAAGGCGGAGGCCTCCCGAAGATATCCGCTCTCGCCCGGGACGCGGTCCGAAGCTTGGACGAGATCGTCTGGGCGGTCAGCCCAAAGAAAAATTCACTGGACCAGCTCGCAGGCTATCTTGCCCAAACAGCGCAGGACATGATCATGCCATCAGGCCTTAGTTTCGACCTGCAAATGCCTTCCCACATCCCGTGTATTCCGCTCACTACCGAACTCCGGCACAATGTCTTCCTGGTCTGCAAGGAGGCACTCAACAATGCCATCAAGCACTCCGGAGGCGCCCGCATCCGGCTCACGCTCAGCTATGACCTGGAAGGGGGAAGTCTGGCCATCTCCGACGACGGACACGGTTTTCACCCCCACGAGGCGGAAGGCCAGGGCAACGGGCTGGCTAACATGCGCAAACGAGCGGAAAGCGTCCAAGCACGCTTCTCGCTTGAAAGCGCACCGCTCCAAGGAACTCGCATCGAGATCTGTTTTCCCTTCGACACCGCAGCCTCTTAACGGGCCAGCCCAGCATCAATATCAATCCCATGACGTACACCCCCACACTTCCACAGGCGCGCATAAGCGTCTCACTGATCGAGGATGACAGCGGCCTAAGAGACGGCCTGGTTGCCATGCTCAGCGGCTTTTCGCGCTTCAGGTGCCTTTCCGTCCATCCCAACTCCGAGCACGCACTCCAACACCTGCCTAAGAGCCCTCCCAACGTCGCGCTGGTGGACATCAACCTTCCCAAGATGTCTGGAATCGAATGCGTGCGACACCTAAAAGCCGCCTGCCCTAGCACCCAGTTTCTCATGCTCACTGTCTACGAGGACACGGATCTGATTTTTGAATCCTTGAAGGCCGGAGCCAGCGGGTATCTGCTCAAACGTTCGGAGCCCAGCCGGATCTTGTCAGCGGTGGAGGAAGTGCACAGCGGGGGAGCCCCCATGACGGCTGAGATCGCCCGCCGTGTAGTGAAGTCGTTCCAGGACGCTAAACCAGGGGGGGAAGCCGTCGCCGCACTGCTACGTCCGCGGGAATGCGAGGTTCTCGAGCTGCTGGCAAAGGGAGGATCCTACCGGGAGATCGCCGACCAGATCGGGGTCACCTACTCCACCGTGAACAGTCATGTAAAAAGCATCTACGAACGTCTGCACGTGCGCTCCCGGTCCCAAGCCGTCGCCAAGTACCTCGGCAAGGAGCCGCTTCGCTAAGCGGAGAAATGCAATAGCCATGGTGGCCCCTTCTCCGTTCTCAGCGAAACCTACCGCTCGAGGGTGGCAAGGAGATGGCGTACCTCGCTTTCCAACTCCTCCGGACTGGCGACGGTCCGGGCAATCTCGGCATACATAAGGTCGCGGCACTTCTCTCGCAATCGGTGCACTGCCACCGCCACCGCATTGGTGCTCATGCCAAGAAGAGCCGCCGGCTCAGCGTAATCTCGAAAGCCCGTGTCATCCGTCAAAAACACCTTCAAGACGTCGAACTGAGCCCCTTTGCCTGCCGCCACACACTCGTCCCGAAGCTGGCTCAACACCTCATCGTAAAGGGTGAGAAACCATTGGCGGGTGAAAATCTTTTCCGGGGACATGTCCACGGCTGGCTCGTTGAGAAAACGGCCCTCCGGATCCTCATCATCCAGGGAGATGATGGTCTGCCCGCCCCCACGCTTCTGCGCGTTGGCCCTCTTGCGCTGATCGAGGAGGAAATGGTCCAGTGCCGCTAAGAGGAAGGAGCGAAATTTGCCTTTGGTGCGATCCGCCGACCCCAGATAGTTCTCCCGGATAATTCGGAAAAAAAAGTCCTGGGTGAGATCCTGCGCAAGATCGGGATCAAAACCCCGGCGTCGGACATGTGCGTAAAGGGGATACCAGTAGCTCCGGCACAATTTCTCCAAAGCCGCTTCGCCCGCGACCGTATCCCCCTGGCGCGCGGCGATAAGGTTCGTCCAGGACGTGGCGCTGAACTGCGCCCACCGATCCCGATCAATCCCCGGTGACTTATCGCTGGTTTCAGACATAGCTCAAGAAGCCATTAGCCTGCATTGAACGCGCGGATCTTCGCTAAAGCGAGCAGAAATGTCGCAGATGGGGGTAGGGAGAAAGAATGGTGGTAGGAACTGGATTCGAACCAGTGAAGGCGTAAGCCAGCAGATTTACAGTCTGCCCCCGTTGGCCACTTGGGTATCCTACCGACCGGCCTGCCGCCCTGTCATGAGGCGAAAGACAGCGACATTAAGCCAAAGCCTGATCCCCTTTGTCAATCAACCTTGATCCATGTCACGCATTTCGTTCATGTGGCTGCCTGACTGGCCTGTCTCGGATCACCCCTCTCCCTGCACCCAGACGGGCCCTCACAAGCAATCCTGAGGGAAACTCCCGACCGTCGAAGCCGACGAAGGAAGGCTCCTTAAAGGCCCCTGCCCACTGTTATTTGTGTGTTCCAAACCCATGAGCATGCTAGAAAATCGCGCCGATGAGCGAAACGGACTATGACGCTAGGTTTGGAGGGATTCAGCGCCTCTACGGCCGCCAGACCACCTCCCGCTTTCAAGCCGCTCATGTCGTCGTGGTTGGAATCGGAGGGGTCGGCTCATGGACGGCTGAAGCCTTAGCGCGCTCAGGGGTGGGCCGCCTAACCCTGGTAGATCTAGATGATCTCTGCATCACCAACGTCAACCGACAAATCCACGCCTTGGATGGATCGATTGGACAACCAAAGGTTTCGGCGATGGCCGACCGCATCCGATCCATCCATCCAGGATGCTCGGTCACGCCAGTAACCAACTTTTTCACGGCAGAAAGCGCCGACAGCCTTCTCTCCCCAGGATTCGACTGCATGGTCGACGCCATCGATAGCCTGCACAACAAGTGCCTTCTGATCGCGGAGTGTCGACGCCGCGGTCTGCCGCTGGTCGTCTGCGGCTCGGCGGGCGGCCGCATCGATCCCACCCGCATTCGTGCCGCCGACCTGGCCCATACTGTGCAGGACCGACTCCTCGCCGAGGTTCGCGGCCGCTTGCGCAGCCTGCACGGATTCCCCAAAGGGCCCGGGGCCTGGGACATTCCAGCGGTGTATAGCCTCGAACCTTCCCGAAAACCACCGGCTGAGTCGAACGGCGCGACCGACAGCGAAACAGACCCTCGAGGACCTCGCCTGAACTGCGACTCGGGCTACGGATCCGCAACGTTCGTTACGGGAGCCATGGGTTTCGCCGCAGCAGCGCAGGTGATCGATGTGCTTGCTAAGAAGGCGTGAACGCAAAGCAGCGAGAAAAAAGGGAGGACGCCGCGACGGAGAGAACTCAAAACTTCGAGGGACGAAGCACTCGCACATCCGACTCATAAACGATCAGAGCGAAGCGAGGGAAAAACTCGGCCTGGAGGCGCTCCATAAGCACGGTTGCCAGCGCCGGAGCAGCCACAACCTCGACCTGGATATTGCCAAACTCAGCGATATCGCCCGGACGCCTTCCTTGTGATCCTGCACCCTCGACCGGAAAGAGGGTGTATCCATGGACACCCACTTCCGCAAAGAGGGCTAGCAGGTGCTCCCTCGCTAGAGCCTCGCAGATGATCGTGACCAATTTCATGGGATGTGTTTTCATGCATCAGCTATTCCACCACCGAGCCAGGGCATAGTAGATAGGGATGCCTACGGTAATGTTGAAGGGGAACGTGATCGCCAAAGCTGAGGTTAGATAGAGCGTAGGACTCGCCTCAGGTAGGGAGAGGCGCATGGCGGCCGGTGCCGCAATGTAGGAGGCACTGGCCGCCAGCACTCCAAGCAGCGTCGCGCCGCCCAAGCTCAAACCAGCCCAGTGACCGAGAGCCACGCCAATGAATCCGTGGACTAGCGGAGCAGCAATTCCAAAGCAGAGAAGGAAAAGGCCCACTCGTTTCAAATCTTCTAACCGACGGCTGGCCACCATGCCCATCTCCAGGAGAAATAGGGCCAAAACACCTTGAAAGGGAGTGACAAAAAAGCCCTCCGTCATGTCCATGCCGCGCTTTCCCGAAAGGGCGCCAATGATCAGAGCGCCTACCAAGAGGAGCACGCTGCGTCCAAAAGCGGCTTCGTGCAAAGCCCGACGAGTACCCCCGCCCCACAAGGATCCCTCACGCTTGCCCCCGCGCTTGCCCAACATGATACCCACGAGTATGGCAGGCGATTCCATCACGGCTAGGAAGGCGGTGGCATAGCTTTCAAAAGGCTCGTTGACCTGCTTGAGAAAATTCGTTGCTGCGATAAAGGTGACCGCACTCACCGATCCATAATGCGCAGCGATCGCAGCCGAATCCGCAACGCTTAGCTTGCCAACAAATCGAAGCACAGGATAACTCCACAGGGGAATAAGGGTTCCGAGAACAATGGCTGCCAGGCCCGGCCGCCAAACAGCCTCGAAACCGGCTTGCGACAGCGCGACTCCCCCCTTGAATCCAATCGCGGTGAGCAGATAAATCGTCAGGGTAACGTAAAGGGCCTCCGGAAACTTTAGGTCGCTCTTGGACAGCGAGGCGATGACACCCAGAACAAAAAACAGCACAGCTGGCGACAGAAGATTCGCCTGGATGGCATGAAGAAGGTCAGGCTGCATTCTGTAGAACCCTGGAAAGTATAGAGCGAACCCGTTGCATCCCGTTCATTAGCGGCTACCATGCCAAGTGTCAGACCACGCCACAACCCTGAAAGCTGGGTGCGCTGGCAAATGACAAACAGTGGTCAGATAGGTTCACTCGGTTTCCGTTTTCTCAAAATCCCCGTTTTGACCGCTTTGAATTGAGCTTGGCCAAGAAGAGTCCCTATTCTACGCGACGCGGCAGATGGCAGCGACCCCGCACGAAACGTTCATGAATTTATATCCCTCTTCCTTGGCGAGAGTCTGGGTGACAGCCCTCGGACTGCTGGCGAACGGCACCACCCTGTGGGGCGCTGAGTTCGCGCGGAGTACGGTCGACTTCACTCGCGAGATTCGGCCCCTCCTCGCCAATCATTGCACGGCGTGTCACGGCGGAGTGAAGGCGGCAGGGCGCATCTCCTTCCTCTATCGGGACAAAGCGTTGGCGGAGGGTAAATCCGGGAAGGCGGCCATCGTGCCCGGGGCTCCAGAACGTTCGGAAGTGGTGCGCCGGATCCTCTCGAAGGATCCCGAGGAGGTCATGCCCAAGCCAGACCATGGCCCCCGCCTAAGTGACGTAGAAATCGCGACGCTCCAGCGCTGGATCCAGGAAGGGGCTCACTGGAGCGAGCATTGGTCTTTCGTGCCTCCGGCGGAGCCCCCAGAGCCCCTTCTGAAAAACCGGGCCTGGGGACGCTCCAAAACGGATCGCCTGATCCTCGCCCACCTTGAAGCGGCAGGTCTCAAACCCTCCCCCGAAGCCACTCCCGCAGACTGGTTGCGCCGCGTCACGCTCGACTTGGTCGGTTTGCCTCCCACCCCCGAGGATTATGCGAGTTACCTCCAGGACCGACGGGCAAACCCTGCGAAAGCCAAGGAGCAGATTATCGACCGCCTGCTGGCCTCACCCCGCTTCGGAGAGCGCTGGGCCGTGATGTGGCTGGACCTCGCTCGCTACTCGGACACCTACGGATTCGAGAAAGACCCGCACCGAGACATCTGGCCCTGGCGCGACTGGGTCATCCGCGCCTTCAATGAGGACATGCCCTTCGACGCGTTCACTATCAAGCAACTCGCAGGGGATCTTCTCCCGGAGCCGAAGGCCGAGGACCTGCTGGCCACCGCCTTCCATCGCAATACGCAGAACAACACCGAAGGTGGCACGGATGACGAAGAGTATCGCATCGCCGCCGTGCTGGATCGGGTGAACACCACCTGGACCGCCTGGAACGCCACCACCTTTGGATGTGTCCAATGCCACTCCCACCCCTACGACCCGATTGAGAAGCAGGACTACTATCGCTTCGCCGCCTTCTTCAACAACACCGAGGACTGCGACCAAAACGACGATTACCCACGGATGCTTTTCCCTCTCGATCTCTCGAAGCGGGCCGAGGCCGCCGAACTTCAGCGCGAGGCCGGAAGGATTCGAACGAGGTTGAACGAGGAGGCGCGCTCAGCAGCGGAGCAGGTGAGGGACTGGAAGCCCCTGGTTCCTTCCGAAGCCAAGACGAGCGGGGGGAAGCTCTCCATCACCTCGAACGGCAGGATCCTCGCCAGCGGGACACTCCCGGTCGCCGTGAGCTACACGCTTGCAGTTCCAGCAACCCCGGGTCTTACCGCCATTCGGATACAGATTTTTCCCGAATCAGAGGATCCCAAAGCACCGCCAGAGCGCGGTCAGATCCTCTCCAAGCTAACGGCAGCTCTGCGCGTGCCTGGTGCGTCCAACCAACCCGTGGTTCTAAAGGAGGTGGTGGTCGACTATCTCGCCGGCCCCCGGGACCCCCAGAAGATTCTTGAAGGGGACGGCGGCCTCGGCAGCTATCCTGTCACCACCGGACCACGGTGGGGAATCATCGTACTGGACAAGCCGCTGTCGCCCCCCGAAGGCGCCATCCTCCAGCTGAACATCGAGCACGGCATCGCGGCAAACAGCAGCGTTCAAGGATGTCCGCTCAAACAGTTTGCCCTGTCGTACAGCACCGATGCGCGGCTCTCAAATTTCGTCGGCACACCCCAACGCGCGGAGTCCTGGACTCAGTGGCGCGGCCTGCGCGATCGACTCAAGGAGTTTCCCGGCACGAGGGTTCCAGTGATGGTGGAACGATCCCGCGCGGCCACCCGGGAGACACGTGTCTTTGTCCGAGGGAACCGTCTGGTACGAGACGAGGCAGTGGATCCGGGTATTCCGGACGTGGTCCGACCGCCGAAAAAGGCCGGTCGCATGGACCGATTGGATATGGCCCGCTGGCTGGTCGGGGATCAGAACCCGCTAGCCGCACGCGTCCTAGCCAATCGACTCTGGGCGGAGATGTACGGCCATGGAATTGTGGAAACGCTGGAAGATTTCGGCACCTCAGGGGCTAGGCCCACACATCCCGAACTCCTGGACCATCTCGCCTTGCGCCTGCGCGAGGATCTCCGATGGTCGGTGAAAAAGTTCCTGCGCGAGATCGCCCTCTCGGACACCTATGGCCAAAGCGCCCGAACGTCCCCAAAGCTCCTGCTCAAGGACGCGGCAAACCACCTCTATGCACGAGGCCCCCGCTCCCGACTCACTGCCGAGATGGTCCGGGATCAAGCGCTGACGGTCTCCGGACTTTTGTCGTCTCAACACTTTGGGCCCCCAGTCTATCCGCCTCAGCCGGACGGCATCTGGAGCACGGTCTACAGCGGTGAGAGGTGGAACACCTCCACCAACGAGAATCGCTTTCGAAGGGGGCTCTACACCTATAGCCGACGCACGGCTGGCTACCCACTGTTCCTCACCTTTGACGCGCCAACACGGGACGCCTGCACCGCCCGACGGATGCCTAGCAATACCCCGTTGCAAGCGCTCACGGCACTCAACGACCCTGCCTTCATCGAACTGGCCCGAGGGCTCAGCGAGCGGATGGACGGAGGCGGCCGCACTGTGCGGGAGAAGATAGAATACGGGTGCCGCCTGCTCAGCCTGGAGGCCCCGTCGAAGCAAAGCATGTCGAGTCTCACTCGGCTGTATCTGGGGGCCTTGGAGGACTATCGAGCCGACGCCCCATCCGCCGCACTGCTGAGCAGCACCCCAGAAAAAGCCGCCCTCGTGCTGGTGGCCAACACGCTTCTTAACCTGGACACGTCCCTCACCCGTTGACACCATGAATCTCTTCCAGCAGTTCCAGCACGATTCTCTTTTACATCGGACACGCCGTCACTTCCTCAACGACTGCACCACAGGTCTAGGCGCACTCTGGTTGGCCACGACCGCAGGTCGTTCCTGGGGTGCTGACGCCGCGCTCAAGAAGGATCCCGCCCAGCCCCTGCGTCCTGTGAGCGCGCCACTGCCAGGGAAAGTCCAGCGGGTAATCTACCTCCACATGGCCGGGTCCCCCAGTCAGCTGGAGCTCTTCGACTACAAGCCCATGCTGGCAAAAGTGGACGGGAAGGACTGCCCCGACTCCTTCCTGGAGGGCAAGCAGTTTGCCTTCATCCAAGGCATTCCGAAAATGTTAGGGCCTCAATATCCCTTCCGACAGCATGGGCAGAGTGGACAATGGATTTCCGACCGGCTTCCCCACTTCGCCTCCGTGGCCGACGACGTGTGCTTCATCAAGTCCATGCACACGGATCAATTCAACCATGGCCCTGCGCAGCTGCTCATGCACACTGGCAGCCAGAATCCAGGATGGGCCAGCACGGGAGCTTGGGCCACCTATGGCCTAGGTTCAGAGAATCAAAACCTGCCCGGTTTCATCGTTCTCACCAGCGGTGGCAAGAATCCGGATGCAGGCAAGTCCGTCTGGGGCTCGGGTTTTCTTCCCTCGGTCTACCAGGGAGTGCAGTGCCGCTCTCAGGGCGATCCTGTGCTCTTCCTGTCCAATCCGCCGGGCATCAACCGCGGTCTGCGTCGCCGGACGCTGGACGCCATCAGTGAGATCAACCAGCGGTCAGCCAAGGAGTCGGGCGACCCAGAAACCCTGACCCGCATGGCCCAATACGAGCTCGCTTTCCGGATGCAAGTGTCCGCGAGCGACGCCTTCGATATCACCCAGGAGCCGGCAGGGATCCATGCCCTCTATGGAACCCAGCCCGGCAAGGAATCGTTTGCCAACAACTGCCTGCTCGCACGCCGCCTGGCAGAGCGCGGAGTCCGCTTCATCCAGCTCTTCGACTGGGGGTGGGACAGCCACGGAGCAGGAGAAAGCGAGGCGCTCAGTCACGGGTTCAAAGACAAATGCCGCAGCACGGATCGCCCGCTGATGGCCCTCATCACAGACCTCAAGCAACGCGGCCTTCTCGAAGACACCCTCATTGTGTGGGGTGGCGAGTTTGGCCGTACCCCCATGCGCGAGAATCGCAACGGGGTGGAGATGACGTTTGTAGGCCGCGACCACAACCCGGCCGCTTTCACCCTCTGGATGGCTGGCGGTGGCGTGAAACGGGGTTTCAGCTACGGGGAGACCGACGACTTCGGCTATCAGTCCCTGATCAACAGAGTCTCCGTTCACGACCTTCATGCCACGCTCCTGGCCTTGATGGGATTTGATCACATGCGATTCACCTACCCCGTCTCAGGTGTGAACATGCGACTCAGCAATGTCACCAAGCCTGGCAGCTCGGTCATCAAGGGGATCCTGAGCTGACCCTCTGCACGG
>CAMAVD010000030.1 GCA_945861575.1 Akkermansia muciniphila
GTGCCATGACGATGTGGTTCGCCGGCGGCGGTGTGCGAGGGGGCAAGCTCATTGGTGCAACCGACGAGATCGGACACAAGGTAGCGGAGGATCCGTTTCACCTGAAGGATGTCCACGCGACGCTGCTCCACTCCTTTGGCCTCGACCAATACAAGCTCAACTTTTACCATGCCGGCCGGTTCAAGCAGCTTACCGATATTGGAGGAGATGTCATTCACGGACTGTTCGCCTAACTGATACGCATCCTCTTTTGGGACCATCTATCATCCATTGATCGTGACGCGACGACTCCAAAATATCCGTTCGGGCTTTCCTCTCCTTGCGGCAGGATGGCTGGCGTGTTTCTGCGCGTCGTTGTGTCAGTCGGTGGCATCGGACGCTCGCGATGCTCAAAAAAGTGCTGCGATGGAGCGGCCCAAGCTGCGAAGTGATTGGGCATTCTTAGAGGTTAAGAGTCCTGCCCCCCCTCCAGTGGAGGAATCCGTCAGGGCATGGACCCCGATTGATGCCTTCATTCTCTCTCGTCAGGAGGAAGTGGGCATCGACCCGGCACCGCTCATTTCCAGACGGGCGTTCTTGCGGCGGGCCACCTTTGGCCTGACCGGGTTGCCGCCCTCGCCTGAGGAGTTGGATGATTTCGAGTCCGACAATTCCCTGCAAGCCTACGAAAAAGTAGTCGACCGACTGCTGTCGTCGCCCCAGTACGGGGAGCGTTGGGCTAGACATTGGCTAGATGTCGTTCGCTATGCCGACACAGATGGTTTTGCCATGGACGAGGAACGCCCGACGCTTTGGCGTTATCGGGACTATGTGGTCCGCGTACTGAATGAGGATCGCCCTTTCGATCGTTTTATCCGTGAACAGCTTGCGGGTGACGAGCTGGATGTTGGCAGCGAAGGCGTTGTTGCTACGGGCTTTTATAGGCTGGGCCCTTGGGAGGAGGACAACATGGTCCCCGAAAATAAACGCCAGGACTACTTGAATGAAGTCACGGATACGATCGGCTCGGCATTTCTAGGGCTTACGGTGGGGTGTGCTCGATGTCACGATCACAAATACGATCCTATTTCTGCGGCGGATTACTACGGCCTGCAAGCGTTTGTGGCTCCATTGAAGCGCGGCCAACCCCCTGCGGATTTGATACCGCTGGAGACCGGCGGGGAGTTTTATTCCCTGAAGATGCAGGCGGAGGCAGAACTAAAGAAGCGGAAGGATGCGCTGAACAGCTTCCGTGACGCCGTGCGCCCCATGGTTCTAGCCTCTATCAAAAAGGCACCAGACCAAATCACGGAGGATGAATTTGACGACGGCTATCGCGCACTTGTAAACGCCCCGATGTCGAAGATCTCAAAGGAGGATGCCAAACAGTTTGAGGCGTTGAAGCTGGCTTTTCGGGAGTACAAAGGGGCTGAGAGCTTCGCTCCCGTCGCTTGTGCGGTAACCAACCCGATCCCATCCGAAGCCATTCCAGCCACACACGTCCTCAAAGGGGGAAATGTCACCTCTCCTGCTCAGAAGGTCGCTCCTGGTTTTCTTTCCCGCGTCCAGCCGTGGAGCGCGGAATACTTCACGAACCTGGCGAAAGCAGAATCAACCGCCTTTGGGCGGCGAAGCCTCCTGGCGCAATGGATTGCCAGTCCCAATAACCCCCTCACCGCGAGGGTGCTGGCGAATCGAGTCTGGCAGCATCACTTCGGCGTGGGACTAGTCGCTACTCCCAACGATTTTGGCAAGAACGGGTCTCGCCCGAGCCACCCCGAGCTTCTGGATTATCTTGCGTCTCGCTTGGTGGAAGGCGGTTGGCGGCTTAAGCCGATTCATCGCCTGCTCATGTTATCGAGAACCTATCAGCTCTCCACCCAGCATCCTCAATCGCAAGCCCTCAGCAAACTGGATCCAGATAACCGCCTTTTGTGGCGGGCGAATTTCCGACGGTTGGAGGGGGAAGCGGTCAGGGACGCCATCTTGGCGGTCAGCGGTCGATTGCGTTTGGTCCCTGGAGGGCCAGGTTTTTATGAAGAGTTGCCTGCGGAGATGGGGCGGGAGTTCCCGTTCTTTAAATGGGATGCTTCCGAAGCCGATCAGCGAGCCCGCCGGAGCCTGTACATTTTTCAGCGCCGCAACATGGTGGTTCCCATTCTTGAGTCTTTCGACGCGGCTGACATGTCTGGCTCCTGTGCCCGACGCGACGCCTCGGTGACCACTCCACAGGTCTTCACCCTCTTCAATAGCAAGTTTGCCCATGAGACCAGCCGATATTTTGCCAGAACTGTGCTGCTCGAAGCGGGTCTGTCGCCGCGCCTCCAGGTGGAGTCTGTCTTCCGCCGTGCCTTGGGCCGACCGCCGACGGTGAGCGAGTGGGATACTGGCACTCGTTTTCTTGAAACTCGGGCGCCTTCCACGGCCCCGAACAGTGAGCCTTCCGACGCCCTCGCCGACCTTTGTTTGGTGGTGATGAACACCAACGAATTTTTATACCCAGAGTGACCAAGAGGGGATAAGTCAATCATTCCACACTCTCACGCAGTGCGCCTCTGCCTCCAGTGTGAACCTAAGAACGTCAGTCTACTCACGTTCTTAGGTTCAATCCGGGCTGCCTCTTGAGACGGTTCCCAAGGTTCAGGCCCTGCTTTGCGTGGGGAGCTTTTGGGTCTAGGGTCCTGGGCATGGCGCGGTATTCACGTAATGATCAGGCAGGGGTCGAACCTCCCAAGGCGAAGCTCGACCGGGAATCTCTCCGAGAGGCATTGGAACTGTTCCGCTATCTCCGCCCTTATCGTGGAGGCTTTGCTGCCGCTTTGGCGGTGCTGTTCCTGACGAGCCTGCTCCGCCTCTGCTTCCCGTAACTTGCCGGGAACATCATAGACGCCGCGATGGCTGGCAGTCGGACGGGTGGGCGAATGGTCGACGTGGATCGCACGGCCCTGCTGCTTCTGGGTGTTCTGGCGGTCTAGTCGGCCTTTGCCTTTCAGGGCTTGTTCCGTTCCGGTTGTCATTCGCCTCTCTTTCCCTTACGATGAGGCCGTTACGGTCTCCTTTGCTCCGCCTGGCTCGCCGTGACCCTGTTCGAGAGGGTGGCCGCGTTCGTTCCGGCTCGAGTTCGCGAAGGGTAGAAGGGGAAAGAGTTTGAAGTGGGCCAAACCCCGGGGCGTCCCTTCATGGGGATCGCCTTAACCCTCACTTGGGTGGGAATCCTATCTTTCATGAATAGGCCGTCATTGATGTTTTTTTTAGCAGGCCCAGGGAGCGCTCGGCTTGCTTCCCTTAGCTTTCTCACCGTTGCTTTCTTCTGGTCGACTGCCTTGGCGCGGTCAGCGGAGGATCATGCGGGTGTTGAGTATTTTGAGAAGCACATCCGCCCGATTTTGGTGGAGAACTGTTACTCCTGCCACAGTTCCAAGGCGGAGAAGGGGATCAAGGGCAGTCTAAACCTGGAGACTCGCGACAGCCTGCTGAAGGGGGGAGAGAGCGGTGTGGCGATCGTCCCTGGGAATCCTGAAAGTAGTTTACTGGTCAAAGCGGTCCGGTATGGAGACGAGTCTTTGCAGATGCCGCCTAAAAACCGGAAGCTGTCGGATGAGGCCATACACCATCTGGAGGCCTGGGTGCGCATGGGAGCGCCCGATCCACGTACGAACGGGGTGCGGCTTCCTGGGGTGGGGGCATTGGCGGAGAATCACTGGGCGTTCCGCCCGATCCGCCGCGTCGAACCCCCGAGCGTGAAGAACGTCGCGCGGGTTGCCATGCCGATCGATGCGTTTCTGCTGTCGCGCTTGGAGTCCAAGGGCCTGAAGTTTGGTCCAGAAGTGGATCGCTACACGTTGATCCGTAGGGTCACCTTTGATCTGATTGGATTGCCGCCTTCTGCCTCGGAAGTTCGCGAGTTTGAGACGGATCGATCCCCGGATGCCTACGCGAAGCTGGTGGAGCGACTGCTCGCTTCTCCCCGCTACGGTGAGCGCTGGGGACGCTACTGGTTGGACATTGCCCGGTATGCCGACACGAAAGGCTATGTCTTTGAGGAGGAGCGGCGGTATCCGTACTCCTACACCTATCGGGACTATGTCATTCGCTCCTTCAACGAAGATCTTCCTTACAACCAGTTTGTCCGTGAGCAGTTGGCGGCAGATCTTTTGCCCTTGGGGGAGGATAAGCGTCCCTTGGCAGCCTTGGGTTTTCTCACCCTGGGACGCCGTTTTCTGAACAATCCGCACGACATCATCGATGACCGAATCGATGTGATGACGCGGGGTATGATGGGGCTGACTGTGGTATGCGCCCGTTGTCACGATCACAAGTTTGATCCGATACCCACGCGTGACTACTATTCACTCTACGGCGTTTTCGCCAGCTCACATGAGCCGGGTGAGAAGCCCTTGCTGGGCAGTGCGTCGATCCCCAAGGAGCATCCGGCGTATGTTGCTGAGAGGAAGAAGCGGGAGGACGAGAAGGCCACGTATCGGTCCGAGCGAGACAAGGAGGCTTATCTGAAGGCTCGATCGATGTTTGGATCCTACCTGCTCGCAGCGCAGGACGCGCGGAAGCTTCCCGAGGGCGAGGGACGTGAGAAGCTGGCGAGAGAGCGCAAGCTGGAGCCCGCGGTGGCGCGTAAGTTTCTGGACCGCTATGAAGCATGGTCGAACCGTCCGCCCGCACTTCTGAAGGCTTGGTTCGTTCTGGCGGCGATCGAAGGGGGTGTTGCCTTGACTAACGGCAACAATCCAATGGTTCTTTTGGCCTCCGAACCCGCCGGCAGTTTTCTTAAACCTTTGCTGGTAAGCAATACGCCGCCGAGTTTGAAGCTATTGTCCGAGCGTTATGATGCTTGGATGGCCGATGCCGCTCGTGTCCTGGCCAAAGGCACCAACGAGATCGTGTCGACCGACTTGAAGCCGGCGGTGGATTTCCTCGCGGGCACGGAATCCCCGTTCCAGCTCAACGCGGACGAACTCCACCGCCTTTTTGATACACCTGCACAGCAAAAACTGAGGGCCTTGCAGCGCAGCATCGATGAGCTGGACGCCACGCATCCGGGAGCTCCACCCAGGGCGATGGCCTTGAAGGAGAACGACAAGCCGCATGTTCCACATGTCTTCCGGCGCGGTAGCCCAGGCAACAATGGGGACGCGGTACCACGACAATTTCTCGAAGTGGTCAGCGGCAAGAGCCGGAAGCCTTTTGAGAAGGGTGGCGGTCGTCTTGAGATGGCAGAGGCGGTGGCCAGTCGCGACAATCCATTGACCGCCCGGGTCCTGGTCAATCGGGTGTGGATCTATCATTTTGGCAGCCCACTGGTGAGAACGCCCAGCGATTTTGGAGTGCGCACCGAAGCTCCCTCGCATCCTGAGATGCTCGACTATCTCTCCTCCAGGTTCATGGACGAAGGGTGGTCGATCAAAAAGCTCCACCGATGGATGCTGCTGAGTTCCGCCTATCGCCAAAGCAGCGCTGAGACGGAGGTGGGCAGCCAGGCCGATCCAGCGAACACTCTGTTTTGGCGTCAGAACCGGCGCAGGTTGGATTTTGAGGCTATGCGCGACACGCTGCTCTCCGTCTGCGGGACCCTCGACCTGAAGATAGGGGGACATCCTGAGGATATTACCACCGAGCCGTTCACCGCACGGCGTACGATCTACGGTTTCGTCGAACGGCAAAATCTCCCAGGCCTCTTCCGCACCTTTGATTTTGCCAGTCCGGACACCACCAGCTCGCAGCGATTCTCCACCACGGTGCCCCAGCAGGCGCTCTTCTTGATGAACAGCCCGTTCGTAGTCCAGCAGGCCAGAGCCATGCTCCGTCGATCCGAGCTTGTTTCGGCGAGTTCGGATCAGGAGAAGGTGAAGCGTCTACATGAGATTCTCTATCAGCGAAAACCGGATGCTGAGGATTACCGGCTCGCCGACGAATTTTTGCGCTCGCCCGCAACGACCTCGATCGAACCGGAGACCCCGGTCTGGCAGTATGGATATGGGGATGTGGATGGGGTGTCGGGGCGGGTGTCGATCTTCCACCCGCTGCCCTTCTACAGCAATTACGCGTGGCAGGGTGGGAAGGAGTTACCAGACGCTCAGTTGGGCTGGGTCTTGCTCAGCGCCGAAGGCGGGCATCCCGGTAAGAGCCCGGGCTTTGCTGCCATTCGTCGATGGACGGCGCCCAAGGAGGGGACGGTGACTATTTCCGGCGATCTTCGTCACTCCAGTGAGCAAGGTGATGGAGTGCGCGGCCGGCTCATCTCCAGCCGCCACGGTGGTTTGGGCGAATGGGTGGCAACGCACTCTACGGTTTCCGCGAGCGTGTCCAAAATTCGCGTTCGTGAAGGGGATACCCTGGACTTCGTCACCGACTGCCGGGCCAACGAGAGCTTCGACACCTTCAGCTGGGCTCCCACGGTTCGGTATGGAGGGGGCGGCAAGAATAAGTCAGTCAACGCGGGCGAAGGACAAAATCTCTGGCAGGCTAAGGAAGACTTTGCAGGTCCCGTACCGGCCAAGCCTAAGGGTTTGAGTGCTTGGGAGCGTTATGCACAGGTCCTGATGCTCTCCAACGAGCTTTTCTTTGTGGATTGATCCGCCGTATCAGGATGGGATTCACCCTCGAGTGCACCGCGTAATGGATCACCACCTGTCCGTGAGTGCCGGGGCTCGAGGATTAAACGGGTCCAGGAGGTAGATGGGTTCGAGTTCGTTTGCCTGGACACTGTCCCAATCGATCACGTAGGGGAGCTTGCGCGTCTGGATTTCCTTCATCAGGTCGCTTCTTGCCTTTGCCCGGGTGTTCACCGGAGCTTGTGTGCAGGCGATCTCCGCATCCGGGGTATTCCAAATACCAGATAGATCGGCCATGGGGAGAGCGAGCGATCGTTCCGGTTGGGTGCTGTGGTACTCAAGGTCCTGGGCCTCTAGCCATCGATGAGTCCAATCAATCCCCTCCGCCTCACAGAAGAGCCTCATCAGATGGCGCTTGGTGGTCCAGTCGAGGACTCCGACCAGCGACTCCGGGCGGGTGGAAAGCTCGTGCAGCACTCGATGCCACAGGTGCAGGATGCCATCCGTCTCGGCATCGCGACCGGCGAAACGTCGGCTGGCTCGCTGGTGATACTGTTCGAGCAAATCCAGAGCACCCACCTCTTTTCCGTCGAGCAATCGGATGGGCCACGGGCCATCCGGAGTGTGGGAGATTTGTCGCAGGCTAACCACCGCATCCTGGAGGGCTATGGGAGGCAGGTCATTCGCCTCCAGTAGATCAAACATCAAGCGTGTGCTTCCGATCTTTAGGAAGAGAGCGCTGGGAAGGACGTTGGTGTCGCCATGGATCAGGTGGAGACGCCGGTAGAGGCGCGGATCTGCGAGGGGTTCATCGCGTGTGTTGATGATGGCTCGGTTGTGCTGGACCCATTCGAAGAAGTCATTCTGGATGTAGTCCGCTCTTTGGGTGATTTGAAATGTCGGGGTGTTTGCCTTGCCGAGCTGCTCTGCTTGAAGACGCGCGGCCTGGCCGATGCCCACACGACCGGCCCCGGCGTAAACCGAGCGGAGTGTCAGGAAGGCTAGCAGGGAGAGGACGTTTTTTTGCGACAGCGGGGCGTTCCTCAGGAGGGAGTAGTTCTCGTGGCAGCCGAAAGTCGCTCCGGTGTAGTGATCAATGTTGTTGCGAATGAAGGTCACGTGGTCCGAAAGACCAAGTTCTAGGAGCGCGCGGTTCAGGAGAAGGTCCCCCGCTTGGTCGAAGCGCACGACATCCAGGGTGGATGAGCACTCTGCCGTGCAATACTCGAGGTGCCCCATGTCGAGGTAGACCCTCCCCCCGTTAAAAAGGAAGCCACCGTTTCCGGAGGGTTCATCCCAATCGCGGTCGTGGAGGTCGATCAACCCATGGCTGTCCGTCTGGAAGATCCAATCGCGGACTTTCTCGATGACTTCCCTTACCTGAAGCGGTGGATCGACCAAGCAACCATACTCCGTCTCCAGGCCGGTGATACGGCCGGTGGTTGGAACCGTAGGATTTTCTGGGGAAGGGTTCTTCATGTCCCGCGCTTCCCGGAAAATGACATTCGTTGAACTCTCCGGGTTTTAAGACAGGCAGCCTGTCCTACGCTGGAAAGTTCGGGAAGTCTATTTTCCGGTAGTGCACAGAGCTTTTGCTGCGACGATCCAGTAGGGCGGCCTCGACCCGACGGCCTTCTTTAAGCGGTGGCGCTTCGCTGTCCGGCACGAGCCCCTGGAAGGAAAGCTGCTGTGTGATCGCACGCCACGCCGTGAGCAGTACAAGTGAGGTGTCCCGGAGGCTGAGCTCGGGTCGCAAGGTTTGCGTCAGCCACGCCAATGCTTCGGATTCAAGCTTTCGGTCGATATGCGCCACCAGCGCTCCCGAAGTTGCGTACTGATGATTGCCGTCGTGGTGCAGTCGGACCAGCACATCCTGGGCAGGCATATCCCCCAACTCGGCGAAGATCGACTCTACAATCAGGGGCGATGAATGGATCTGTTCGAAGCTGTTCTTCAAGGTGGGACTGAGGGAGAACCCGATGAGCCTGCGGAGGGTCACGTCCCGTGATGACCGGTTAAATCCCTCGAGATGTGCGGCTTCGATCGCCGACTGACGCACCTTTTCTATGTCCACCGGATGGCCCAGCGCCGCGATGCCATGACGGTCGTAAATCTCAAAGATCTTTGACTGCCCATGGCCGACCCCGAGGAGGAGAATGCCTTCAGGGCGGGAAGCGGCGAACACAGGGGTGGCGCCCTTGAGGTGATCCTGGATGTATTCCCGGCGGTTTTGAATCGCCTCCAGCCAACGATAGGGTTCTTCGGTCATGATTCTGCCCTTTGCCAGTAACGTTCATGCTCATCCACCGTGAGGCTTTGTATGCCATGGCGGGTGAGCAGCTTGAGGGTGGAATAGAGGCGGCGGTCAGGGTGGACGCCCCCCGTGGCGGCGTCGAACTCCGCCGCGGTCATCAGCAGTCGGTTGGCGAGGACCACCGCTTGCTCGAGGCTCATGTCCTGAGGCCTTGGATTTCCCCATTTTTCCAAAAAGTGCAGCACACTCCGAATGGTGGGCGAGCCCGAACCTGAGCTGGCAAAATTGGCGGCTTCAAACTGCGCGCCCAGCGGGTCGTAGAATTGGATGATGGGTCGAGCGTTTGGGTCATCGGTCTCGATGCCAGCGAAGAGGGGTGACACTGCGCCAAAACCTTGGAGTGTGGCCGGTAGATTGTCCCGGAGCAGCTTCGACAACGAGCGGATCTTTGCTGCGAGGCTCATGGACTGCAGTTGGCTGCGGCGGTAGAACTCGAAGGTGGTCTGCAAGGTGCGAGCCATCTCGAAGGCCACCGCCGGAGACCCCGCTATCGCCATCATGGAATGGGCGTCTAGCTCGAGGATTTTCTCCGTTTTGTCAGAGAAGATGGTATTGCCTGCGGTGGCACGATGGTCGCCGGCCATGATCACTCCGGCAGAGCAATGAAAAGCGAAAACCGTGGTTGCGTGGAGGGTGAGCTCCTCCCCGGCCTTGCCCCCGGACAGTTGGCCGAAAGGGTTCTTGGGCAGAAGAGCTAAAAAATCCCCATTCATCATTGGCCTGTTCGTTGGCGATAGCGTTTGGCTTGTTCGGGATCCACTCGGCGCATGCGTTTCAACAGTTCTTCAGTGTTCGGTTTGTTGACTTCCGGGGCTCGGGGCCCCTCCCCACCACCCCCCCCGGGTGCCGGTGCGGGAGGCTGGGGACGTTGCATTCGATCGGGCATAAGGTGTTCGGGTTGAGGTTGGTGTTGTTCTCGCGTTCGGGCTACACAAGTTTTGCAAATGGGAGATAGCGGAGATCTTCGACAGTTTGCGCGGCGCCAATGATTTTCAAACCCTGCCTGATCTGCTGAGCATCAAAGAGGTTGCGAAGATCCAGCTCGATCCGCTGATCTCCGGCACGGAGCGTGAGATGATCCCACTGTGTGAGTTCCACCGCGTGGCCAAATCGCTCGATGCAATAACCCCGGATCGCGGCACGCGTGCTCATGGGGGGGGCGAGTCGCCCGTGACAGATCTCGTCCATGGCGTAGGGCAGCCGAAAGGATCCTTGGTCAAGGAGGCCGTAGAAGAGGCCTTGATCCCTATCGAGAAGATGGTAGGAGAGGTCCAGACTTTGAAGCCATGGATCCTCTGGCGTGAGGCCTTCCGCTTCGCGGAACTGCTCGATGAGCCGATGCTTGGCGGCCCAATCCAGGCGATCCGCGGTGAGGCGAGGATCCCGCTCGAGGTCGTTCAAAGTCTCCTCCCAGTCCGTCATGACCTTTTTCCAGTCGGCGGACTCCCCGGAGCAAAACTCACGCACGATTTGTAAATACTGCCTCTGGATCTCGATCCCTGTCGTCGGCTGCCCTGTTGCGGTAAGGCATTCCCACTTCCAGGAGGGGTCGCGTGAGATTGTTTTTAGCGTGCGCAGTGGGTCCTCTACTCGTGGAAAACGATCCAAGGGAGCTCCATTGAGCATCGCTTGGAGCACGAGAGCGGTGGTCCCAATCTTGAGATAGTGGGAAAAGAGCGAGAGATTTGCATCCCCTATGATGACATGAAACCGTCGATAGGCTTCCGCGTTCGCGTGGGGCTCGTCTCGAGTGTTGATCAGCGGACGCCGCTGCATGGTGTCCACGCTTTGCATCTCGGTGAAGAAATCGCTGCGCTGGGAGATCTGAAAACCGGGGCGCAGGAAACGGTCCTCTTCTTCCCACCCAAACTTGCCGCTCCCGCAGAGGATCTGGCGGGTGACAAAGAGGCCCACCATTCCCTGCCAAAGCGTGTCCCAGGGCAGGCGGCGGGGCATGAGATAGTTTTCATGACACCCGTAGCTGTGCCCCAGGAAATCGGTGTTGTTCTTGTAGAGACGCACGGGGTTGTCCGTGCTTGCATTCATCGTGGCGGCACAGGCCGCCAAAAGAGTGTCGCCCGCGAAGTCCTGCTGAAGGATTTCAAGGAGAGTTCCGCACTCTGGCGTGCAGTACTCAGGGTGGGCGTGGTCGTTGTAGAAACGTGCGCCGTTGCGAAGGACCAGATCGCTCTTTATCTCGTTGAAGCTGAGTGTGCGCTGGGCGTCCAAAGCAAAATAGTCGGACTCATCGGTGTCCTGACGCAGCGCCCCCACCGTAAAGCCCCGCATGTCTCGATGCGGGTTCTCTAGGCTGTAGTCCCAGCAGTGCCGAACCCCTGGGGCCGTGGCGCTACGCACCAGCGCGATGGACTCCGCGACCACGTCCAGCTTGTCAGGCTGCTCGCGGGTGATCCCTATCTCGGTCTCGGTTCCAAACTGGATCTCCACAAAGGCTAGATGGATGAGGCCTGTGGCGCGCTCTCTGCCTCGACATGCTTGCAGGGGGCGAGGCGTACCACATTCCCAGGTTCAAAGTCGGTTAACTTCAGCCAGTCCTCAGTGATGTCGCTGGGAGGAAAGAGCTCGTTCTCACGGTACTCGTGCGTCAAGGCGTGGAGGAGGTCCTCGCGGGTGATGGGGCACTCGCTGCCTTTTTCGATGGATCGCTTGATGGCGTATTCCTTGGCTCGTTCCACGATGGCAGCGATAATCGCTCCGCTGGCAAGGTCGCCGCGGTGAAGGTAGTCACGACGCCCGCTCCGGTAGCTCACCTCCAGGAAACGATTCGTTTCGCTGGGCTCATAATGAGCGTCGACCACTGCGTTCACCAGTGCTTCGCGGCTCTCCGCGAGGGGGAGAGAGTCTGTTAGGTAGAGTTTATAGATCTCGGTGGCGGCGCGTTTGTCCGGACGGCGAACACGGATCTTTCGATCGATGCGGCCGGGGCGCAGAATGGCTGGATCGATCAGGTCGGCTCGATTTGACGCGATGATGATCACCACATTGCGTAAAGACTCGATCCCATCCATCTCCGTGCAGAACATGGGCACGAGAGTGGAGAGGATATTGCTGCCCACACGGCCGGCGTGCCGGGTCCCTAGAATCGATTCGGCCTCATCGATGAACAGGAAGGCAAGGTGGCCTTCCGCCGCCTTCTCGCGGCATTGGGCGAAGAGATCCCTGACCTGACGTTCCGATTCGCCGAGCCACATATTCAGAACCTCAGGGCCTTTGACGCTGAGGAAAAACTCCGGATGGTCCTCGCCGGTCTTGTCGCGGATCTGACACCGCAGATTGTGCGCGGTGGCTTTGCCGAGAAGCGTTTTGCCGCAACCGGGAGGACCGTAAAGCAAGAAACCCTTGGGCACAGGGTGATTAAAGCGCTTGAAGAGATGAGCGTGGAGGAAGGGCATCTCGATGCTATCGCGAATAGCCTGCACCGCTTCGGCCTGGCCACCGACGCTGCCCCAGGGTAGAGCCTCTACCGTGGTGAGAGTGCGATCGATGCGCTTAGAGGAGCCGATCACCTCCACCGCCACGCGGAGATTGGGATCCAGCCGCAGATCAAGGCCTACCTTTAGTTTCTCCTTGGCCAGGAGGCTGGACCTGATGACGATGGAGTCTGAGACTCCCGCCTCGTTCCCCACACGCAAGCGTCCGTCCGGGAACACCTCTGAGACGCGCACCACCGGCCCGTTCCGGTCGAAATCGAACGCTTCTGTGACGGCATACGCTTCGTTTAGCAGCACACGGCCGCCTGTTTCCAGCCCAGCCTCGGGCAGGGCGGGATCCACACTGCACACATAGTCTGTTCCCCCGACGCAGACCAGAGCCCGCTGATGGGGCAGGGATTGTATCAGGGTGCCTAGACGCAGTGCCGGGGCGCGCAGCTTTTCCACAGCTTCGCCGAGTTTTTCGACGGTCTCACGGGCTTGGTCCTGGATCTCCTCCATTTCCGACACCCGATGGCGCAGGGTCATCAGTTCGTGACTGATGGGGGAGTCCATCATGGAACGATGGCTGATGCGATCCACGAGTTGGAGCGTGGAGAGTTGGTCGAGGTCCTGCTGCGGCGTTGGCTGTGAATGAGAAATGGGTGGGGTCTCCGGCGAGGCGGCAGTCCCGTCAGGCGGTTGTGGCCGACCTTGGTTGGACTTATTCACGTCTCAAATATACCCCGCAAATCGGCGACTGCAATCTGAGTAGTGAAGTTTTTCCGCCACATTTAACTTGAGAATAATCAGGGACTGATTTTGTTAATCTGTGGTCCCCCGGAGCCGGTGCGCATCCTCGCGCAGAGTTTCCCTCAGGCGTCGCATCGTGGACCATGAGCAGAAAGGAGAGAGGCGGGCCGAATAGGACGAGAAACCTCTGATTTCGATGTCCCCTGGTCTCGCCGTCGAATTTCGCAGGGGCGAAGACGGGGGGAGAGCTGTGGCGTTGGTGCTGGGGCGGCGTGAGTGCGAGTGGCCCTTGGAAGAGTGAGGCCGCTAGAAACTGCAGGGACTTGCCACAGCCTCGCGGAGGCGAGCCAGGTAGTTTTCCCGGGGGATGTTGATGGCACCAAGCTTGGCTGTGGCGGGATTGATCACCTGGGTGTCGAAGAGCTTGAAGCCCTGGATGCGCAGGTGCTCGAGCAGATGGTGAAGTGCAACTTTGGAGGCGTTGTCGACCCGGTGGAACATGGATTCTCCAGCGAAGAAGCCTCCGATCTGTACCCCGTAAACTCCTCCCACCAGTGCGCCGTCCAGCCAGCACTCTACGCTGTGGGCATGACCGGCCTTGTGCAGGCGGGCATAGGCTCGAATGAACTCAGGAGTGACCCAGGTCTCCTCGCGCCCGATTCCCGGCTTGGCACACTGTCTCATCACCTCTTCAAATGCTCGATCTTGAGTGAGCTGAAAGGGTTGTTTCTTTAGTAACTTCGCGAGGCTGCGGCTAATCCGAACACCCTCAAGCTCGAAGATGGCGCGCGGATCGGGGGACCACCAGGTGATGGGATCGACGCTCCAGGGGAAAATGCCCTCTCGATAGGCGAGGAGCAGGCGCTCGACGGTGAGATCTCCTCCGAGTGCCACCAGTCCAGCATACTCGCCACACAGTGCGGATCGAGGATCCGGAAAACGAAGCTCCCTGGTGAGCAGGTGAACTTTAAGAGGCTCCCTGCTCATCGAGCAAAACGCATTGGAGGAGAAGCGCAAACTCCATCCTCAGCAGATTGTCATAATCGACGTCGGGCCGTGCGGCGAGTTCGGAGGCCTCCTCCTCGGGGCATCCCATGGCATACCAAGCCCCCACTCGCACCTCGTTGGCCACCTGCAAGAGCCATTCCATGTCCTGGTGTTTTACGCGCAGTTCTACCTGTTTCTGTTTGGGTTTGAGCGGGGGTTGGGATCCCAGAAATTCCGCAACCTTGCGCCGATGTGCTTGCTTGGTCTCCGCGAGGGCGGATTTGAGCAGGGCAGGGTCCGGCCCGGTTGGCCCTTTGTCTGGATTCTCCTCCGTGGCAGGCCAGACATCCGTCGACATCGGGTAGGAATTGAGCACGAAATGCAGAAGCTCCCGCTCGCCGTCATTGATTTGGAAGGTGACCGTATCCTCTGTGTGATGGAGTCGCTTCACTTGTCGGGCTCCATGGTGACGTGGAGGCTGTAGGCTTGGAGTTGGTGGACATAGGCCTCCGCACGCTCCTGGCTTTCGCGGGCAACGACGCTTTTTCCGTTCTGATGGACCTCGAGCATGTGGATCTCGGCTTTCTTTTTGTTCCAGCCGAAGACCTTCTGGAACACGTGGGTCACGAAGACCATGGTGTTCACGGGATCATTCCAGACGATGACCAGGAACGCAGGGGCCTGCGCATCCTTGGACTTCGTGGAGGTTTCCTCGTGGATCTCCGGTAACAGCAACGGTGTCTCCGTCTCAGGCATCGACGCAGGCTAGCCGATCGTAATGGGCCTGGCAACCTTCAGCGACACCTTCAGCGCGACCGCTAGATCTTGGTTCCGTGGGGGATGATGCCGTTCTTTGGGATGATGACGATGCCGTCGCGGACGTGGTAGAGGGGGTGATCCACGTTCTCTTCTTTCCCTTCGGGGTTGATGACGCAGTTGTCACCGATCCTTGCATTCTTGTCGATGATCGCGTTCTCGATGCGAGTGTTCTGCCCGATGCCCAGGCGCGGCTTCCCGAGCATCTCGTTCTCAACGATGGAGTCCTGGCTCTCGTAGTAATCGCAGCCCATCATGATCGTCCGGTTGAGCGAGCTTCCTGAGCCCACCAGGCTGCGAATTCCGATGATGGATTGGCTGATTTTAGCGTGATTGATTATGCACCCGTCGGAAACTAAAGCGTGGTCGATCTGAGCTCCATTGATCTTCGAGCCAGGCAGGAAGCGCGGGCGGCTGAAGATGGGGGAGGCCATGTCGAAGAAGTTGAACCGAGGAAGCTCCGACGCAAGGTCCAGATTGGCTTCGAAGAACGAGCGGATGGTCCCGATGTCTTCCCAATAGCCTTGGAAGACGTAGGAGTAGACCTGTCTCTTACCGATGGCTTCAGGGATGATGTGCTTCCCGAAATCCGTTTCCCCGCTGGCCAGCATCTGAATCAGGACGTCGCGGTTGAAGACGTAGATACCCATGGAAGCGAGCGCATATTCTTCATCGCCCTCTATCCCGAGCTGGCCGTAGGACTTCTTGTCGAGCGTCAGCGACTTGAGGAGCTCCGGATCTTTCGGCTTCTCGACGAAACGGGTGATCCGTTTTGCCTCGTCGATCTGCATGATGCCGAGTCCGCCTGCCTCGCTGGTGGGCACGGGAAGGGTGGCGATAGTGAGTTCAGCCCCGGTGTCCACGTGCTGGAGCAGGATCCGGCGGAAGTCCATGCGATACAGCTGGTCGCCGCTGAGGATCAGGCAGTAGTCGAAGGAATGGTTCAGGATATGGATCAGGTTCTTGCGGACGGCGTCGGCCGTTCCCTGATACCAAGATGTGTTTGTGAAGGATTGCTCGGCGGCGAGGATTTCGACGAAGCCGCCGGAAAACTGGTCAAACTTGTAGCTCTGGTAAATGTGCCTGTGCAGGGAGGCCGAGTTGAACTGCGTCAGCACATAGATGCGCCGCAGGTTCGAGTTGATGCAGTTGGAGATGGGGACGTCAACCAGGCGATATTTGCCGGCCAGCGGTACCGCTGGCTTGGATCTCTCCATCGTGAGAGGAAAAAGTCGCGTTCCCTGGCCGCCTCCCATGATGATGCAGAGGACGTTCGAAGTGTTGGGGGTGACGCGTTTGAAAAATGATGTCATAATAACGGTCCAGTGTTGCGGTGGCTACGAGGGCTTCTATAGCGTGAGGGCCGTTCCGCGCGCAAGCCGCAACACGACACAACGGTCGATTTTGCTCCATCAAGATATTTCTCGCCCTGCCGACTGAGAAGATGTCGACCGTTCTCTGAGCCAGGGTCGACAGCGCGAAATTAACCGGACTTAGCAAACACATGTGTGGCATTGTTGGATATATTGGCAAGCGTGATGCGACTCCCATCCTCCTGGAAGGCTTGCGTCGACTTGAGTACCGTGGATACGACAGCGCCGGGATCGCTCTGAACGGCGACGGGCGCTTTCAGATTCGGAAAAAGAAGGGTAAGATTGACGAAGGTCTAGCCCGATTGCTCCCAGAGAACCCCGCCCACGGTAATTCGGGCATTGGGCATACGCGATGGGCCACTCACGGCCCCCCCAGCGACGAGAACTCCCACCCCCATCTCGACCAGTCCGGCCGCATCGTGGTGGTGCACAATGGAGTTATTGAGAATTTCGACCGGCTTAAGCAGCGGATGCTTCGCGATGGTCACACGTTCCATTCGGCTACCGACACGGAGGTGCTGGCACACCTCATAGGTGAGCACTATATGAAAGTGAAGGCCAAGAGCGGCGACCTTCACCCGCTTACCTTGGCCGTGATGAATGCTCTGCGAGAGGTCATCGGCACCTATGGCATTGGTGTGCTTTCGGTTGATTATCCGGATGTCATGGTTGGCGCAAGGCGGGGATCGCCCCTCCTCGTGGGCGTCGGCGAGGGGGAGCACTTCCTGGCCAGCGATGCCAGCGCGGTCGTGGCCCATACCCGTCAGGTGGCCTATCTGAACGACTACGACGTGGCCACCATTGAGTCTGGTCGCTTCGATGTGACAAGTTTGGGTTCCGACACCGCCAAGGTGCAGATCAGTCAGCTGGAATTTGGCGCGGAGGCCGCAGAAAAGGGCGACTTCGCTCATTTCATGCTCAAGGAAATCTTTGAGCAGCCTCGCACCGTGCAAAACGCTCTGCGTGGACGCATCGACCTAGAGGAGGGAATGCCGAAGTTTGGTGGTCTGAACATGACCACTGCCGAGTTGCGTGAGGTGGACCAAATCGTGATTCCGGCCTGTGGCACGAGTTGGCATGCCGCGCTCCTTGGAGAATATCTTTTCGAGGAATTCGCTCATATTCCCACGGAAGTCGAGTATGCCAGCGAGTTTCGCTACCGGAACTCGCCCATCGAAAAACACACGCTCGTTCTGGTGATTACTCAGTCCGGAGAGACGGCGGACACGCTGGCCGGTTTGCGTGAGTCGCGTCGACGTGGGCACAAGGTCCTGGCCATCTGCAATGTTGTAGGCAGCACCATCGCTCGCGAGGCGGACGGAGGGATCTACCTTCACGCCGGTCCCGAAATCGGTGTGGCCAGCACCAAGGCATTCACGTCCCAGGTTTCTGTCCTAGCACTCTTTGCCTTGCTCATGGGGCGCATCCGGATGCTTTCGAGCAGTAAGGGGGCCCAGTTCTTGAGGGCTCTCGAGGCAGCTCCGCAGCAAATCGAGAAGGTCCTGGAACAGAACGACGCCATTCGTCGGATCGCCCAGAAGTATGCCCAGTGCGAGGATTTCTTCTTCCTTGGACGACAGTATAACTTCCCGGTATCTCTCGAGGGAGCCCTGAAACTTAAGGAAATCTCCTACATTCACGCCGAAGGGTATCCTGCGGCTGAGATGAAGCACGGTCCCATCGCCATGATCGATGAGAAGACCCCCAGTGTGTTTGTGATTCCGTCCGATGGTATGTATGAGAAATCCTTCAGCAATCTGGAGGAGATCAAGGCACGTAAGGGACCCGTGATAGCCATCGCAACCGAGGGGAATACGAGGATTAAGGATCGGGTGGACGACGTGATCTACGTGCCATCGACTCTTGAGCCTATCTCACCCCTCCTGACGGTCATCCCACTCCAGCTCCTCGCTTACCACATCGCTGTGGCGCGCGGCTGCGACGTGGACAAGCCGCGCAATCTTGCGAAGAGCGTGACAGTCGAGTGAGCCGGGGACGGGGGTCAGACTGGCTTGCGACGGAGCACGGTATCCTGCGTGGCCCAAGACGGATCCGTCTGGGGGAAGTCGAGGGTGTAGTGAAGCCCTCGACTTTCCGGTCGCACCATGGCGCTGCGGATGATGGTCTCGGCAACGGTGGCTATGTTCCGCAGCTCCAGCAGATCGGCGGTCACAATAAAGTCCCAGTAATACCCCTGGATCTCTTCTTGTAGGTTGGCGATCCGGGTTTCCGCCCGTTGCAGGCGCTTTTGAGTGCGTACAATCCCCACGTAGTCCCACATGCAGCGACGGATCTCATCCCAGTTGTGGGATACGACGACCATCTCATCGGCATTTGTCGCCCTTCCGGACTGCCACAGCGGAAGTCTGCTGGGAGGTTTGGGCAAGTCTTGGGCCCCGAGTCGTGCCGCCGCACGATGGGCGCAGACCAGGGCCTCCAGAAGAGAGTTGCTGGCGAGTCGGTTGGCTCCATGCAATCCTGTGCAGGCCACTTCACCCACGGCGTAGAGGCCAGGGATCTCCGTCTCTCCGTCCAACGTCGTTACGACCCCGCCACATTGGTAATGGGCAGCAGGGACCACTGGAATGGGTTCCTTGGTGATGTCGATACCGTAGCCTAGACAGGTGCTGTAGACGTTCGGGAATCGGTCTATGATGAAGGGTGCCGGCTTATCGGTGATGTCCAAGAGCACATGGTCGGCACCACTCCGCTTCATCTCATTGTCGATTGCTCGCGCAACGACGTCACGCGGTGCCAGTGACTTCATGGGGTGATAACGTTCCATGAATGCGTTGCCATCTACGGTTCGTAACGTTCCACCTTCGCCACGGACGGCCTCCGTGATAAGGAAGGACTTCGCTTTGGGGTGATAGAGACAGGTTGGATGGAATTGAATGAACTCCATGTTCGCAACCGGGGCTCCTGCCCGGTAAGCCATGGCCACACCATCCCCTGTCGCGATGTCCGGATTGGTCGTGTACAGATAAACCTTCCCGCATCCACCGGTGGCCAAGATCACCGCCTTTGAAGCGTAGGTGCTCACTTCACCGGTATCGGAGTTGAGCACATATGCCCCGATGCAGCGATTGTCCCCGTCCATGCCCAGCTTCCGGGTGGTGAGGAGGTCGATTCCGAAATGGTTCTCCAGAATCTCAATATTGGATTGGCGGGCAACCGCTGCCAGGAGGGCCTGCTCGACTTCCCGGCCGGTCATGTCTTTCGCGTGAAGGATTCTCCGGTGGGAATGCCCTCCCTCCTTGCCCAAATCGAGCTCGATCTCCCCTGGGAAGCCGGGGATCTCACGTTCGGAGAAGCGCATGCCTAACTCGATTAGATCGGCGATCCGGTCGGGGCCTTCTTCCACGATTTTTCTCACAACAGATTCACGGCAGAGGCCTGCTCCTGCGTTGAGGGTGTCTCGTACGTGCATCTCGAAGGAGTCGTGCTTGCTGGTGACCGCCGCAATCCCCCCTTGTGCGTAATTGGTGTTCGATTCGGCGCGGTGCTTTTTGGTGAGGATTCCCACGCTGCCGTGCTGGCTTGCCTTGAGGGCAAAGAACAGCCCGGCTATCCCGCTGCCCAATACCAAATAGTCGAAGTATTGTCCGTTGCTTGCGTTCATCAGAAAAAACGATCAGAGCCTTGAATTGTCTATCAAGCGCGTGGTTCCCACCCGGACCGCCAGTGCAAAGTGGACTCCGGGCTTGAGTTGGGCGGCAGGTTGGAGTGTGGAGGGGTCGAAGAAGGCCAGATAGTCCACCTTGGCTTCTGGATTCTTCTCGATCGTTGCTTTTAGCTGATCGGCCAGGGCTTTCACGCTGAGTCGGGGGCCGGACTGGCGCGCCAAGCGCCGAGCTGCTTGAATGGCTTGGTAGAGGCAGACCGCCTGAAGTCGCTGTGGCGGAGTCAGGAATGCGTTTCGTGAGCTGAGCGCCAGGCCGTCTGCCTCCCGAACGGTGGGGGCCACCTTCACTTTCACCGGGAGGTTCAGGTTGGACGTCATGCGTTGGATGACCGCTGCCTGCTGGTAATCCTTCGCTCCAAAGACAGCGATTTCGGGGAGGACCAGATTGAAGAGTTTGGCGACCACCGTTGTCACCCCGCGAAAATGGGTGGGGCGTGAGATTCCCTCCATGCGGGCGCTGAGTTGATTCTCCTGAACAAAAGTGGAGTAGCCGCCCCTATCCATTTGCGGGTAGAGCGTCGCGTTCGAGGGGAGAAAGAGGACGTTGACGCCTGAGGATCGACAGAGTGCCTTGTCGCGGGCTAGGTTGCGTGGATAGCGGCTCAGATCCTCTGTCGGGCTGAATTGGGTGGGGTTTACGTAGAGGCTTAGAACGAGTAACCCGTCGTCTCCGATGGCGCGTCGGGCCGCACGGCACAGACTGAGATGTCCTTCATGGAGAAACCCCATGGTTGGGACGAGTCCTACTCGAATTCCCTGCCGGCGCCATCGAAGGGCCACCGATTGCATTTGCTGCGGGGATCGTATGATTCGCACGCGTTTGGTTTACTGGGTGTGCGGAGGGATGGGTAGCGAAAAGGGAGGTCGCGATCGCTTTCTGCCCCTCTTTGAAGAATTAATTCGTTGCCTCCTTGTTCCTGGTTGTGTCTTGATGCGTGTGACATAAGTTAGCCACATGATTCGCTTTCCCGGGAACTTGGTGTAAAGATTTCATAGCGCATGTTCTCTGGAAAATGCCGATGCGTTCGAGTGCTGTATACCGGAAGAGTTCAGGGAGTGGGGTTTCGTTACATGGCTAAAACGGTCGCGCAAGGCTATGAGGTTAGAGGTTTTGTGAAAAACCTATCTGATGGCCGGGTGGAAATGATGGTGGAAGGGACGGAGGAAGAATTGGGCTTTTTCCTCCAAGCCATCCAGGATTCGGGCCTTGGGCCGTGCATTCGGGGCCAGGAAGCTACATGGACGGTGGCAACTGGACAGTTTAAGGGTTTCGAGATCGTCCGATAAATGCAGCAACGATGAAGTACGCGGTCATAGCCGACATTCATTCAAATCTGGAGGCCTTGGAAGTCGTTTTGGCAGATTCCAAGGCTCAAAACTGCACGCACTACTGTTGCATTGGCGACGTGGTGGGTTATGGGGCAAATCCTCGCGAATGCCTCGAGATTGTGCGTTCCATGGGCATGCCTTGTGTCAAAGGCAACCATGACGAGTACTGCTCCATGGACGAAACCTTGGAGGGCTTCAATCCTCATGCGGCTGAGGCGGTTCAATGGACGCGCCAGCAGTTGACGGCAGAAGAGCGGCAATGGCTCAGGGATCTCAAGTATGTGCGCTTGGTGGCCAGCTTCACCATGGTCCATGCGACACTCGATGTTCCTCAGCGATGGGGCTATGTTTTCGACAAGCTCGCGGCTGCTGCCAGCTTCACCTATCAGAACACGGCGGTGTGTTTCTTCGGCCACACTCATGTTCCCGTCGCCTTTATTCGCGACAGTGTTGTGAGGGGGGGGACTTACTCCAAGTTCAAGGTGGAGCCAGGTCGTAAGTATTTTGTAAATGTGGGCAGCGTCGGTCAGCCTCGCGATTTGAATCCCAAGGCGGCCTATGTGATTTACGATCTGGACGAGCAGACGATCGAGTTGCGTCGCTTGGACTACGACATCGCGAAGGCGCAGAAGAAGATTTTGGACGCAGGCCTTCCGCCCCGTTTAGCGGAGCGGCTTGATCATGGAAAGTGACAGCACCTCTCGCCCGAGCCAGATGAGAGCAGTATGAGCCATCGGGTCCATGAAGCCCGGGCGTCCAGTTTGGGAAGTAATGGCCATGGTTTCTTCTTGGCGCGGAGCGGCGAGATGTGGAGACTGGGAGACTAGTGAGAGACATCCTGTCCAGCGTCCGCGATGCCCCATCCGAGTCGATGCTCCCTGGTGAACATCATCAAGCCGCTGCTGCGCCTTCCCGGTTGGGAATACGTAGGTCCGTCGGCGAGCCTTCCATCGCGACGTCCCCAAAGAAAATCTTGATCTTGAAGCCCAGTTCCCTGGGCGATGTCGTGCAGGCGCTTCCCGTCCTGCGTCTGCTCAAGCTGAGGTTTCCCCAGGCGAACATCTCCTGGTGGGTGGAATCCTCCCTGATACCCTTGTTGGAGGGCGACCCCGATTTGGAAGAGGTAATCCCGTTTGAGCGCAAGGCGTTGCTGAGATGGGCAGGCCTACGAGGCCTTGCGTCCTCGGTGCGTCGGATGCGGGAAGAACGGTTCGATTGGATCCTGGATCTCCAAAGCCTGGCTCGAAGCGCGGCGGTCAGCTGGCTGGCGAACGGTGCCTTCACCATCGGACTCGAGGATCGTCGTGAGGGCGCTGCTGCTCTGCACGATGTCTCTGTCCCGCGCCGATCCGCTTCCACCCATGCTGTGGACTGGTATTTGGATGTGCTTCGCTTTTTGGATGTTCCGGTGCATGAACGCTTCGAGTGGCTTCCAGCCAGGCCCGATATCGCTCGGCAGATCGGTGAGAAGTGGCCTGTGAGCGGACGCTCCTGGATCTGTTTGCAGCCTGGCGCTCGGTGGATGAACAAGCGCTGGCCCATTAGGCACTTCCAAGAGCTGATGCGGCAGCTTGCGCGGCAGCATCCGGGGCTGGGATTCGCGATCATGGGGTCGCGTGAGGACCAAGATTTGGGCGCACAACTCGCCGCTGCTCTGCCGGGCGGCTCCGTCATTGATCTAACGGGTAGGACAAGCCTCGTGGAGATGGTTGAGTGGCTGCGTCAATGCAAGGTCATGATAACGAATGACACTGGGCCGATGCATGTGGCGGCTGCACTTGGCAAACCCGTGGTGGGGCTTTTTGGTCCTACGGATCCTCGCCGTACGGGTCCTTACGGCCAGGTTGATCGCGCCCTCCAGCTCAGCCTCCCCTGTACTCCCTGCCTCAAGGCGCGTTGCCATTATTCGACTCCCATGGAGTGCCTGCACGGACTGAGTTCGGCCCGGGTTGTGGAACAGGTGCAGGCGCTCGGGCAACTCTAGCAGCGGGCGAACGCTCCCTTAACCGCCACTTTGCCTCTTGCGGGAAATGTTTTCCAGGTCCTTAGTTGTGCTATGAAACGTGGTGCATGTGTCCTTACTTTGGTTCTCCTAGCCTTGGTTCCGTCCAGCTTCGGCCAGATGGCTGTGGACATTCAGTTGGACCAACAACGCTTCATTCGAGATGAGAGACTGCCCGTCACTGTGCGCATCACCAACCGCTCCGGTCGGCCGGTCAAGATCGGTCAGAGCTCTGATTGGCTCAGCTTTAATTTGGAGGCGAGAGATGGGAAAGTGATCGCTGCCTCTCGGGAGATAAGACCCGGCGGCCAGTTCGAGCTGGAGTCAGCCTCCTCGGTGGTGAAAACGATCGATCTTTCCGAAGGATACGACTTTAGCCAGCCTGGGAGCTATCGACTGACGGCCGTTGCCAAGTTTCCAGAGGTGGATCTTGTGATAGCGAGTTCGTCGCTCACCTTCGATATCGTCAGAGGCACTCAAATCTGGGAAGAGATCTGCGGGCTTCCTGGGACCAACGCCACAGCTCAGTTCATTCGCTACTCCCTGCTCCATGCGAATCATTTAAAGGAGCTTCGTCTTTACGTGCGGGTGGCGGATGAGGAGGAGGGCGGCCAGGCGCGAGTATTCCCGCTGGGAAATGGTGTTTCCTTTAGCGCTCCCGAGCGGATTATTGACCGCACGAGCGACCTCCATGTGCTGTTCCAGAGCGGCCCCCGTTCGTTTGACTACGTTCGTGTGAACCCGCACGCCGAGCTCATTGATAGGCGCCGCTACGAGCTTCGTGGAGGCTCCCGCCCTCGACTCAAATTGAATGATCAGAGTGTTGTGAACGTCGTAGGTGGAGTGCTGATGTTGTCTTCCGACCGTTCGGTTGCGACGCCGCCGAAGCTTTCGGTTACGAATGCTGTCCCAACCTCCAAGCCTTAGTCATTTGTGTGTTGCTCTGATTCGCTCGATCGTGGGGCAAAGTGTGGTTTTGTTGCTCGTCGGTGTTCTAGGGGCCGGTGCGGATGAGACACAGATCCACTTGAAAAATGGCGATGTCTTGTCGGGGGTCGTTGCCTCTGAATCGGCGGGATCGGTGGATCTTCGGCATCCGGCTCTTGGGCTGATCCATGTCCCGATCTCCCAGATCGTGAGGCGCGTTAATCTTAACCCTGCGCCCCCTGTTGCCGTCGTGCCGCCCCCTGCTCCGGTAGCGCCTGCTCCAGCCGTGATCCGACTCCTTCCGACTCCTTCCAAACCAGCGAAACCCAAAAGTGAATGGCACTTGGATGTTCAAGCCGGCTTCGATCTGGGTTTCGGGACCGGCGATCGGCAGGCGTATAACAGTCGCGCCAGAGCTACCTATGGCCGGGGGCGTCTGCGGAATGCTTTGGATGCGAGTTTTTTGTTTGGGGAAACCGAGGGGATCAAGTCTGCGGACCGCTTGGATACCTCCATGAAGACCGACTACGATCTTCGCGGACGTTTGTTCCTCTACAACCTGGGGGGGGCGGGCTACGATGATGTCCGCCATATCAATCTTCGCTACGAGGTAGGTCCCGGATTTGGCTACCATCTCGTGAACAGGGATTCCCTCAAACTGAACGTGGAGCTGGGGGGAAACTTTCAGACGCATCAGTTTGCAGATGGAAGCAGTTCAAGATCCTTCTTCTATCGTCTGGCCGAGGACACGGTGTGGAAAGTGACATCAAAAATCACCATCGATCAGCGTTTTGAGTTCTTTCCTGGAATTAGCGATATGGAGCGATTTCGCATGCGTTTTGAGGGGAACCTTCGTTATGCCTTGCGTGAAAATCTGTATCTCAACCTTACGGCCCTCGACATCTACGACAACCAGCCTGCGGTGGGCATCACCAAGAATGACGTTCAGATCCGATCTTCCATCGGTATGAAGTTTTGACGCGAGCCAGCTGCCCGTCGGCTCTGGTGGGTGGTTGGGTTTCCAGAAAATCCGGGGGCCTGCTATCGGCGCATCCCTGCGAAGAGGGTGGAGAGCCGACTAATGGCCCCCCAGGTGTCGCGCATCCACCAGTTGAGGGCATTGAGAACGCCGATATCCATCAGGACGGAGAGCGCAAGTAAGAGGATCAGAAGGTTGCCGAGTACAATCACCACCGCTGAAAAAAAATAGCCCTGGCTTGTGATGTCCGACTGCTCCGTCTGAAGTGTGTGCCAGGTGAGAGTCACGTGAAAGGCGTAGGAGGCACCTAACAGGAGATGAAACCAGGCCGAGTAAGGTTTCCAATTCCAAATCAGGTGGCCTGTTCCATAAATTAGAATCGTGAGCACGGCGTAGACGGGGAAGAAGTAGGGAGCAAGGGCGATGAGGGCGTTGCTTTTGGTGATCTGGACATGCCCTCCTTTGGAGCTCACTCGGAACCGTTTGACACGCCCTCCAAACAGCCAGGTCCACAAGGCGTGGGTCAGTTCATGCCCGAAGACATAAATCAGCATCGGGCGGGGAAGGAGCGCGTACGCAGAAACCCAGCAGGCGGCTCCGCCCGCTGCTGCCACCCAGAGCGACGTAGCCGGGTTCGAAATCAGCAGCACGCGGGAGAGTGCCCCTACCAGCCCTAAGCAGAACGGCATCAAAACCACCGCCAATATGACTTTTGCCCATTTCGGCACAGCCCATTCTTAAGGTGGGAGCGGCTGACTTCAACCTGGATTTGCTGGCTGGGAACCCTTTCGCCCCCTCTCGAAGCCCTCAGGGACTCCGGTTATCTTCTTCCCAATCCGCTCCAGGCATCCTACAACCTCTGCATGCGAACATTTATCAATTCATTGGTTCTTTCAGGCGTCGTCGCCATCGCGTCGACCGCATTCGGCGCGGCGCATTCGGAGGAGGGTTTCCGTCCGCTATTCAACGGGAAGGATTTGTCTGGGTGGGCGGGTGACACCAGCCTCTGGTCGGTTCAGGATGGCCTGGTCACCGGCAAGTCCTCAGCAGATGCACCTCTCAAGAATAACACTTTTCTGATCTGGCAAGAGGGCGAAGTCGCTGATTTTGAGCTGCGATTCTCCTACAAAATCGTTGGAAACAATCCCCAAAAATCCGCGAACTCCGGTCTCCAGTATCGCAGTCGCGTTGCGGACAAGGAGAAGTTTATCGTGGGCGGATACCAGGCTGACTTCGAAGCAGGCAAAACCTACTCGGGCATCCTCTATGAGGAGCGGGGTCGTGGCATTCTGGCCCAACGCGGGCAGGCTACCTTAATTACGGGGGATGCTAAGGATCCTAAGAAAACCAAGATTGAGCTGATCGGTTCGCTCGCAAAATCAGAGGACATCCAGGCGGGTATCAAGGATGAGGAATGGAATGACTACATCATCATTGCCAAAGGAAACCGACTGCTTCATGTCATCAATGGGAAGGTTACTGTGGATGTGACGGATGATCAGCCGTCCCATGCGGCCAAATCCGGTGTTCTGGCCTTCCAGCTTCACGTGGGGCCGCCCATGACGGTGCAATTTAAGGACGTGCGCATCCGTTCACTTAAGTAGACTCGGTGTGTCAGCCTCAGCCTATCTCCCCATGTTGCGCTCGCTCATTCTGTGCTTGGCCCTGGTCTCTCACTGTGAGGTTCATGCCGTCGACAAAAGCCTGATTTTGATCGCCGGTCGGCCGAGCCACGGGCCGCTCGACCACGAATTCCGCGCTGGCTGTCTTCTCTTGCAGAAGTGCTTGGCCGGAGTGCAGGGACTCCGGGTGGAGGTGCATACCAACGGATGGGTGCAGGACCCGGCGGCTCTGGATCGCGCAAATGCTGTGCTGATCTACGCTGATGGCGGTGGGGGACATCCTGGAATTCAGGGAGATCATCTCCAGCAATTGGACCGTCTGGTAAAGCGAGGTGTCGGCTTGGGGTGTGCCCACTTCGGGGTGGAGCTTCCTAGTACCAACGGCGGTCCTCAATTCAAGGAGTGGATCGGCGGCCACTACGAGCATTTGTTCTCGGTCAATCCTATGTGGACGCCGGACTATGTTCAGTTCCCGGATCATCCTATCACGCGGGGGGTGAAGCCGTTCGCTGTCACGGACGAATGGTATTTCAACATGCGCTGGCGGGAGGGGATGAAAGGGGTGACTCCGATTCTCGTGGCCAAGCCTTCCGATCAGGTTCGATCCGGACCGTATGTGTATCCTCGTGGGCCCTATCCTCACATTCAGGCTGCGGCTGGGCGCGAAGAGACTATGATGTGGGCCTTGGAGCGTGAGGATGGCGGTCGAGGGTTCGGATTCACAGGAGGGCATCGCCATTTGAACTGGGGCAATGACTCCTACCGAAAGGTCGTGCTAAACGCTCTGCTGTGGATCGCGCGTGTCGAAATTCCTTCGGGCGGAGTGGCGTCGAGCGTCAGCCAGGAGGAGCTGATGTTGAACTTGGATCCGAAAGCCGGTAGCAAGCCTGCGGTGAAGCCTAACGCTCCGTCGGTCAAGTAACCCGGACGGCTCGATGCCTCCCAACCCAACCCAGAAATGATCATAGGCGTTCCCAAGGAAGTTAAGGATCACGAGTACCGTGTGGCGCTCTTGCCCTCGGCAGCCTACCAGCTCATTCAGCGTGGGCATCGGGTCATCGTGCAGCAGGGGGCCGGAGTGGGGGCAGGCTATCCGGACCAGGACTATCAGCAGGCGGGCGCGACTCTTGTGGCGGATCCAACGGAGGTTTATGGAGTGGCCGAGCTTGTCGTAAAGGTTAAGGAACCTCAGGCCTCTGAGATCCCGTTGCTGCGGCCAGGGCAGATTCTATTCACTTATCTGCATCTTGCTGCCAGCAAGCCGCTGACCGAGGCGCTTCAGCAGACAGGCGTGACTGCGATTGCCTACGAAACGATTGAGGTGAATCGTCGGCTGCCGCTGCTCGAGCCGATGAGTGAAATCGCCGGCCGAATGTCGGTGCTCGTCGGAGGGTACTATCTTGCAAAACACAACGGTGGCAGCGGCGTTCTTCTGGGAGGTGTTCCTGGCGTGCTACCAGGGAAGGTGGTTGTGCTTGGGGGGGGTGTTTCGGGGATTAACGCCGCGCGCATGGCTACGGGCCTGGGCGCGGACGTGACGGTCCTGGAGGTGGATGTGGAGCGAATGCGCTTCCTCGACATCACGCTTCACACAGCACACACCCTCTATTCGAGCGAGGCCCATCTTCTCGAGGTGCTGCCGGCGGTTGATCTTCTTATCGGGGCCGTTTTGCTTCCAGGGGCTAAGGCCCCTAAGCTCATCTCGAGGGAGATGCTTCGTCGCATGCGGCCAGGGAGTGTGTTTGTGGACATCGCGATTGATCAGGGCGGATGCTCGGTTACATCGCGTCCTACGACGCATCATGATCCAGTCTATACCGAAGAGGGTGTCATTCACTACTGCGTCGCGAACATGCCGGGTGCGTACGCTCGCACCGCCACTCAGGCGCTGACCAACGTGACCTCTCGCTTTATCGAGTTGCTTGCGGATCACGGCCTCGCCGAGGCCTGCCAGCGCCAACCGGCGCTCAAGTCGGGCATTAACGTCTTCAATCGACAAGTCACTCATCGAGCCGTTGCTGATGCACACGGCCTTCCGTTTGGTCTCCCCTTTTAACATGGATTCACTTCCCACTATTCTACTCAAGCCTGGAGAGGCTGATCGTATCATCGCCGGCCACCCCTGGCTCTATGAGGCATCCATCCTACGCCAGACCAAGGTTCCCCCGGATGGATCGGTGGTGCAGGTGAAAGATCACCGGCAGCGCTTCCTAGGTGTGGGCTTCTTTAACTCGAAGTCAAAGATCCGAGTCCGAGTTCTTTCGACAGATCGGATCGAGATCGATGAGGCGTTTTTCACCTCACGTCTTCAGCGGGCCTTGGAGCTGAGGCGCCGTCATATGCCGGACGCGACATCCTTTCGCCTCGTGAATGCGGAGAGCGATGGCCTCAGCGGGCTCATCGTAGACAAATACGAGGATGTGCTCGTGGTTCAAACCTCTTCCATGGGGATGGATCACCGGAAAGACCTGATCGTATCCTGCCTGCGAAAACTGCTCAAACCGCGCGCGATCCTCGAGCGGAATGAGATGGCTTCCCGTAAATTCGAAGGGCTAGAGGAAACGAGCGGCGTTTTGTTCGGCGAAGTGCCCGAGGAAATCGAGGTTCGTTTGAATGGACTTCTCTTTCACATGAACCTGAAGAGCGGCCACAAGACAGGGCTGTATCTGGACCAGCAGGCGAACTACCAGTTGGTTGCCCAGCGTGCCCGCGGGGCGCGCGTGCTGGATTGCTTCAGTTTCCTGGGCGGGTTTGCCATCCACGCCGCCAAGGCTGGAGCTTCCCAGGTTCTTGCGGTGGATCAGAGCGAGGATGCCATCGCGGCGGCGCGGCGTAACTGCGACGCCAATGGAGTGGGAGCTGTCTGCGGCTTTGAGGCGGCCAACGTCTTCGACTGGTTCAAGATCCGTGCCTCGCAGCGAGGGGATGCCGCATCGACCCCTGAGTGGGATCTCATCATTCTCGATCCGCCTAGTTTCACACGCAACCGAGCCTCGGTTCCGGACGCCCTTCGTGGGTATAAGGAGATCCATCTTCGCGCGCTTCGCATGTTGAGGCCGGGGGGTATGTTGGCCACCTTTTGCTGCTCACATCATGTGCATTCGGAGCTTTTCCTTGATGTGATTCTTTCGGCCGCATTCGACGCCCGCAAGGTCCTGCGTCGAACCGCCATCTACTCGCAGTCGCCAGATCATCCCGTGATTCCCTCGATTCCTGAGACGGAATACCTGAAGGGGTTTGCCTTTGAATTGGTTTGATGCACAGCAGCCTTCCCTCTCGTTCACAGTGGGAGGCCGATTACTGAACTCGCTATGCCTACACAGTTCCTGAGGTTAACCGTCCGTGATATTCGTTTTCCGACCTCGAGCGAACTCGATGGGTCGGACGCCATGAACCCGGATCCGGACTACTCAGCGGCTTATGTGACGTTGCATACGGATCACCCCGATGGTCTGGCAGGACATGGGCTGGCCTTTACCATTGGGCGAGGGACTGAGATCGTGGTGACGGCGATTCGCGCGCTGATCCCTCTGATCGAAGGGCGCACCTTGGAGAGCATTGTCCAGGACATGGCCGCGTTCTGGCGAGCGATGACCGGGGACAGCCAGCTTCGCTGGATTGGCCCCGAAAAAGGAGCTATCCATCTTGCTTCGGCCGCGGTGGTGAACGCGGTTTGGGATCTTTGGGCGAAGTGTGAGGGGAAGCCGCTATGGAAATTGCTGGTGGATTTGACCCCAGAGCAGGTGGTTGGCTGTGTTGATTTTCGTTATATAACCGATGCTCTTTCTCCTGCTGAGGCGCTGGAGCTCTTGCGTCGGGCAGCCCCTGGGAAGGCTCAAAGGGAGCGCGATATATTGGCCTCCGGCTATCCTGCCTATACCACCTCTGCGGGATGGTTGGGCTATTCGGATGAACATCTTCGCTCGCTGTGCCGCGAGGCTATCGCAGCGGGCTGGACCCATTTTAAGATCAAGGTGGGAAGGGATCTCTCCGACGACCTGCGCCGCTGCGAGATTATTCGCCAGGAGATTGGATGGGAGCGGCGCTTGATGATGGATGCCAACCAGGTCTGGGAGGTGCCGCAGGCCATCGCCTGGATGAAAGAATTGGCCCGTTTTCAGCCGTGGTGGATTGAGGAGCCGACCAGTCCTGATGATGTTCTCGGCCATGCGGCGATTGCACGTGCGGTGTCTCCGATAGGCGTTGCCACCGGAGAGCATTGCCAGAACCGCGTCGTTTTCAAACAGCTCATGCAGGCGGACGCCATCCGGTTTTGCCAGATCGACTCCTGTCGTCTAGGAGGCGTCAATGAGGTGATCGCTGTGCAACTTCTGGCCGCCAAGTTCGGTATACCCGTCTGCCCCCATGCGGGGGGTGTGGGGCTTTGTGAGCATGTTCAGCACCTCAGCCTCTTCGACTTCATTGCGGTGAGCGGATCGATCGAGAACCGCGTGGTGGAGTATGTAGACCATCTCCACGAACACTTCAGGTATCCTGTGACGATGTTCCGGGGTCGTTACATGGCTCCAACCTTCCCAGGCTACAGCACTGAGATGCTCCCGGACTCGTTGGATCAATTCGAATTTCCCGACGGTCCGGTGTGGAGTCGACGGTGAACGGGCCCGATGCTTGGAGTTCTTTTGGGGTGGTCCTATGCTATCCAGTCACTATTCCACGACCAGAATGGTCGTTTTGACGTGAACTTTTCCCGAACTTCTCTACGCTGAGCGGCAATGACGAGCCTGTTTGCGGACCTAGATGTTTCTGGTGTGCGCGCTTTCCTGGATTCGGTAGAGCTTCAGTTCCGCAAGGAAGGAGAGCGGCTATTCCGTGCAGGGAAGGCGACGCTTCTGGACACACCCGCAACAGGGGTATTCCGTTTTTCCATCGATGCGGAGCCTCCCGCTGATGTGGTCTTGACTGTGAAGGCTGGGGCAGGGGTGATGGGGGTTTGCGACGAGCATGGGTCGCAACGATGTGCTCACGCCTATGCCGCAGCTAAGGCGCTTCTCGCAGAGCATTCGCACGCCTTGGTCCAGAACCTCAGCAGCCGCGCCGCAGCCCCCGCGGCGGCGGATGCGAACGCGGGGAGCTTGGAGGCATCGGTCCGCGTCTCCCTAGGTCGAGCTTTGCTTAAAAAGGAGAAGGAGTTTATCCGGGAGATCGCCGAGATGTTCAAGAGCTCCCGAGGACTGGGAGAGGTATCCACGCAGGAATTGCGTCGCCTGGGATTCCATCAGGCCAGTCTTTTCGAATATCGCGTCCGAATCGCTCCGTTTCCGGTCAAGACCGAGATTGAATTCTGGCACTGCCTTCTCTACATGGCTGAAGCCAAGGGGGTTAAGTTTCCAGAGTTCATCGTCGGGGTGACCGATATTGGCGTGGTGCGCGAGCGCCATGCGCGTTGGAAGGACTCTCAGGAGGTCCGCACCTGGCGCAGCCAGTTGGCCGAGGCAGTTCAGACCTTGGATGTGCCTTCGCCACCTCGTGACGCGCAGGTCGCATTCCGCATGCGGATCCGACCTGAGAGCGTGAGTCTCGAGTGGCGTCGAGGCTCTGAGCCCCACTTCTCCGGTATGAAGCGCGCCGAGTTGGAGAGCTTTATCAAGGAGTTTAATCTTGGCGGGGTGACGCTTTCGGAAGGTTCTGAGGCTATCTGGCTCCCTTTCCTGAATCATTTCGAAACGG
>CAMAVD010000031.1 GCA_945861575.1 Akkermansia muciniphila
GGCTTTGCCTTGCGCGCTGGAGAGGTGGAGTGGAATGAGGTGCAGATCGTGGACATGATTCCAGCGCGGGATCGGGTGGACGCACGCGTTCGAAGCCACGGGTCGGTTTACTCGCCGGGCAATCGCCGTTTCGATTTCGTCGGCCGTGAGTTCTGTTCCGCGTTCCGGCCCGAGGCCGAGACCTTCGGAGGTTGGGGGCGGGAGTCGGGTAGGGTGGATCAGCGCGGACAGGGCTTCTCCGCCTCGATCCAGGTGCCGATCTGGACCAGCAAGATGTTCATCCATGATGCCTGGAGCACCAATCTTCCCGGCCTGCGGCTGGACATTTCAAAAACGGGGGCGGGTCTGCGAATTCGCGCTGAGAATCAAACGCCGCATGAGATTCGACAGACGCTATTGTTCATGGGCGATTCGGTGCATACGCTTGCGCCGTTTCCCCCGGGGCTGTCCGACCAAACCCTGGAAAACGTGGCTGTGCGCGCCGCGACCTCGCTGACGGATTTTCTGAAAACTCACGCCCCGGCGATCGTTCAGGGATCGCGAGAACGAAGGCAGGCCTTCGACACCTTCAATAGCGAGGGGCTGAGGGAGCGCATTCGGTTGATCGATACCTTGGCCAGCGCGTCTTTTCGTTCGCGTCTTCATGCAGAGAGAGAGGATTCTTCTAAGGGTTGGCAGGTGGCCGCCGTGAAGGGGATGGATCTCTCCTGCGTTTTGGACACAGGGGGCTTTGTGGTCCTCGGAATCATTGAGGGCAATGCGCTTCTGCCTGAATTCGCGGGCTTTCCCCGTGGACGCGGTCATAGCGACACTCTGATCCGCTGTGTCGGTTTCCTTCCCCAGGACACGCTTCCGGTTTCCAATCTTCCATAAACTCGCGCTATGAGCACTCCCCCCATCACGCCACCTGCTGTGCCTGCTGTTCAGACTCAGGCTCTGAGCCGTGCCTATGGAGAGATGAAGGCCCTCGAGGCTTTGGACCTGGTGGTGAACCGAGGCGACCTTTTCGGCTTCATCGGTTCCAATGGCGCGGGCAAGACCACCACGCTGCGCATCCTTGCCACGTTTCTTCCACCGTCGGCCGGGTCCGCCTTCGTGCTCGGGCACAATGTGGTTTCGAGTGTGAACGAAGTGCGTCGGCTGATCGGATACATGCCCGATTTCTTCGGGGTGTATAAGGAGATGGAGGTAACCGAGTATCTGGACTTTTTTGGCGCCTGCTATCGCATCCCTTCCTCCAAGCGGGATAAGACCGTGGCCGACGTGCTGGAGCTCGTGGGCCTGACCGAAAAGCGGGGGGCATTGATTGGTGCGCTGAGTCGGGGGATGCAGCAGCGGCTAGGTTTGGCTCGGGTGTTGATCCATGACCCGCAGCTCCTGCTCTTGGACGAGCCTGCCAGCGGCCTGGATCCGCGGGCGCGCATCGAGATGATGGCTGTGCTGCAGGAACTTCAGAGGATGGGAAAGACCATCATCATCTCCTCTCATATCCTCAGCGAGCTGCAGAGCTTGTGCAACCGTGTGGCGATCATCGAGCGGGGACGGTTGATTTACGCCGGGCCTACGCAGGGGATTCGCAGTCAGATGGAGCAGGGGTTTGCCTTCCTGATTGCGGTGAGTGGCGACGTTCCCGCAGCGCTTGAAATCTGTCGACGCCAGCCAGAGACCCTGTCAGCCAGCCTTCGTGACGATGGTCGGATTCAGGTGCGGCTGTCCGGAGATACTCCTGATCCCTCGGGTTTGGCTGCGGCCTTGGTCGGTGGAGGCCTGCGCCTGACCGGACTGCGCGAGGAGGAAGTGGGACTGGAAGAAGTCTTCATGCGAGTGACACGTGGGGAGACCCAATAGGATGATTGCCCTGACGGTCATCGAGCGTGAGTTGCGCGTGGCGACCCGCCAGAGATGGGCCTGGGTCGGGCGCTGGCTTCCTGCCGCGCTGGCCATTCTGATGTTTGGCGGGGTCTATCTTCTCTACCCCGCGAGGAGTTCAGGCGATTTTGGCAAGGTTCTCTTTCACTCGCTGGGCTTTGTGATGGTTTTGGTGGCGGGCGTGGGTGGGATGTTGTCTACATGCGACTGCCTGAGCCGGGAGCATCGGGAGGGCACGCTTGGTCTGCTCTTCCTCACCGAGTTGAGCGCGCTGGACGTGCTGGCTGGCAAGATCCTCGCTTCTTCCCTCCGCCTTCTTCTGGGATTGATGGCGGTGGTACCGGTGCTCGCCATCAGCTTTCTTGCTGGAGGTACCAGCCTTCGCTCCATGGCGATGCTGGTGATGGCTATCCTGAGCCTGCTCTGGGTGTCCATGGCCGCGGGGGTCTTTGCCTCGGCCCGCTATCGAACGGCGGGACAGTCTCTCGCGGGGGCCATGCTGGTCATGCTTATTCTTTGCGTCGGACTGCCGGCTCTGGCCTCCATCAATGAAACGTCCTGGTCCGTCAAATGGCTGACCCAGCTTTGCTGGCTGGCTTGGCCTTTAAGCGCCTACGGTATCCTAGTTGCCCAAGGACCGACGCCCGAGTTTTTCAAAACCTTGGGGGTGGTTCAGGTGGTTTCCTGGGGCTTGCTCTTGTTGGCGGGCCTCCGCCTGTCGGGCTCATGGCGCGTGGTTGGCGATGGTAGTGGGGTGCGTTTTCGATCGTTCCGCTTCTGGGTTGCAGGGCCTGCCGCTCGAGAGCGCTTGAAGCGCCGGCTGCTTGACGACACTCCGTATGCGTGGAGATGTTGCTTGCCGGCGGGGCGGGGTCGGTTGGTCTGGCTTTGGGTCGGTCTCAGCTGGTTCATCTATGTCCTGGGATGTTTGATGAGGCCCCGGTGGTTTTTTACCCCCGAATCCGTCTTATTCATGACCTTTTGCACGCATCTCGTGCTCAAAGTGTGGGTCGCTCTGGAGACTCCTCGGGTATTCATTTCCGATCGATTTAGCGGAGCGATGGAACTCTTGCGCGTGAGCCTTCTATCGCCTCGCGAGTTGGTTTGGGGGCAGTGCAAGGCGTTGGTTCTGCTCTTCGGTGGGCCCGTGCTGACAACCGTGCTGGTTGAAGTCGCTCTGCTGATCATGGGGCCCTGGGGTGGTCAGGGCGGAGCGTTCACACGGTGGGTGCTCTTCGGTTGTCTGGTGGTATTCGTGGCGGATATTCCCGTGCTGGCCCTTTTTTGTTTGGCGCAGGCAATGAGGCTTCGCTCCGAAACCCATTCGATCACGCTCGGCTTTGCCTTTGTGATGGTCCTGCCATGGCTCCTTTTCTTTGGTGCGATTGGCGCTCTCACTTCGCTCCCAAACTCCTTGAGCCAACATCAAGATCTCACTCTCTGGGTAGGGATTTGCTTGCTGGTAGACTTTGTCCTTTGGGCATGGTCGCGAGCGCGTCTGAAGCAACCGTGGGGAGGGCTTTCCGATCCGGCATCAGGCTCGTCCACTCCTGCTTCCTAAAGCCTTTTGATCTCCGTGCAGCCCATCATTGAACGAGAGCTTCGGGTGAGAGCGCGGCAAAGGCGGACCTTCTGGTACCGCTTTGCCGCAGGAGCTGCGTCCTGCACGACCGCTATCCTCTTCTTGCTTTTTGCCAGCGTCACCTCAAGTCCAGGAGAGGTTGGGAGCAGCCTTTTTTTTATCCTGGGGTGGATTTGCTACGCCCTTTGTCTCATGGAGGGGATTCGATGCACGGCGGACTCCATCAGCGAAGAGAAGCGGGAGGGCACGCTGGGACTGCTGCTTTTGACGGATCTTCGGCCCATCGATGTGATTCTGGGCAAACAGGCTGGGATATCGCTGAACAGCCTGTATTCCCTTCTCGCTACCTTCCCAGCTCTTGGCATTCCCATCTTGCTCGGGGGCGTTACAGGTGGAGAATTTTGGCGTCTAGTGTTGGCCTTGGTCGTTACGCTTTTCTATTCCCTGACGGTGGGGACCTTGGTCTCGGTGTTGTCGGTGCAGATGATGACTGCCTGGGTGCGGGCGAGCGGGGTGCTGGTTTTGTCCGGGGTCGTGCTGCCTTTGGTGGATCGGGCGCTGATCGCGGGTGGTTCCTCCTGGGGGCTGTCGCGATTCAGCCCCACGGGAGCGATGCTGGGTCTGGGCGCCGAGCTCTATGAGCTTGATCCGTCCCAGTACTGGTTGTCGGTCGGATTGAGCTTTGTGATGGGATTTGGGGTGTTGGGGTTGGCCTGTTTAGCGCTGCCATGGTTTTGGAATTCTGAAAGGGATCGAACAGGGAAAGGAAGCGTGGATAAAGGGTGGAGTCCCTCTGCGGCCTCTCGGAAGGATCTGGATCGGAACCCGGTGGCTTGGTTGGCGGCCAGCCAGTCGGGTCGGTTGCGACGGGTGCCGAGGGCTGCGATTTTTCTCGGACTGGTGCTGATGACGGTGGCTGCTCTGGCCCCTGTCCGTCTCGGGGTCGCTGTGGGATTAGGAGCGACAATGCTGGTGGCGCATCTGCTTTTTAATCTCTGGCAGGGACTCAACGCGGTCAGCATCGGGGCGACGCTTCGGGCCACGGGATTCATCGAACTCCTTTTCATCGCTCCCCTTTCTGCTCAGGAGGTGGTTTTGGGAATGGGGAGGGGGACTGCCCGGTACTGCCGTGCCACCACGATCACGCTTTGTCTGACCGAGGCGATTTGCGTTGTAGTGTTTGGCATCCGCTGGTTTTTTGCCTTTCCAGGAGACGTGGGTGAGGTCGTGTTTGTCTCGTTTTTGGCGGGATTTGTGGTGCTCAGTTTGGTGATTGATCTGTGGGCAGCGAGTTGGATGGGACTCTATCAGGGTTTGGTTCAGCGCAAGCGCTCTTCCGCCACGGCTTTGACCGTGGCCTGGGTTCAGCTGCTCCCCATTCTGGTCTACTCCCTCTGCTTCTGGGTCGGACCGCTCTTTGTGATTATCAAGAGTGTGGTGGTGCTGCTTTGGGCGAGGGATCGGCTGCTCTTTGAGTTTCCGCGCCTTGTGCGGGCCCATCATATTCCTGAATCTGCGGAACAGAAGCCCATTCGAGCCGAGTCCCAGATTTTGCCTTCGGTTACAGGCCCGACCCGCTGACTGAAGCGTTCCAGCAATTCTCATTTTGAAAATACACGGTGACAAAATCATGTAGGGTAAAATCATAGGAAACCACTTTCCGGCAAATGAGTATGATTTTACCCCTCATGATTTTGTCGCAAGATCTTGGCCGGTAATGAGGGGACTGGACCCATGCGGCTGGGCCTCACCTCTGCCAAAATGAGAACTGCTGGAAGCGTTCAAGCTTCCATTGCATTTTTGCGCAGAGTTTCCTACATAGGATGCATCGATATGTATCGAATGCTTCCAAGCAAGATTCGGGCCCTGGGCGGTTTTGTCGTCTGGCTCTTGGTATTGGCCGGGCAGCCTTTCATCGTGACCGCCCAGACCCCGGCTGTGCCGGCCGCTTTTCCCGGAGTGCTCGCGGAGTTTTCGGTCCAGGGTGTCCGGGACTTCCTGGTGCTTCCTGGCGTTGCCTTCCGGGTGGAACCTAAGTCGTCCCCGACTCCTTTTCTAGCGGCGGGCCCCTTTAGCGCCACCCTCACCACAGCGGTGAGGGTGGACCTGCGCTCGGATTTTCATTTCCAGTTGGACCTGAGCGGGACCGTTGAAGTGAAGGTGAACGGTGCGGGGGTGCTCTCCGCTTCGGGGGAGGACGTCTCGAGTCCCGTTTCGAAGCTGGTGCGGCTCAACAAGGGACTCAACGAAGTCTCGATTCAGTTTACGAGTCCGACCTCGGGTCCTGCGTTTCTGCGGCTGAATTGGGCAGAGAAGCCCTTTCTTCTCCAGCCGATCCCCTGGGCTCAGCTGTCGCATCGGCTCACATCGGAGGCGACCAAGGCCTTGGAGCGGAGTTCTGGCCGGGAGGCTTTTCTGGAATTTCGATGCGTGCGATGTCATGCGGCACCGGGCGGCACCCTGGCAGAGATGTCCATGGATGCCCCCAGTTTCGAAGGGATGGGTAATCGTCGCAATCGAGAGTGGATGGAACGTTGGATCCTAGATCCGCGGAGCCTCAGACCGACGGCGCATATGCCGAAGGTGTTCAGCGGCGCGGATGCCCCGTCTAAGGCTGCTGCAGCGGCCGCCTATCTCTCGAGCTTGCGCCAAGGCGGCGACGTCACGCTGAAGGATCCCGCCCCATGGACGAGTCTGAGTCCGGTCCCCGCCGAGGGCGTGGGCGAGTCGAAGCCCCTCTTCGAGAAGCTGCATTGTGTCGCATGCCACACTAGTCCCAGTTCCGCTGAGAGCGATCCTGAGAAGCTGGACCTGAAGCAGATTGCTGCGAAGTTTAGCACCGGGAAGTTGGCTGAGTTCCTTCGCAAACCCGACGCCCATTACGCGTGGATACGCATGCCCAACTTTCGGCTGACGTCCGCAGAGGCGGAGCAGCTCGCCACCTTCCTGATCCGTGCGGCGGAATCGGCACCGACTCCAGGACCGGACCCTAGCGAGGATCTGATTGCTAAGGGGCGCGGGTTGGTGGCCGAGTCTGGCTGCCTCAACTGCCATAAAGGGCCTGCATCCAGCTCCTTGGTTGTCGCTGAGTTTGGTAAGATCCCCTCCGACTCGTGGACCAAGGGCTGTCTGGCCCCCGAGTCCGGTCAGGCGGGGAGAGCACCCTGGTATGGACTAAGTTCGCGGCAGCGCTCCGCCTTGGCGGCCTTCGGAAAAACGGATCTTGCAGCTCTAAAGCGTGAAGTGCCTCTGGAGTTCGCCACGCGTCACTCGACAACGTTGCGGTGCGCATCCTGCCATGGTCAGTTCGACGGCTTTCCTTCCTTTGAGGCTTTGGGATCCAAGCTGAACACACCTTGGATGCGTGCCTTTATCGCCGGCGAGATTCCTTACAAACCACGAGCGGAGCGGCATCCGAAGGGAGAGCCTTGGCTGGATGCCCGCATGCCCGCCTTCGGTCCCTATAGCGCTCAGCAGGCCGAGGGCATGTCGTTGCTCAACGGCTTTGGATCCGCCCAGCCCGTCGAGGCCCCTATCCAGGCGGCGTCGGTGGAGATCGGTCGCACGCTTCTGGGAAAGAACGGCGGCTTCTCCTGCGTTTCCTGCCATGCGATTAACAAATCAGCGGCTCTGGAGGTGTTTGAAAGCGAGGGTCTCAATCTCGCGCATAGCGCTGAACGTTTGCGTCGCTCCTACTTTCACCGGTGGATGCGTCTGCCGATTGCGATCGACTCGCAGACGAAGATGCCGGCGTACTTTGATGAGGAGGGGCAAAGTCCTTTGTCGGAGATTTTGGGTGGGGATGCGGTTCGCCAGTTGGATGCCATCTGGGAATATCTTCGCCAGGGAGAGGCGATGGTGCCGCCAGCCCAGGGTGCCGCACCCTGATCCAAACAATAGGAGACATGTTAGTCGTTTGGCCAGGTCCCCTGCCTTGCGGTATTCCCGATCAGGGTTCCGCTCCCCCCTCCTTCTTGCGGGCGTCTTGGCGTCCTTCCCGCGCCTTTGCGTTACTTCCCCCCCAGCCACAGACGTCGACGCAAAGGCGCGGGACAGGGCGCAAAGGCGCAAGAAGGGCGAGCAACTTCAGTATCGTTAGGGGGATGGCGTCTCTGGTAGGCCGTTCACTACTCGGTGTATCCCGGATCTCTCCTTGGGCGTTCCCTGGTCAATTCTGCTGGGGGTTCCTCGTCCGTCGTTCCCTTGTTTTTGCGCGAGATCCGTGGCTGGTTAGAGTCGTCGCACTTGTAACGCTCTTGAACCTAGCCACCATGCATTTATCCACCCTTCGACCATTCATAACTCTCGCTGCGGCGATCGTCTGCGTCTCGATGCTTTCGGTCGGTTCAAGCCATGCGAAAGACCATCGAGGCTCCGAGGTTTCCGTTGGCCCCTGGGAGACACTTTACTCCGGGCGAACGCATCAATTCCGCGGCTACAAGCTTTTCGATTTTCCTAAAGCGAGCTGGAAGATAGAGAGAGGGGAACTGAAGTCGATTGTTGACGCCCCTCGAGTCGATCTGATCAGCCAGAGGCTGTACACCGACTTCGAGTTGGAGGTGGAGTGGCGGGTATCGCCCGGGGGCGACGGTGGGGTCCTTTACCGGGTGATGGAGGACGAAGGTCCTGCCTGGCATTCCGGCCTTGAATACCAGGTGGTGGATGATGAGCAGCCTGCGGACGCGAAGGCTTCGGCCAGTGGTACTGGATGTCTCTTTGAGGTGGCGCAGGCAAACCGAGTGAAGCCGACAAAGCCTGCTGGGCAATACAATCGGACGCTCATCCGGGTTCAGCGGGGGCAGGTGGAGCACTGGCTGAACGGAGAGAGGGTCCTGAGCTACCGCCTTGGTAGTGCGGAGTTTTTGGAGTCTATCCAGCGCAGTCCGTTTAAGGACCTCCGACGCTATGGCCGGGAAAAGGAGGGCTGTGTTGGTCTTCAGCACCGGGGCGACGAGGTGGCTTTTCGGCGCATTCGTATCCGACGTCTTGGCGAGGCCGAGGATGGGATGGAAGTCCGCCCAGTAAGGTCGCTCCGCAGGTAGGAGCTTTCCAGGGCCTGCTAGGCGGCCCGGGCGGAAGGTCGTGTGCGGCTCTGCTGTTGGGTGACCAGCTGGTCGATCCTTTGACCTATCCTTTCGATGGGAACCACGTGCTGTGCTCCTCCCAGGCGGATCGCTTCCCGCGGCATGCCAAAGACCACGCAGGTCTCCTCATCCTGAGCGACTGTGGATGCCCCCGCATCTTGAAGTCGTTTGATCGCAGCAGCGCCGTCTGTCCCCATGCCGGTGAGAATTGCGGCCACCACATGCGCGGCCCCGCCCGCCTTCAAAACGGAATCGAAAAGAACGTCCACTGCCGGCCTTTGGTGATGCACGGGAGGCCCTTCGTTCAAATCCACGAGGTAATGGGTGCCGGTCCAGCGCAAGAGCATGTGATAGCCGCCTGGGGCGATGAGGCATGTGCCAGGCTTGAGAACATCACCTGCAACCGCTTCCTTAACCCGGACTGCTGAGGAACGAGCCAGACGATCCGCCATTGCTTTTGAGAAGTGGGCAGGAATGTGCTGTGCGACGCAGATCCCTGGTGAATCGGCCGGCAAGGTGGGAATGAGGCGGTTCAGGGCCTCGGGTCCGCCCGTTGAGGAGCCGATCAGGATCAGGCTTCGGGGATGAAGAACTCGACTAGACTCTGCCCGGCGGACGGGTGGCACGGCTTGGGTGGGGGCTGCAGCCGTTCCTGCAGAGACGGGAGCTGGAGGACGGCGGATTTTCGCTAGGGATGCCGCTTTGATCTTGGCGGCCAGGCGTGTGCCGTCTTGGTAGGCTGAGTAAGAGCCGCTGGGCTTGTCCAGGACATCCACAGCGCCGGCTTCGAGGGCCTCCATGGCCTTGGCCGAGCTAGCCGTGGTTAGAGAGCTCATGATGATTACCGGCATGGGCCGGTGTTGCATGATCAGCCGGAGAAAAGTGAGTCCATCCATCCGGGGCATCTCGATATCGAGCGTGATGACATCCGGCTTGAGCTCGAGGATTCTGTCCCTGGCGACATACGGGTCGACGGCCGTGCCCACGACCTCAATTTCAGGAAAATGTGCCAGACTGTCGGCGATGACCCGTCTAGCGATGGCCGAGTCATCGACGATTAAAACCCGGATACGTGGAGTGTTCATGAAGAGGGGGAAGGATTAGGCGGCGGCGGCCAGCAGGGATACTTTGGCGAACTCATCCACGGTTTTGATCATATACATGGGGAGTTCGTCCCCTTGGAGTCCGAGAATTTGGAGGGCCTCGCCACGTCCGCGGATGGCGAAGGCCTGATGCCCGAAACTGTGGCCTGTGAACGCAGCGATCATGTTGGCGAGATAAATGCAGGCCGCCAGTGGGGCGTTTTCGGTCGACTTGATAGGGTCATGATGCCAACTGACAGCATCGACGAGAGGTTTGGGGAATGCCCACTGAGACAGCAGGCGGCCGCCCACCTCGGCATGGTCCACACCTAGGACCGTCTTTTCCGCCTCCACCAACGCTTGTTGGTTTTTCTCAGTCTCTTCGACCAACCGCTCATAGGATCCCTCCAGGGCCTCAGTCAGGACGAGCTTGCCGACGTCGTGCAGCAGACCAGCCGTGAAGGCGACATTTGGGTCGAGTCCGCGGTCCGTAGCGACGATGCGGGCCGCCACGGCAACGACGGCTGAATGTTCCCAGAGCTCGTTCTTGCCCAGGCCATAGCCCGTCTGTGCTGAACCGAGTGTTTGCTCGCCCACGACCTTAGCCACGATCCGAAACACCTCTGCAAATCCGGTGCGCAGCAGAGCTTCATGCAGATTGGACACTGGCTGCCCGCCCGCCTGGCTGGCGCTGTTGCAGACCGTGAGGATCTTCGCTGTGAGCCCGGCGTCGAATGAGATCAGTTCCACCACTTTGGCGCTGTCGACATCTGTCTGCTTGAGCAGCGGCATCAACTGCGGGAGGATTTTGGGTGCGGGCGGCAGTGTCTTCGCCTTCCGAATGTATTCGTCTATTTCTTCCATATAATCGTCTCCTCTTTTACGCCGGACACCTTCAACTTTACTTCTCCCGTACGCACGCTCAGCGTGACCGTGCGGCTGACCATCCCGCCTGTCTGCTCAGCTCGGATCGACAGGCCGTGTTGACTCAGCAAACGTTTCAGTGTTTCGAGGTTTCGTTTGCCGATGCTAAAGAAGCCCGACGCATCCATGACCTGTGCGCCCCCGAGGACGCAAATTTGAACGCGGTGTTTGTCGGCCTTAAGTTGATAGGCAGCCCGAAACAGTGCGGGAATTCCCGTGTCGACAAACATGGCTGCCTGAGTCGCCGCCTTGGCCGGATCGATACTGGAGTCGGGCAGCATGGCGTGCAGGAGGCCACCTACTTTCGTGACCGGGTCGTAGATGGTGATGCCCAGACAGGAGCCTAGGGAGTAGGTGGCAAGCACAACGCTTGGATTGTTGGATACCGCCATATCGGCGACGCCCACGATTAGCTTCTGGTCGAATCCCGTTAGGGCAGCGAGTGATGGCGCTGGCATGGCTTAGAGAGATTCAGACGAACTGATAGACGCTTGGCTTCACGCAGCGGAGAGGCAGTTGTAGACCGTGTAGGCTCTCTGAATGTCCGATCAAGAGGTAGCCTCCCGGTTTAAGAAACTTGCACAATCGCTGGACCAGGGCCTCCTGCGTCGCGCGATCGAAGTAGATCATTACGTTGCGACAGAAGATCACCTCGAAAGGCTCCGGGTGATTGTACGTCTCGATGAGATTTATTTGCCGGAACTGAACACGCTCAGCGATGAAGGGTTTGATTCGGTAGTGGCCGGCCCATTCGCCTTGCCCCACCTGGAGATACTTGTGCTGCCAGTCTGCGGGGATGGACTCTATGCGCTCCTTGGCATAGATGCCCTGCTTGGCTGACGCCAGCACCTTGGTGGAAATATCCGAGGCGGCGATGGACCAGTTCCATCCGCCGCTGAGCGGGAAATGCTCATTGAGGAAAAAGCCGATGGTGTAGGGTTCCTCGCCCGTTGACGATGCGGCGCTCCATATTTGAAAGCGTTTCTGTCCGCGAGCCATTACTCCAGGAAGCGCTACCTTGACGAGAAAATCGAAATGGTCCTGCTCCCGAAGGAATTGAGTGTAGTTGGTCGTCAAGGCATCGATGACCTTGGTCCATTCCTCCTCGTTCGCCTTGGTCCTCAGGAATTCCGCATACTCGGTCAGTGTGGAGATGCCCGTGGCTCGCATTCGTTTTGCAAGCCGTGCACGGATTAACGACTCCTTGCCGTCGTGCAGGCGGATCCTGCACTTGTCGTAGACCGCAGTCACAATAAAGTTTAGAGCGGACTCTTCGTCTTTTAGGGCCGTCATAGGCGTGGCGATCACTCAGGCATTCACAGGGGGGGGGCATACATCAGGAGGGTGATCCTCCTGTGATCCCTGCGTAAGGCGCTTCCGTGCATCTATGCCATCGGCCACAACCGTCCCCACTTAAACCTAAAAGATGTCTTCAGGTTGAAACCCTTGCCTGTTGTGAGTGACGATCGGACACAAGGCCGCGTGAAATGTCTGAATGGCCGATGCTCCAGGCTGCCCTAGAGTGTTGGAAAGCGAGCTAAGTGATCGATTTGCCTGGCTCACACCTTCCTGACATTCAAGCCGTCGAGGATTCGGCGGTTTCGAAGTCGGACGTTTTTGCCCGGCTGAGCCAACAGCGAGAGGAGCAGCTTCCCAAAACTGCCGGTTTTTCCCAGTGGACCTTCCTTGGAGTGGAGTTACCCGGCAGAAAATAATCTCCATCACCCTGGCATGGTCGCTGCTATGCACTTTCTGCACGAAAAGCATGGAATTATGAAATTCGCTGAGAGAACCGGAAATGAGCCTTTGCCGCATGAAAACCGGAGCATCGTCCGGATGCCCCTCGGTTTGCTTGGCTTTGAGAAGATCAAGCAATACACCTTGCTTGCGGATCCGAAGGAGGCCCCATTCCTCTGGCTGCAGATGCTTGAGGAACCGAATGTGTCGTTCCTGGTGATCGACCCCTTCCTTTTGTTTCCCGAGTACCAGCCTGACCTCAGCGATGAGGACGTGGAGTTTCTTGGGCTAGGATCCGCCACCGAGGCGGCCCTCTTCAACATTGTGACACTTCGCCCGGATGGGAAGGCGAACATCAATCTGAAGGGCCCCATCGTTATCAACCGCCAGACGCTTCAGGCGAAGCAGGTGATTCCAGTCAACGCCTCGTCGTATCACGTTCAACATCCGTTTCCAATAGCGACCTAAGGACGGGCCCTATGCTGATTCTATCTAGAAAAGTGAATGAGAACATCGTCATCGATGGACGCATTATCGTAAAGATTGTGCGTTTGGATGGAGAGAATGTGAAGCTGGGTATCGAAGCCCCGCCAGATGTTCCAGTTCATCGCCAGGAGGTTTACGATGAAATCCAGAGGAGTAATCGAGATGCCGCCTCGGCCGGGCGCGTGCCTGTGCCGCGCATAGCTCGTCCCCATCGATCTCCTCCCACTCCTGACGCCGGTCAACGGCCCCCATCTGATCCCTCGACGGCTTCGGTTGACAGCGAGTCCCCCGCACCCGTTGGACCCGAGCCCAAGAGTAGGGGCTAGCACAGAATTAAGCAGCAACTCACGCACCAAGAAAACTTTTAGCGATTATGGTCATCAATACAAACATCCAGGCCCAGACAGCCGCCTCGAACCTGAGTACGAGCCAGGACATGCTGTCGAAATCTTTGGCCCGGTTGAGCTCCGGTTCCAAAATCGTACAGCCGTCCGACGACGCCGCCGGACTCGCCGTGGCCTCGCGCCTTGAGGCTCAGACCCGGCGCTTGGATGCGGCAAAGTCGAATGTCGGAAACGCAATCTCTTTCACCCAAGTGCAGGATGGCTATCTGAAGAAGATCGCCCGCGCTTCGGACCGGATGAGCGAGCTGGCCATCCTGGCCCAGGATGTGACCAAGTCCGATGCCGACCGATCCCTTTACAATGCTGAGTTTCAGCAAATCAGCAGCTACGTAAGCAGTACAGCTGGCAAGGATTTCAATGGGGTCAGCTTGTTCTCCTCGACGGCATTGAGCGTCACGGTCGACTCAGATGGAAACACTTTCAGCATGGTCGGGGTAAACCTGGGAGCGGCAACCTACACGACCGCCAGCGGCTCGAACGTTGCAACCATCGGCGGTGCGACGACCGCGCTCACCAATATGAAGGCGGCCATCACCCAGTTGGCCACCGATCGCGCCACCATCGGTGCTTATCAGTCCCGCATGCAGTTTACCTCCGAGCAGCTTTCGGTCAGCAAGGAGAACCTTGCAGCAGCGGCGTCGCGCATCCAGGACGTCGATGTTGCTGAGGAATCCACTCAATACGCCCGCTATCAAATTCTCGTCAATTCAGGAACCGCGATGCTCGCCCAGGCAAATCAGCTGCCTCAGAGCGTGCTGAGGCTTCTTCAATAGTCTTTAGAGGCGTCGACTGCTCCCGTGGAGCAAAAGTCGAGGGCGCCTGGAACCAACTAGCAACTCGATTAGAAAAGGATTTTCATATGACAGATATCGTTGTGGTAGGAGGAGGGATTGTCGGTCTGTCTGTAGCCCGCGCAGTCAAGGAGCTTGCCCCTGGACTTAGCATCAAGGTGCTCGAGAAAGAGTCCACCTGGGGGGCGCACCAAACCAGCCGCAACAGCGGCGTGGTTCATTCGGGAATTTACTACAAGCCTGGCTCTCTGAAGGCGCGACTGGCAAAGGCCGGGAACGCGGCCATGATTCGATTTTGCCAGGAGCATGGGATCGCCCATGAGGTTTGCGGGAAGGTCATTGTTGCCACCCACGAGCGCGAAATTCCAGCCCTGAATCGTCTGATGGAACGAGCGGTTGCAAATGGGATTGAGGCAGTCCGGATGAGCGGTGCAGAATTGCGGGAGCGGGAACCTCATGTGCATGGGGTCGATGCTTTGCGGGTTCCGAGCACCGGCATCGTAGATTATTCTGAAGTGGTCGCGGTTCTAGCCCGATTGCTGACAGAGCAGGGGGTAGAGCTCCATTTGGAGACTCGACTTGAAAGTATTGAGCGCACGGCCGGAGAGATCCGCCTGGGGACCACTCAAGGAATCTTTGCAACACGTTTTCTCATCAACTGCGCCGGCCTGCAAAGCGACCGCGTGGCCGAATGGGATGGGCAGGAGACCGGGAGTCGGATTCTTCCCTTTCGAGGTGACTACTATCAGCTACGGGCAGAGAAGTCTCATCTGGTGCGTCATTTGGTCTATCCGGTGCCGGATGCCAGGTTTCCCTTCCTTGGGGTGCATCTGACTCGCTCGATCCACGGAGACGTCCATGTCGGACCCAACGCCGTGATTTCCATGGCTCGGGAAGGGTATCGCCCTACCGCCTTCAATTTCAAAGATGCCAAGGATGTCGTGAGATCGAAGAATTTTTGGGGTTTTGCCCGGAATCACTGGCGCGAAGGTGTCGCGGAAGCCCATAGCGGTTTCAGCGTGCGGGCCTTCGCACGGCGGCTTCAAAGGCTCGTTCCCGAGATTCGAGCCGAGGATTTGATCTCCTCTCCTTCGGGAATGCGCGCGCAGGCCGTTTCTTCCGAAGGCGAGTTGGTAGAGGATTTTCAACTGGTGGTAGGGCGTGACTCCTTGCATGTCTGCAACGCTCCCTCTCCGGCTGCAACCTCTGCTCTGGAGCTGGGTCGCTACATCGTGCAGCAGGCTAGGCAAGCCCAGGGCTTTCCTTCGGGAAGTCTAGCTCTGGATATGTGGCAGGAGCCCGTCGATCAATATCAAAGCGGTTTGTGCGAAATATGAAATCACGCATCCTTATCACCGGAGCCGCAGGTTACCTGGGATCCGTTCTCTGTGAGGTCCTCCTGCGGGAAGGGTTTGGAGTGGTCGCTGTGGACAATCTGTTCTACGGGGAGGCCAATCTGTTTCACCTGTGTAGCCACCCGGATTTTTACTTCGTCCGGGCCGACGCCCGGGACGAGAAGGCGATCCGCCCACTGTTGCGCGATGTGGATGCGATCATCCCTCTGGCCGCTATGGTGGGTGTGGGCGCCTGCGACCGAGATCCCCTCATGGCCCGGTCGATCAACCTCGACGCCATCACCCTGCTCGAGCGCATTCGCTCGAAGGAGCAGTTGATGATCTTCCCCACGACGAACAGTGGCTATGGCACTCAGAGCGGCGAGATGAATTGCACCGAGGAGACCCCGCTCCAGCCCATCTCGCTCTATGGAGAGGTGAAGGCAGCGGCAGAGAAGCTACTGCTTAAGGCGCCTCAGACGATCTGCCTCCGTCTGGCGACTGTCTTTGGGATGTCCCCGAGGATGCGCTTGGATCTACTGGTGAACCATTTCGTCCTGGCGGCAGTGACCGATGGGACGCTTACGATCTTCGAGAAAGACTTCAAACGCAACTATGTCCATGTGCGCGACGTAGCTGATTGCTTCGTGCACTGCCTGCAGCAGCGGGATCGCATGATCGGTAGGACATTCAATGTGGGCCTGGACTCTGCGAACCTTTCCAAGGGCGAGCTGGCCATGAAGGTTAAGGAGCATGTGCCAGGGTTCTACGTTCACTACGCTGAAATCGGGAGTGATCCTGACAAGCGCAACTATATCGTTTCAAACCAGCGTTTGCGTGAAGCGGGATTTGAAGCGCGTCGCACTTTGGATGATGGAATTCGCGAGCTTCTGCAGGGCTATCGCATGCTGGGGCGTCAGCGTTTCAAGAACGTCTGAGAAAACATGCGGCAGGCGTGTCACTGCCCGTCGCACCCAGGTAAGACAAGCACGGATGCCGACTTCCACGCCATGAACCGCAGTTTCTCCCCCCAGCTTCTTGCCTCCCGTGGTCCCACCCTCGTCGGAGCTCCTACAGTGTTGATCCTGGCCGGGGGCCTTGGCACTCGACTTCGGAGTGTCGTGAGCGATCGGCCCAAGGTGCTTGCGCCTGTGAGTGGCCGCCCTTTTCTGTCCTACTGGTTGGAAGCTCTCGCGTTGCAAGGCTTTCGCAATGTGATGCTCTGTACGGGCCATTTGTCCGATCAGGTAGAGGCCTGTTTCGGTCGGACGTGGGGTACCCTTTCGCTCTCCTATTCTCCGGAGGCCTCGCCTTTGGGGACAGGCGGAGCCTTAAGGAACGCCATTTCGTTGGTCAGCTCCCCGGAGGTAATGGTTTTAAACGGGGACTCCTATTGCGAGGTTGATCTAGCGAATTTCTGGAGCGAGCGAGCGTCTCGGAAAGCTGCCGCATCGATGGTCCTGCACTACGCCTCGGATTCACGGCGGTTCGGGCGCGTCACGATGTCGGCGGAAGGTCGGCTGGAGAACTTTCTCGAGAAAAGCGATCTCGCTCGGCCCGGCTGGATCAACGCAGGCGTCTATCTCTTTCCCCGTGGCTGGATTGAATCGATTCCTGAATCGATGCCTTTATCCCTGGAACGTGATCTGCTTCCGGGGTGGCTGATGAATGGCATACACGGATATCCTTCGGTGGGACGGTTCATCGACATCGGCTTGCCGGAGACGCTGGCGCAGGCTGAGGATTTTTTTGCCGCGTCCCGGCAGGTTGCTGCCTAGAGACACAAAATAGCGACCAACGTTACTGCGACCCCTATCATGATCATCACCCGCACCCCGTTTCGTATCTCCTTCTTCGGTGGCGGCACCGATTACCCCGGCTGGTATCGCGAGCATGGTGGGGCTGTGCTGGCAACTTCCATCGATAAGTACTGTTACCTAAACTGTCGCTTTCTTCCCCCCTTCTTTGAACATCGGATCCGAGTGGTCTACTCGAAAATCGAGGACTGCAACAGCCTGGAGGAGATTGAGCATCCCTCGGTGCGAGAGACCCTTCGTCATCTGGATTTTCAGCGGGGCATAGAGATTCATCATGACGGCGATCTTCCAGCCCGTTCCGGGATGGGCTCCAGCTCCGCCTTCACCGTGGGATTGCTGCACGCGCTCTACGCGCTCAAAGGGCGGATGATCAGCAAACATCAGCTGGCGATGGAGAGTATCCATCTGGAGCAGGAGGTGCTGAAGGAAACGGTCGGGTCGCAGGACCAGGTCACCGCCGCTTATGGTGGGTTCAATCACATCGCCTTTCATCCCTCCGGTGAGATTTCAGTGAGGCCCATGATTCTCCCAGCCGATCGGCAGAAGGAGTTGAGCTCCCACCTGATGCTTTTCTACACAGGGATAAAGCGCACGGCCGCCCGGGTTGCGGAAAGCTATGTTCCAAGCCTGCAAGACAAGCGGCGTCAGTTGCGCATTCTTCGCGATATGGTGGAGGAGGCTGTTTCGATCCTGTCAGGCACGGACGACATTCGGGCCTTTGGCAATCTTCTCCATGAGGCATGGCAGGCCAAGCGGGCCATGAGCGATCAGATTTCCTCGCCTGAGATCGACGATCTTTATGAGGCAGCCCGTGCTGCTGGAGCGCTGGGTGGTAAGATCACCGGTGCAGGAGGAGGCGGATTCCTTCTGCTCTTCGCCCCTCCGCGTCATCACAATCACATCCGCGAGAAGCTCGACGGACTCCTTCATGTTCCCTTCAACTTTGAAACCGGCGGCACACAAGTCATCTTCTATGATCAGGAGCAGGACTACGCCGCCGTTGAAGAGGATACGAAGACCCGAAAGATCATCCCTTTCCGCGAGTGGAGCGGCGAGGCGGCGTCTCCGATGTCCATTGAAACCCTTCCCCAAGTGAACGCTCGACGCGACTACTGACCATGCCACATTCCTTCCAAAATCGACCCAGGACTACGTCAGGCGCGGACGCCTCGGCCTCCCTGGAAATTCTCACAGCCAAGTCACAATGGCTTCGTCGCACCCTATTCGAAATGGTGATGCGGACCCGCAAGGGTCACATCCCCTCCTGCTATTCGAGCATCGAGCTGCTGGTGGCGCTCTTTTACGGGGGTGTATTGCGGTATCGACATGGTAAGCCCAACGATACCGGGCGAGATCGATGGATCGTCAGCAAGGGACACGCTGCCATGGCGCTGTATCCCATCCTAGCGGACATCGGTTTCGTGGCCGAGTCTGAGCTTGCCCAGTTTACCAAGAAGGACGCTCTTTTGCGGATGTATGCGGACCCTGAAATTCCGGGGATTGATGCCATCTCGGGATCCCTGGGCCACGGGTTGGGAATTGCATCCGGCATCTGTTTGGCTGCCAAGCAGGATTCGCGATCTCAACGGGCCTTTGTGCTGCTCGGCGACAGCGAATGCTATGAGGGTTCAATCTGGGAGAGCGCCGCGTTCGCAAGTCATGCAGGCTTGGACAATCTGGTAGCCATCGTCGACCGGAATGGACTGTCGATCATGGGCCGTACCGAGGAACTTTGCCGACTGGGGTCCATTGAGGACAAGTTCCGAAGTTTCGGTTGGGAGGCCGTTACGATTGACGGACATTCCTACCGCGAAATCGCCGAGGCTTATGGCCGGGTTGGGCGCACCGGAGGGAAGCCGCTCGCCATTGTGGCCAACACCGTGAAGGGGAAGGGGATCTCCTTCATGGAGGGTCGGAGCGAGTGGCACAATCGCATGCCCGATGCGGCTCAGCAGGAGCGTGCCTGGGCCGATCTGGAAACCAACTGCATCTCCCACTGAACAAACCTGTATGCAAGCCAAGCCTAAACTGATGCGTGACGTTTTGATCGAGGAGGTTTTCTCCCGAGCGAAGCGTGACAAAAACCTTCTTTTTATAAGTGCGGACTTGGGGGCCGAGTCCTTGGACGCCTTCAGGGCCGAGCTTCCGGGGCAGTTCATCCACCCTGGAATCTGCGAGCAGAACATGATCGATCTTGCGGCGGGCCTAACCCTGTCCGGCAAGACGGTGTTCACTTACGCGATGGCAAGCTTCATCACGGCGCGCTGCTACGAACAATTGAAAGTGGCCCTCGGCGCCATGAAGCAGCCCGTGACCGTGGTGTCTGTGGGTGTGGGCCTTGGGTATGATGATGCGGGGCCAACACACTACACGACCGAGGACATCGCCTGCCTCCGAGCGCTTCCCAATGTGGAAATCTGGAGCCCGTGCGATGAGGAGTCCGCTCGCGAGATCACGTCGGAGTGCTGTGAGCGACCTGCCTTCCGCTATTTGCGGCTGGAGCGGCCCGCGCTTCCTGCGGTGTATCAAGGCAATTTTCGAGCGGCGATGTCTGCGGGCTTCTGCGAAGTGGCCGCTGGAAGCGACGTGGCGATTCTTTCAAGCGGGTTCATGCTTCACCGCGCCCTCGCGGTAAGAGATCGCCTTCGCATGGAGGGAACGGACGCTGCTGTGATCGATCTCTTCCGCATCAAGCCCCTTTCGGCCCGCGCTCTGCTCTCGCAGTTGGAGAGATATCCACTGGTGGTCACACTGGAGGAGCAATGTCTGGCCGGCGGATTTGGAAGCGCCGTAGCTGAGGCTTTTGTGGATTACGGAGTGCAGCGTCCCCTCCTTAGGCTGGGCCTGCCGGACCGTTATTTCTTTGAAAACGGAGGGCGGAATCACGTGTTGGAAAAGTCCGGACTGAGCGTCGATACCATCGCGGAGCGGATCGCAGAGCGTTTGGCACCCCCTGCGCGCCGTCAGTCCCATCTTCCGAGCGTTCCTACGCTCAGCTCTTTCTGATGTCTCACGGACTTAAACCTTATGGCCAGGTCGGTCCCGCTTCTCCAAGCGTCAAGGTCACCTCCCCCTCGTTCTCGAGGAATGAGACCTTGATCATGGATCTTGCGGAGTTGCCCTTCCGAATCACGCTTAACTCCATGGGCGAGCGATTCGAGGGGGAGAGCCTCGCGCGCTATCTGGTGGATGCGGACGCGGCTATCGTAGGGCTTGAGCCTGTGAACGCGGCGCTACTGGATCGATGTCCCAAGTTGCGCCTGATCGCCAAGTATGGCGTGGGACTCGACAATATTGATCTGGATGCCTGCAAGCAGCGTGGGGTTAAGGTGGGCTGGACACCTGGAGTGAACCGCTATTCCGTCGCGGAGCAGACCGTGGGGACGATCATTGGTCTGAGTCGGAATCTTTTCTTTGCTTCTCGTCAGATGCGGGAAGGCCTTTGGCAGAAGATCGGTGGTCGCCAGATTTCTGATCTCACCATTGGCATCATCGGACTTGGCAATGTCGGGCGAGAGTTGGTGCGGCTTCTTCAACCCTTTGGCTGTCCGATCCTGGCCAACGATGTGGTGGATATTCGAAATTTCTGTGACCAGTGGCAGGTGACTCCCACAAGCAAGGAGGAGATCTACGCCCGGTCGCATGTGGTGAGCTTGCATGTGCCTCTCACGGAGGATACCCGGAGGCTGATGAATGCGAGCAGTCTGGCACAAATGCGGCCCGACTCGTTTCTCATCAACACGAGCCGGGGCGACGTCGTGGATCAGCAGGCGTTGAAGACCTGCCTTAAGGCGCAGCGCATCGCGGGAGCCGCCCTGGACGTCTATGCCTGTGAGCCTCCTGCCGACATGGGGTTCTTGAAGCTACCAAACCTTGTCTGCACGCCCCATATCGCCGGAAACTCTTTTGAGGCCGTTGTTGCCATGGGGCGAAGTGCCCTCGGCCACCTCAAGGAGTTTTATCAGGTCGGAGCCTCGGCCGAGAGGCCAAGCCGTCTGGCCGCATGACAGAAGCACTCGAGATATCATGATCGCCGACAAACTGTCAGAACCACGGCAAGTCCAGTTGGATTGGCCGCTGATGCGCAACAATATCCTTCGGCAGGATCTGGATGCGCTTATCCAGTATCTGGGTCAGGACGATCCCATTCTGACCCAGTCGGCGCAGGTTCGGGCCTTTGAGCAAGAGTGGTCTCAATGGCTGGGAGTGCGCTACAGCGTCTTCGTCAATTCAGGCTCCTCGGCGAATCTGATCACTATGGCAGCCCTTCGCCATCACTATGGTGAGGGCGAGGTCATCGTTCCGACCCTGACATGGGTGTCGGACATCGCCTCGGTGCTCCAGGCGGGGCTTCAGCCGGTGTTTGTGGACATTGATTCCAGGACCCTGGGGATGGACATCGATCAGGTTCTGGCGAAGATCGGACCGCGGACCCGGGCTGTGTTCCTGACCCATGTGCTCGGCTACTGTGGGCTGGATCAGCGTCTGCTCGATGAGTTGGCCCGCCGTGGGATTCCGCTCATTGAGGATGTCTGTGAGTCGCACGGTGCCACTTTCAAAGGCCAGCGTCTGGGAAGCCTCGGAAGCCTCTCAAACTTTTCGTTTTATTACGCGCATCACCTCAGCACCATTGAGGGTGGTATGGTTTGCACAAACGATGCGGGTGTCTATGAGACCCTGCGCATGCTTCGATCCCACGGCATGGTGCGCGAGTGCAGCTCTCCTGAGCTTCGGTCACGCATCCAAGCGGCGAATCCGGATCTGAACCCGGATTTCATTTTTTCCTTCCCGGCCTACAATGTTCGGAGCACCGAGTTGAACGCTATCCTGGGCCGATCCCAGCTGAAACGCCTGGATGCGAATAATGTGCGACGCACCGACAATCTTTTGACCTTTCTGGAGAATCTGGACGGGAGCCGATATCAGGTGGATTTCGCCACGGAGGGCAGCAGCAACTATGCGTTCACTCTGGTCCTTCGAGAAGCTGACGCTGTATTCCGGGATCGCGTCATGGCTGCGCTTCGCGGTTCCGGAGTGGAATTTCGACGTGGGACTAGCGGGGGCGGAAACCAATTGCGACAGCCCTATCTCAAGGCTCTGTTCGGAGACCAGGAGGCCCTCAAGTTCCCACGTGTGGACCATGTCCATTTCTACGGCTTTTACATTGGTAACTATCCCACGCTCGAGCGTGGGAAGATTCTTGAGCTCTGCGAGCTCCTCAACTCCCTATGAACAATCCCAGTAAGCGACGTGTTCCTTTGCGAGCTTCCTGTCAGTCGCCCATCGCTTTGGGTGGGGTGAGCTACGGATCCGTTGATGTGTTTCCAGCTGGCTTACCCATCGCGTCCGGTCATCCCATCTTTTCAATTGTGTCCTCCTCGACTCCATCCTTCACCGCCTAGACTCCATGAGCAAATCCACTGTCGATCTCGTTCTTGTAAACCCCAGTAGCCGCAAAAAGATTTACCAGTCTTTGGGCGAGCTCGCTGCCGTGGAGTCGCCCGTTTGGGCCGGCCTCATGTCTACCTATGTCCGGGGTAAGGGCTACACCACCGCCATTATAGATGCAGAAGCCGAGGAACTCTCGCCGACCGAGGTTGCCTCGCGGATCGAGGAGATCAACCCGACGTTGACCGCCATCGTGGTCTATGGCCATCAGCCAAGCGCAAGCACCCAGAACATGACGGGGGCGAGCGCTGTGGCCACTGCGATCAAGTCCAGCAATCCCGAGAGGCGCACCCTGATGGTGGGAGGTCACGTGGCCGCTCTACCCAAGGAGACGCTCACCATGGAGCGGGTCGACTACACCTGCAGTGGCGAGGGGCTTTTCACCCTCACCGCCCTGATCGAAGCTTTGAAAGGGGGCAGGGCCGAGGATTTGGAAAAAGTTCCCGACCTTTGGTTCTGGGAGAAGGGCGGAAAGTCTCGCTTCTCAGCGGTTCCCTCCCCCTTGCTGAAGAATCTCGATGAGGAAATGCCTCGGATTGCCTGGGATCAGCTCCCCATGCAGCGTTACCGCGCCCACAACTGGCACTGCTTCGGGGACATGAAGCGTCAACCCTACGCCGCGATCTACACCACTCTCGGTTGCCCTTATCACTGCAGCTTCTGCTGTATTCAAGCCCCCTTCAAGAGCGGTGAAAAGACCATGGGAATGAAGGAGAGCACGAGCAGTTACCGCTTCTGGAGTCCCGCCGTGGTCCTCGATCAGATTGAATTTCTCGTCAAGCAGCACGGGATTCGTAATATCAAGTTTGCCGACGAGATGTTCGTCTTGAACCCCAAACATGTGCTGGGCATCTGCGATGGCATCATCGAGCGTAAGCTGGATCTCAATATCTGGGCTTACGCTCGGGTGGATACTGTTCGGGAGAATATGGTCGAGAAGTTGAAGCAGGCCGGCGTGAATTGGCTCGTTTTCGGAATCGAGGCGGCGACCGACAGGGTGCGCACCAATGTGGAGAAGCGTTTCGAGCGGGCGCAGGTCTACGAGACGGTGGGGCGGGTCCGCGCCGCTGGGATCAATGTGCTGGGCAACTACATTTTCGGACTGCCCGAGGATGACCTTGCCTCCATGCAGGATACGCTTGATCTGGCCACGGACCTGAATACCGAGTTCGCCAATTTCTACTCCGCCATGGCTTATCCGGGATCGCAGCTCTATCACATCGCGGTTAAGGAGAAGTGGGCGCTGCCTGAGACCTGGAGTGGCTACTCTCAGCACTCCGTCGACACGCAGCCTCTTCCTACGAAATATCTGTCTGCGGCCGAGGTTCTGAAATTTCGAGACCAGGCCTTCCATACCTATTTCACGAGCCCAAAATATCTCGACATGGTGGCTCAAAAGTTCGGAGCGTCCACCCTTCAGCATGTCCAGGAGATGACCCGGCACACGCTGGAGCGAAAACATGTCACCGCATCCAAAATTGCCGCCTGAACCGCAGAAGCCGCTCTGGGAAATTCTGTCGCGTCAGGCTGTTTACGACGCTTCACCATGGATCCGGGTGGAGCGCCAACGAATCCGGCTTCCTGATGGCAGGGTGATTGACGATTACCACCAGCTGCTACTGCCCGACTACGCCATTGTTTTTGCAGAGACCGACGATGGACGTGTGATCATGCAGCGTCAGTACAAGCACGGCGTTGGCTGTGTGACATTGACCCTGCCAGGGGGGTTGCTGCGCTCGGGCGAAGACGCGCTCCTTGGGGCTCAGCGCGAGCTTTTGGAAGAGACGGGCTATGAGGCGCCCGACTGGCGATTTCTCGGTCAGTTTGTTCAGAACTCGAATTACGGTGGCAGCCGCGGACACCTCTTCGCAGCGCGTGCTGCGCGATGGGTGGTGGCTCCGGACGCGGGCGATCTCGAGGAGATCGAAGTGGTGATGATGCCGCGTGCCGAGGTGGTGGCCGCGCTCGGTAGGAACGAGATTCAGGTTTCAAGCTTCGCGGCCGCGATCGCCATGGCCACGCATCCAGCTTTTGGCGGTTGAGGGCTCTAGGCTGGCGTCTCTGACTCCCGCTGTTCCCATGCGAGGCAGGCTAGCTTTCGGCTCACTCCCCAACGGTAACCCCCAATATGTCCGTCTCCTCGGAGTACCCGATGGCAGGGGATCAGGATGGAGATGGGGTTCTGTCCCACCGCTGTCCCGGTTGCCCGGTGAGCGGAAGGGTAGCCCGCCCATTGCGCAACGCGTGCGTAGCTCACGAGATGGCCAGCAGGGATCCGGAGCAGGGCCCGCCAGACTTGCACTTGAAAATTGGTTCCCCGCACCAGGAGATGGAAAGGGGTGGGGCCTCGCGCTCCATTGGCGAAAATACGGCTGATTACTAGACCTGTGTCTCCAACTGAACGGACGAGCCGAGCCTTGGGCCAGTTCTTCGCCAGTCGCTGAACGGCCTGGAGATCCGGTTCGTCAGCGGGAAACTCCAGGGAGCAAATTCCTCTCGCAGTCACCCCGATCAGACACCGTCCCAGGGGTGTTTCGTGAAACCCGTGCCGGATTTCGAGCCCTTCCCCTTGTCGCTGGAATTCACCGGGAGAAACGGCCTCTAGGGTGACAAAAAGATCGTGGAGGCGTCCGGGGCTGCTGAGTCCCAGATCGAGAGAGGTTCCGAGGACGTCCATGGAACGACGAAGAAGCGAGCGTCCGTAGCTCAGACTTTGCACCTGTAGAAAGCGCTTGGGGCTGATTCCAGCCCAGCGAGAGAAAAGCTTCTGAAGTTGGGAGGGGCTCAAGCCGATTTGCGATGCGAGCTCTTGCAGTGTGGGTGGAGAGGTGGCGCGGCTGCGAAGGAGATCGATCGCGCGTTCGATCAAGGCGTAGTCGCCCTGCGAATTCTTTATTTCCCCGGACTGTTGCGCTGCGCTGTCTCGCATGGGGCGAGTGTAGCAGGGTTCTCTGTCGCTCCCACCCGATTCTTGCGTGGCCCATGCCCAGAAAGATTGGGACACAAGGAATAGCCCTGGTGGCTACTCTGCAGAACGACAATCTAAGTCCGAGGGCCGACTCTCGTTGGAACCGCCGGGGCACCGGGAGTTCTGCGCCGAACTGAGCAGGGCTGTATCGGAGCAATCTGGGGATTGCATCTGTCCGGGCGATGCTCTAATTCCTTCGTAAACACCCAGTGTCAATTTAAGATACCCATGCCTATGCAATCTACTGTTTCCCGTCGGCGGTTCCTCGCAACAGCCGCCACCGCGCTGGCAATGCCACAGGTAATGACCGCCCAGAAATCCTCCAAGCAGCTGGTGGTGGGATCTGGTGAACATCGCTACGAGGTTTTGCATAACTGGGCGCAGTTACCGGATAAGTATTCCTGGCAGACCACACATAATGTTGCCGTCGACCGGGAGCAGCAGCTGTACGTCATTCACGAAGGCCGGGAGAATCTCAAGGATCATCCCTCCATCTTCGTCTTTGACCGACGCGGTCGATTCGTGCGTGCGTTCGGCAGCCAGTTTCAGGGAGGGGGCCACGGTTTGGAGGTCATCACGGAAGGTAAGGAACAGTTCCTTTATGTGACCGGGTATCAGCAGTTGAAAAACTTCGCAAAGCTTACACTGAAGGGAGAGACCGTCTGGGAGAAGCGGGCGCCGATGGAGTCGGGCTTGTATCCGAAAGGTGAGGATAGCCAGCCAGTGAAGCGCTGGGGCAGGGATGCCTTTATGCCGACGAACTTTGCCTTCCTTCCCGACGGCGGATTTTATCTGGCAGATGGATATGGATCGTTCCGGATGCACCGTTATGACAAGTCCGGCCGTTGGCTTTCAATGTTCGGTGAGGTGGGCACAGGGCCGGGGCAATTCAATACCTCCCACGGAATCGTCTATGACAATCGTCCCGGCAAGGCGCCCTCGATGTGCGTTGCTGACCGCGCGAACAAGCGACTGCAGTGGTTCACGATGGATGGGAAGCATCTCAAGACATTGGACGGCTTCATCCTGCCTGCGAACATGGACATTCACGGAGACGTGATGCTGGTTCCCGACCTGAGCGCGCGCATCACCCTGCTCGATAAGAACGACAAGGTCATCGTGCATTTGGGTGAGGATCCGGAGTGGCGTGCCCAGGTTCTTAAAGACGGAATGAAGCTGCGGGGGCAGGCCACTGGGGAGGGGTGGGTTCCCGGGAAGTTTTTGCACCCCCATGACGCTTGCTTTGATTCCAAGGGGAACATCTTTGTTGCAGAATGGGTCAACACGGGGCGGGTGACTAAGCTCCGCAAGCTGAGCTGATGGGGTGAGGACTGAGTAGGTATGTGCTCGGGGCGGCGGGGCTACGGACTCACGCAACGAGTGTCGTGCCACTTGGAACGTTGCGAGACAAACCTGAGCGCGTTCGGGATCGTTCAAGCAGACCGCACCTTCGTGAATCAGGCGTTCTGGCGCGCCCTTGAGCACGATGGGGTGCTTTTGTCGGAGCGATGTGGCATAGCCCAATAGGCTTTGCGCTCCCTCTCTTTGTGCGGCAGCTGAACTCACCAAGCGAAACAACCCATGGCTTCCTGGCGAGGCGTGGCGCATAAGCTCCAGGGTTAGCCGTCCCATGGTATGCCTTGGATTTATCTCCACGACGGGCTTCAGTTGGCAGTGTCCCAGCGCATCGTGATAGAGAAATGCGTCGATGCCCAGGGCCCCGACAAAACCTCGGCTTGAAAGCTCCCGCTCGAGTGTTCGTCGAATGGTCTCATACACGCGCTGGAGCTTTGGAGTTAGATCGCGGGGAGCACCCGCTACCCAAGAGGCCAGGGAGGGCGGGTTGCGTTGCCAGCCTGGGGAGGCCCAATTGCCTAGAAACTGGCCTTTGAGATCGTTGATCAGCCCGGTGTATCCTAGAATTTGTAGGCCTTGAGGTGTCATCTCCATCTGCACGGAAAAGTCTGCCGCCCGTTCTAGCCAGGGCTCAATCACAAGCACTCTTCCCGACTCCAACGCTCGCTGGATCCAGCGCCGCTGTCGGTCGAGGATCTCAGGTTCCCAGAGCCGCAGACTGTTGCTGCCTGCCAGCCCGAGAGCTTCCTTGACGATCACTTTTGCATGTCCACGCGCCCGAATGCATGCGATGGCCTCAAAAGCCTCGGCGACCGTCGCAGGCGCGATCGCCACCTCGCTGACCGAACAGAGCCATGAGGAATCGAGACGCAGATCCGTTTCTTGGAGGGCGCGACGAAGAAAATCGGCGCTCCAGGCTTTGGAATAGAGTTCCGCGATCTTTGGGTTGTAGAGCTGGGTGCCAGGACGCGGCTCTCCTGTAACACTGGCAAAGAGGGGTTTCAGGGCTTCGAAACTGTCCGGGCCCCAGGCCCAGGGTCGCAAGCCACCGAGTTTGCGTTGGGAGAGTCCTGCCAGAGATGGCGCTTCATTTTTTGGTCCGTAACCAAACAAGGCCGTGTTCGTTTCTACGAACTCGGGCAAGGGGAAACGGGCGGCTTTCAGCGTTTCGAGAAAACCAAGGGAGGGCCGAGTAGGGAGGAGAACGATGTCGTCCTGGCGGCAAAGAAATTGGGGCAGTCCCGCGAGGTCGTAGGCCAGGAGGGCCTGGTGTTTGACGGGGGAGAATGAGCGGCCCTGCGCGATGTAGGCTTCAGCGAAGGGGTTAAAGAGAAACAGATTGGGGGTGCGCCCCTTGGAGTGCGAGTAGACATTTAACCGGCTGATGAAGTCGTCAGGCAGTCCAGCCGCCCTTCGTCCTTCTACGTTCAAGAGGAGGCCCTTGGCACGTTGCGGCGAGAGTGGGAATTTCAGCTGGTGGCAGTAGGCATCCCAATCGCTCTGTTCGGGCTGTTTCCACTTGCGGAACCAATGGAGCCCATAGGCGACATGACGGATCTCGTCCTGGTAGATGCCTTGCAGCAGGTTGGAAGTGGCGGTGTCGCCGATGGTGGCGAAATCGCGCGAGAACTGTTGGGCGAAATCGAGGTTGGCCTGTTCGAAGGTAAGGCTGAGTCCTGCGACATAGTCCAGGGGGCTTTCCATGCCCGAGATAGCCCGCCAGAAGTAACCGCTGACTGGAAGATCCCCAAAGTGGACGCCGCATTCCGACATGCGTCGCAGGTACAGTCTCGTGTGCTCTTGTTCCTCCAGGAGAGTTTGCAACACCCCGCGGCGGAAGGCGACGGGTGCTTCGGGAAAGCGGAGGAGCGCAAGAGCCATCAGCTCCGTGGCTAGCATTTCGTGGTTGGCGAAGAAATGGAGGAGTCTTCCGCGTTCTTCCGTCTGGTCAAGGCGTTGGAGAGTTGGGAAGGGGGCGGATCTTACTCCAGAAGGCTTGATGCGCAGCTCCAGAGGCCGCCCGGGCGTTTTGGGGGACGCGATGGGACCGCCTGGATGATCGTCCGTCAAGACCGCAGGCCGCTGAAGTTTTCCCTCCAGCGTTGTCGCGAACAAAACCTGCTCAGCAAAGTCACGGAGCTCCATAAAGCCGTGCCGACGCTAACAGGCCCACCCCCCCCTCCCAAGCCATTTGCCCTGAATGCACGATTTTCCCTCTTCCGTCGCCAGCCCCCCCTCTGTATTCTACAAACCTCTATGTTCGATTCAATTAAGTCCAATATGGAACCGCTGGCCGACAAACTGAAGCAGTTGCGGAGGTTTCTTTGACGTCCCTAATGCGCAGAGACGGTTAAGTGAAATTGAGATGCTGATGGCGGCGGAGAGCTTCTGGCTCAATAACCGTCAGGCGCAGAAGGTCATCGAAGAGTCCAATGGGCTCAAGAGTCGCTTGGAGCAGTTTCTAAAGGCAGAGAAGCAATTTGAGGATGTCGGGGTGATGCTCCAGTTGGCGGAATCGGAACCCCTCGAGGCCCAGTTGGTGCTCCAGGCGGAGATGGACCAGGAGCTCGCTGCATTCACAAGGGACCTAGACGCGATGCAGTTGCGAGTTTTGCTCAACGGTCCGCACGATCGCAACAACTGCATTCTGAGCATCAATGCTGGCGCGGGAGGCACGGAAGCGTGCGACTGGGCCGACATGCTTCTTCGTATGTACACCCGCTGGGGTGAAAGGCGAGGCTGGGACGTGGTTCTGGAGGACACCTTGCTCGGGGAAGGAGCCGGGATTAAGAGCGCGACTTTGAAACTGGCCGGCGAGAACGCCTATGGCTTCTGCAAGGCTGAGCGCGGAGTCCATCGATTGGTGCGCATTTCGCCTTTTGATTCCAATAAACGCCGCCATACCAGCTTCGCAAGCGTGGATGCCATCGCTGAAATCAGCGGTTTGGAGCAGGCAGATGTGGTCGTGCCGGACGTTGAGTTACGTGTGGACACCTACCGATCTGGCGGAAAGGGGGGGCAAAATGTTAACAAGGTGGAAACGGCCGTCCGCATCACCCACATCCCGACCGGTTTGGTCGCTGCGTCGCAGGCTGAGCGATCTCAGGCGCAGAATCGGGAGAACGCCATGAAGCTGCTGCTCTCCAAAATCTACGCCCGTCGCTTGGACGAGCAAAAGGCCGAGATGGAGAGGTTCTATGGAGAAAAGGGCAGCATCTCCTGGGGGAACCAGATTCGCAGCTATGTTTTTCAGCCCTATCGGCTGGTCAAAGATCTGCGCACAGGGCATTCCACAAGCAATGTGCAGGCGGTCATGGATGGAGATCTTGATGACTACATAGGTGCTTGGCTCCGTGCGGGTTGCCCTCTGCGGCGTATGCCAAACGTGAAGGATGACGACGACGAATGAACATCCTGGAAACCATTGTGGCGCAGAAGCGCGTGGAGTTGGAGTGTTTACCTCGACAGGAAGTCACCACGGATCTCTTGAGGGAGGCGATTCGGAAGCGTGGGGGAGTTCGGGACTTCTTTGCGGCCTTGGAGCGACCCCAGCGCGGGGGAATGGGACTCATCGCTGAGGTGAAGAAAGCGTCTCCATCGGCCGGGGTCATCTGCCCAGACTTTGATGCTGTTCGTATCGCACGGGCGTATGAGGCAGCCGGAGCCGCCTGTCTCTCCGTGCTGACGGATGAGCGCTTTTTCCAAGGTTCTCTTGAGTATCTGAGAGCCATTCGTGCGGCGGTGAGCCTTCCGCTGTTGCGCAAGGACTTTATTATCGATGAGAGGCAGATACTCGAAGCAGTGGAGTGGGGGGCGGATGCGATTCTGCTGATCGTTGCGATTTTGACGGACGAGCAGACAGGGCACCTTTTGCGCTTGGCGGAGGGTGCGGGCCTGGGTGTTCTTGTGGAAGCTCACGACCAAGAGGAGATGGATAGGGCCTTGCGAGCGGGAGCACGCCTCGTGGGGGTTAACAATCGGGACCTGAAGACCTTTCGGGTGGATCTGGCCACGACCGAGGGCATCGCGACGGTTCTTCGCGAGCGTGGAGATTTGAGGGGGCGTCTGCTGGTTGCCGAGAGCGGGATCCGTAGCGCTCAGGATGTGGAGCGTCTAAAAGCATCGGGGGCTCGGGCGATTTTGGTGGGGGAATCCCTGATGAGAGAAGGGGTGGATTTAGCTAAGAAGATTTCCGAGCTTCTCGGGGGTGAATGAGAAGGCCGCTTCTTGGAAGAAAGAGGAAGCTCCAATTTGGACGACGGGAAGCGGGTGGGAGGCCGACAAAGCGAGGGCGTTTCTGGGGGGGGGGATATCGAAAGAATCTTACGATTTATGGGGCAAATAAGGGCTTTCACGAAGGGAGCGCAGGGGGTGAAGGTCAGACCCATTCGATCACCCTTGTTTAGAAAGTTTCTTCACAAACCTGTTGACATCACCCCACTCTTTTGACATAGTGTCATCACACACAGAACAAAACCAAAGCCACATGAGAACAAAAACACTACTTCTTACGGCTGCAATTTGCGCAGCTGGCGTCCTATCTTCAATGGCCGCCGGAGTTACCTCCGTTAACGTCGTCGGATACATCAACGTCCAAGTTCCCGCCGGATTCTCCTTCATTGCTAACCAGCTTCAGGGCGCTAGCGTGAAAGTTTCCGACCTATTGCCGACCGCTCCTGTCGTGGGAGATAAGGTTACCGTCCTGTATAGCTGGGATGGCGGATTCACCCCCAACGCGTTTGATGGTGAAGCCTGGGAAAGCCCGGACGCAACTCTCGCTCCTGGCGGAGGCGCTCTGATCTTCGCCCCGGCTGCGTTTACGGTCACCTTCGTTGGT
>CAMAVD010000032.1 GCA_945861575.1 Akkermansia muciniphila
GCCAGCGGTGAAAGAGGGGGTGGACAAAGTGCATGCCGGGAGCTTCTCCGAGTCCCGATTGCCGGATGTGCAGGCCTTGATGGCAGGGCAGAAAGGGGTGCATTTCTGTCCTGGTTTTTTCCCTGAGACGACCCAGCAGTTACCGGCGGATGCGGCGCGTTTTTCGTTCGTGCATCTCGATGTGGACATCTATCAGTCGACCTTGGATGGGTTGAGATATTTTTATCCGAAGATGTCGCCCGGGGGGATGATCGTGTCGCACGACTACCGATATTTGCAATGTCCCGGAGTGCGCCAAGCCTACACTGAATTTTTCGCCGACAAACCCGAACCCCTGATAGAGCTCTGGGACACCCAATGCCTAGTGGTCAAGGCGTGAGAGGGGGGGTAGATTGGATCTGGAATCCGATGCTGTTGATTCCGTGTCATCATCTCGGTGGAACTCATAGTCCAAGGGCCTCCGAGGCAATGCTCAGAGGCCCTGGTGTTCCTTTTTGGAGTGAGTAGCTACACGATTAGCGAATCAATCGGAAGAATCGACCACTTTCGGTGGTTCCTAGGACGACAAAGTATGTGCTTCCAATTCTCCCCATGGGAGAGTCGAGATCTGTCCAAGAAACATCCCCGATCGTAGGGCTCCACTGAATCTTCATCTCTGAAGAGGTATCCGGCACAATCAATACCAGTCCCTTTGGGTGGCGGTGTAAAGCTAGCCGTGCTTCGGTTGTTCCAACAGGGACTTCGGAATTACTAAATGTGTTGGCAAGACTTGCTGCGTCGATTGACACTACTTGTCGAACGATAGGCTTATCAGTGAATTCGATCGAGCCGACCGCCGACGCTTCTTCGACAGAGCTAAATTCAAGGGTTACGAGAGCGTGTTCTCCGGCCGTGAATTGAGTCAGCGGGGGTAGAGCTGCGGTTATCCCAATGCGGCCTTCCGCAGAGGCCTGAGAATTCAGAATAAGCGTGAGATTCTCAGGGCTGCCCGGAGATGTTGTATGCCCAAGCAATCGCATTCCCCCTGAAGGGTAGCGCAGGCTAAAACCAACAGCATTTTCTTGTCCTGTTGACTTCATATGGATGGTGATTGCTATGATTCCGCGTTCGAAGGTTGGACTGGCGATCGTGATCATCGTGCTGTCCAGGCTTTGAAGTTCCAGTGGTGTTGCTGGGCGAATCTCGGGCCTCGGAGAGTCGTCGGTTGGACCGCCAACTGCGGTGATAGGATCTACTGCCGCCACATATCTTCCCGTCTGAACCCAGTCGCGTAAGTCTATCTCCCCATCGCCTTTGGTCACCTTGGGCGCGCAGTCTAGGCGCTGGTAAATCTGGGGGGAGATGTGTTCGAGTTTTGCTACGAGCCTCCCTGCCTTCACCCAGTCGGAAAGTGTCAACGGGTTGGACGCTGAGTTGGAATCCGCTACATCACCTTCGAGCCCGTGGAACGTGATGAAAATCAAGCCATCGTTGTAGAGGGTGGGCAAAACCTCAGCACGATCATTAACAGTCTCAGCTACGATTGGTCCGCTTGCGAAGCTGAGTTTCGTACTGGTGGCGGCTAGTATCGTCCTAGCCTTGAATCGCAGCGCAGCAATATGATTGGTTCCGGCTTTGAAGGTTTCTCCTGGTTGCTTTGCAATGGCTATGCCGATGAGTCCGGCCATAGACTGGTTCGTGTTTACTAAAGTCATCAGGTCAAAATCATCGTGACTGGTCTGAAGGCCTCCGAACTCCAGTAGGTTGCTATCGTAGTGGAGTGAAAAAGCAAACCCGGCCTCATCGCCGTTTGCGACCGCGTCGATGTACACGGTCTGTCCTCCGTCAGAGGCGACACTGGTTGATACCACACTCAGGCTGACTGGAGGGTTATTCACCTCGAGAGTGACAGGACTTGTCTGGATCGTTGCGAATGTGTTTGCAATCTTAACCGAGTAATGACCCTGCATGGATTTAGTCACATTTGTAATTAACAAGCTCGCGTTGGTTTGTCCTTCTAGGGCAACCCCTTCGAATAGCCACTGGTATGCCAGTTGTGTTTCGCTGATGGCCTTCACTGAGAAGTTCGCGGTTTGACCCCTTATGAGGACGAGGCTACTTGGAGTTTGGACAACTTTTGGTTCAAGCTCAACGATTGGACAAGTTAGCAGCTGCATTACTGTTGATTCGGCATCCATCGACAACGCCCACTCGGACAGCGGGTATCCATAGCTGGAGATCCTTTGTACGTGCGAGCTATTCGTTGTACCGTCCACTACCAAGCATTCAGCGTTGATTCCGTAGTGGGTAACGTCGAACAAGACATTCCCCGCAGTTGGGAAATAATAGAATGGGTTTTCGAAAGTTATCTCGAGGTCGAACGCTTTAGGTCCGTCCTCAGGGCCCTGGTAGCTCGTGGAGAAAGCCCATGATCCGTCATATACTGTCACCGAGTTTGCCCCGTGATTATCCTCATACCGGAGACTGAGATCTCCCGGAACCTTCTGTGTGGTAGACAGCCTTATCACCAAGCGACTTAAGGTGCCGACGGCTGTCCTCCCGAGCGATGAATCAGGCCTGAAGCGGATCCCTTTGATCGCTATCGGACCATTCGTGAAATTTCTTGTAGCAAACACCTCTTGATAGCGGCTTGGCAGGGCAAACAGATTTGAACCTGGCTCGACGTCAATGTTGTCAGCGCCCTCAGGAATAGTGACGGGTAACGAGCTGGGGCCCAGATTTGTTACGCGAACTGCGTCGATCATTGTATCTACGGCTCTCCCTCCATTCGGAGAAACATCCTTAAATCTTACTCGAGCGTTCTCTTCACGGGCAGCCGGAGCTTGGAAGGTGAATTTGAATTTCTTGAAGCCTTTCGAACCGGACGGAAGACCAGCCGAAACATTCTCAAATGTCTCACGTGCTATCACTGTGCCGTTAGTTCGTAGAATCGCCACCTCAACCACAGAAGTTTTTCCTATGACGGTCACGGCGTTTGCTGCGGCTGCAAAAGATACTTCGTAAGCTGCGCAGCCCTCGATCGGGAAGGCCTGTTGTATGAAAGAGTTTGGCTTGTCAAAGGTGCCTAAGTTCGCTGACTTATTCCCGTTGATCCCTGCGAGAATCTCAGTAACGGAAGTGTCGCGTTCCCAACTTGTTAACCCCGACTCAAAGCTTCCATTCCTGATTAGGTTTGCTGTGAAGTCAAGTGAGAGTGATGCAACCCGGCTTGTTGCGTTTCCCCACGCATTTGAAGCGAGCAACCAATATGAGCCCGCGCTGACCTGCGCAACCCCGGAGATGGTTAGGTTGGAGCTGTTTGCACCAACAATCGTTTCACCATTCTTATACCATTGGTAATACAGGGGCAGAGTGCCGATAGCTGTGCTAGTAAAGGTGATGTTCTCCCCGCTCGGACTTATTAAGTCCTCCGGCTGCGATGTAAATGCCGGTGGACTTCCAGCACTGGTGAGCTGTAAGGACACACTATCGAGCATCAAATCAACACCGGTACCACCTGCAGGAGAAATGTCGCGAAATGTGATTCTGACAGAAGTCGCATCTGATGGGATATTGATATCGATCTGCTTCAGCTCAAATCCAAGAGCTCTATCCGGGAAGCCTACCGAGGTTACCGAAAACCTCTGTTGGAGAAAAGGTGGGGCAATTCCTACGGTTTGCAGGCTAACTTCTAGGGAGGCTGTCTTGCCAATAGCGCCAACCGCATTGGCGGCCATCGCGAAACTTAGCCGGTAGGAGCCTCCAGGTTCAGTATCCACCGTCTGCGAGATGCTGGAGCCTGTTTGGTCGAATGTCCCAAGGTTTGCTGCCCCATTTCCTTTGTAGCCTATGGGTTGCCCTACGGTGCCAATGGGGTAGGTGTTGGGGTCGTGGCTCCAAGAGGAAAGCCCTGCCTCAAAATCACCATTCTCAATCTGCTTTGCATTCATGCAAGCAGCTGAAAATATGGCTAAGAACACCACAAGGCTTAGGCTCCTTCTATTATTATTACGATAGTGCATTGTGACTTCCGTCTCCTTTCGAACTTCCGGTTCCGATCCTTCTAGCCAGACGCCTGAATTCCAAAGTGAATTTTGCGCTGTGTAATCTGGCCAATCTGTAAAAGCACTCTATATCAACTGCGGCCTTTCTGTCAAAGCTTGTTCCGCGCCTGGAGTGCCGGTGACAGATTAAAGCGCTTGGCCAACTGAGTGTCTAGGTGCGGGACGTGAAAATGACGCAAGCTGCATCAGAATCCTCAGATAAGTTCAACTTGTTCGCTAATCGTCGGTAGCTGCGGATGCGGCTGCTTGGGAGCAGTCGCTTCAACAGACTTGAGCTATACGATGCTGCGCTGGAAAGGGGTATATCTGCCTTATACTGCTCACTCCCCCAAAACATGAACTCGTCGGACTCATAGTAAATTTGTTCGAGCTTTAGATCGTGTGCTGTGGCGCAAAGCAGGAGCCCGGCCCTCGATGGGATGCATAAGTGTCGTGGTGCATCTAGGGCAACCCAGTCGGGTCCATACGTTCTCCAAGCGTAGTTGCCCGCGATAGGGATTCGAACTGAGATCTTTCCTCCAGCATTTAACAGTAACTTGGCATGAGCGATTTCTGTATGCGGGTCGAAAATGTGCTCTAGCGAGTGGTTGAACATCACCAAGTCATAAGTACCACTAACTTCTTGAATCTGCCTTTTTAGCAAACGTGAGCCCCCCTCAGTTTCTTTGTCAGAGCTCAGGAATGGATCACTTCCTGTAAGATTTTCAAAGCCCAGGTGATCTAGCAGAGCAATCAGTTCACCGCTTCCGCATCCTACATCCAGAATTGTTGAGTCCTTCGTTACCTTCGCCTTTGCGACGGCCCGCACGCCTTGATGAACGCCTAGGACTGAGGCAACAAGCCTCCCGGTTATGTTCATTTTACCATAGGAGTATTCAGCCCAAGCGTGCTTGGCGTAGGCGAGCCACGGTCTGTCCTTTTTGAAGGAGTAGTAGCCGCTGCCATAGTAGCGAGCTAGATCGGGTGGCATTTCGTAAATCAGTATGGATCCGCAGGATTCGCACTCAAAGTAGTCGAACTGATCCTTCAGGCCGAACATCATCTCCCTAGCCTTGAAGCCTTTGTGCCTAGCTACAGCGAGGCATATTCTGCATTTGGTTACGACAGCAGTGCTGGTTTGCATTCGAGAGAATATGGTGGACCTGAAAGAGCCACGAGATTGTGGCGTTACGCGGTCTTAACGATCAGACCCTGACCAGTTGGCAATGAGAGGATCTTGAATGACCGTTTTGCTGCAAGGGCGTCCATTGCTTCTTTGGAAAGGCGAAATCCGACATACGCATAGTCATCAAGAAGGATCACCCCCCCCAGGGTGATCCTAGGCCAGAAGTGATCTAGTGCAGCAATCTCCGGCTGTGAACAGTTTAGGTCGATGTGCAGAAAACTTATGGACTCCGCATCAACGAGGTTGAGTGTTTCTGGAATGGTTCCCTGAACTATACGAACTCGATTCCACTCCTTAAAGTTTTCTCGGACATCCTTTACTGTTTGTGCGTAAAAACCAATATCGGAGCCTCTCTTGCTTCGCTCCGCATAACCCGCCTTGCGCTCTGCCGCCGAAAGAAGTTCTTCCGCGGGGCCCGCGAACGTGTCTAGTAGATAAAATGTCTTGTCGAGCGCGTTCCATCCTAAATGTTGCATGATGGCCGAGCTCAGAAAACCCTTGTTGACTCCGCATTCCACGAAATCACCGCGAAGCGATTTGGCAATACTAGCTGCCCAGAGTGCCACATGTACCCTCCACTCAAAGTGGTAGTCTACATTACCAGATTTCACCCCTCTTTGATAGGCCGTTTGGAATGCTTGATCCTCCATGAAATCATGGTTATGGACTGTGATCAGTCCATCCTGAGCATAGACATCTCGGCCAAGTAGACGGAGGATCGAACCTAGGAACTTTGCTGTCATGGTTCTTCTATCGCTTTCATTACTACACTCGTATAGTGCGCAGATCACTCTTCAGAGAATCGCGGCGCATTTCAAGATGCAATCCTTTCTCGCAACCTGTTGCGATGGAGAGAACTTTGGTTCCCAATTCACATGCTTTTCTCAAACAGAAAACTCTATGGCTTCAGGGGCGGAGTTGTTCCATAGTTTCGGCAGGTTATGACACAACGCGCTCCTGCTGAAACGGGGAAAACCCCTTCGCCGACTGCCTCCCGGGCTCCTTTCTTCCTCTTTTGCGCCGTTCTCGCTATCACTCTGGCTACGCTCTTCTCACCTTCTTTCCGCCCAGGCTGGACTCACTTTCTCAATGACGGACCGCTCGGCGCTCTTAAGGCCGACTATAACAAAACTCCCGACGCTTTCTTCGGCGTCTGGCAGGATCTCAATTGGATCGGAAGCCATGGCGGTAGCCTCCTCCCGAGCTTCACTTTCGGGCAGTTCAGCCTGCTCGGGCCTGTCGGCTTCTCCAAATTCCACGCTCCCATTGCCCTCCTCGGCCTCGGCCTCGCTGCCTGGCTCGCCTGCCGATGGCTGGGATTCAATCCGTCGGTGTCTGCCCTGACTGCCATCGCCGCCAGCTTGAATATGAATGTCTTTTCCAACGCCTGCTGGGGTCTCTCTTCCAGACCTTGGGCGCTGGCAACCTCTCTTCTGGCCATCGGAGCCATCGGCGCCACCGCGAAGACCCATGTCTGGCTCCGCTGTGCCCTCGCCGGACTCGCCGTCGGTATGGGCATCACCGAAGGTGCGGACGTGGGCATTATCTTCAGTGTGTTCGTCGGCCTGTTCGCCTTCACATTTACCTTCCTCCAAACGACCCCATCGATCGGCTCCGCCGCCTCGGGCTTGCTTCGCACTTGCGTGGTGGCGGGGTTCGCCGGGTTCATGGCTTTCCACATCATTGTCAGTCTCGTGTTCAACGCGAAAGTGTTGGACGCCGTTTCGTCGCAAAAGCAGACCATGTCTGCCGATCAACAATGGAATTGGGCCACGCAGTGGAGCCTACCCAAGGCCGAGACTTTGCGGGTCATCATCCCCGGCCTCCATGGGTATCGTATGGATACTCCTAACGGTGGCCGGTACTGGGGAAGCGCCGGGCAGGACGCGAATTGGCAGGCCACCAAGCAGGGTTACGCCCGCTTCTCCGGCGCCGGTGAGTACGCAGGTGTTACCGTGGTGCTCTTCGCTGTGTTCGCTCTGGGGTTGGCGGCCATGAACCCAGGCGGAGTCTTTACCCGCCTTGAACGGCAGATGGTAGCGTTCTGGCTTGCCGTGGCCCTCATAAGTCTCGCGTTCGCCTGGGGCCGCTACGCCCCGTTCTACAGCCTGATCTATCACCTCCCGCTCTTCTCGAGCATCCGGAATCCCATCAAATGGACTCACACCCTTCACCTCGCGATCCTGCTGCTTTCGGCTTATGGCATGCAGGGGCTCTGGCGAGGGTATTTGGAGAAGGCGTTGCCTAAACGGGGCTTTTCTGACTGGTGGAGCAAAACGGGGGTGTTCGAAAGGCGCTGGGTTCTGGGCACGGTCGCATTCGTCGGGCTGAGTGTGCTCTGCTGGTTGCTTTATGTGGGTTCCTCCGATGATCTGACCAAATACTTGCAGGCCAATGCGGTCGCCAATTCGGGCGAGCCGGCGGAGAGCGTTGCCCGGGAGGTGTCCCGGTTCAGCCAGTCGGAGGTGGCGAAATACCTGGTGGTTTTGGTCGCTTCTTGCACGCTCCTCATCCTTGGATTGACGGGTTACTTCTCAGGTCGGATGTCTCGATTCGCCGCGCTGGCAATCGGAGCCGTTCTGGTTCTCGATTTGGGCCGGGCGAATCTCCCGTGGATTCAGCACTACAACTACGAGCTGAAGTACGCCAGCAACCCAGTCCTCGATTACCTCCGCCAGCAACCCGGTCACAACCGTACCACAGTCTTTCCCTTCGGCATGCGTGAGCTCGGCACCTTGCAGCAGATTTATCATGTGGAATGGATGCAGCAACAGTTCCCCTTCTACAATATTCCCTCCATCGACGTGGTGCAGGACCCGCGTCCGTCTCCCGAGAATATTGAGTTTCGTCGGGCACTTCAGACGGGAACGAACATTGTTCGACTCTGGGAGCTCACCAGCACACGCTATCTTTTCGGCCTGGCCGGCGACTTTTCCAAGGCGGTGAGCGCTCAGATCGACGGAGGCCGCGGGCGGTTCCGACCTGTCCTTCCCTTCAATCTCTTTGATGCAGGCGATCAGCGCTTCGGGGTCACTTCCAATGAGGCGGGTCCTTTTGCGCTGGTGGAGTTCACTGGCGCGCTTCCTCGGGCTCATCTGGTGACCACATGGGAAAGCCGAACCAATCAGGAGTCCCTCCTTACCCGGCTGGCTGATCCCTCGTTTGATCCGGCCACAAGTGTGCTGGTGCTGGGCGCTTTGGAGGCGCCGAAGCCCGGGGCTGGGTCGGTTCGAGCGAAGGCCGAAATCACAGCCTATTCTCCCAAGCGGATCACGGTGAAGGCGACGTCGGATGCCGACGGGATTCTGGTGCTGGCCGACAAATTTGACGCAGACTGGAAGGTGAGAGTGGACGGTGCTCCAGCTGAGCTTCTGCGCTGCAACTATCTATTCCGTGGTGTCCGCGTCCCCGCAGGGGAGCATCAGGTGGAGTTCGCCTTCCAAACGGCGACCACCGGTTTGTACGTCAGCCTGTCCGCCATCGGTGTGGCGGTGCTGTTGGGCCTACTGCTGGTCTGGCAAGTTCGACGCGCCTAAGCCGTCCTACCTCGACTCTCCTGTGCTGAATCATCTGACGGATCCCAAACGCACTCCTGCCGATGAGTGACCTACGCTCTCACGAAAACTACTACCGCGAGAATCAAGCCTACGCCGACTTCCTTGCCGGTTGGGATCCTGCGTTCTACGGGAAATATACCGAAGCCCTGCGTCCGCCCGCGTCTGGCGGACGTGTTTTGGACGTGGGATGCGGTGTGGGGCAGGTGGTAGGCGCGCTTACGAGGGAGGGAGTGGAAGCCTATGGTGTTGATGTCTCTGCGCCCAATGTCGAGCGGGCCCGAGGTTTCTGCGAGCGTTGTCAGCTCTACGATGGGACGCGGCTTCCTTTTCCAGATCAGCACTTCATGCGCGTGGGCTCGCTGAATGTTCTGGAGCATGTGGATGAACCGGAGGCCTTTCTAGCAGAGTTGGTGCGTGTGACGGGTATTGGCGGAAAGGTCGTGGTTTCCAGCCCGAATTTTCGTCGAGCGATCGGATGGCGGGACTATCATCCCCGCATGCGCGGCCTTCGACACAAATGGGAGAACTGGCAGCGTTTGCAAGAGAAACGACATCAGATCGCGACCGAGCCCGACCGGGTTCGCTTCGACCGCACTCCGCCGATTGTGAAGCAACCCTTTGAGCCGGACGATGACGCCATCATCCTGACCAACGCTGTGGAGATGGAGTTTTTCCTCCGCAGGTATGGGTGCGAGATCGAAAGCGTATCATGCACCGATCGGAGGGTGTTTGCCCCCTTGGACTGGCTGCTCAACGCCACGCCGCTGCGCTACTACATGTTCAGCGCTTTTGTTGTGGCTCAGCGGGTGCGTTAATCCGCTCCACTACGAGTGCGTGTGCGTGTTGCGGTTTTAGAGTGTACAAAAAAACCGGGCCGTGTGGTCAGGGGATGACCCTCACAGCCCGGGGAATTTCGAATTAATACAGTAGTAGGCTTTCGTGGTAATCCGTGACCGGTCTGTATCGTCCGTTCACGAAATCTAATGAGCAAACAAAGAACAAAGAAGCTTTGCTCGAAATCTAAGGTGGCCTACGGGGGATATATAAGCCCTTCCTTGGGGCACCGTCAAGAGAGCATGGAATAAATCTTTACCGCATTAAATACCTAAGACATCGGCATTAGGATTACGAGGGGGAGCGGATTGACGCGAGTGCAAAATACTGAGATGCGCACGGGTGCCCGCTACCAGAAGGAAGATCGTCGATTTTCAAAAGACGTGCTGTCGTGCTTGGCAGTTCTGGGGTGGTTCACCTATGTTCCGCGCATGGTTTCTCGTCTCTCCTTGATGCTGCTAGCGTTGTTGTGGGCGCTTGCCTTCACCCCTAATTCCCATGCGGCGCCGCCGCCAGCTGCGCTGAAGCTCAAACTACGTTTGATGGCGGAAGGCTTTGTTTCGCCCTCTGTCGCTGTTTCACTGGGTGGAAAGGCCGGGCAAATGGTCGTTGCGGATCAGGCGGGTGTTGCGCGTGTGATGGAAACGGACGGCTCGCTGCGCGAGGAGGCCTTTCTCGATCTCACTTCCCGCATGGTCAAGTTGAACCCAGGCTTCGACGAGCGTGGGCTCTTGGGTTTGGCTTTGCACCCTAAGTTTGCCAGTAATCGGAAGATTTACGTTTTCTACAGCGCTCCTCGACGGCTTAGCGCTCCCGCCGATTGGGATCACACCTGTCGCGTGTCAGAGTTCCAGGTCCGAAAGGAGAATCGCCTCAGGGTCGACCTGGCTTCGGAACGGGTGGTGCTTGAGATCGACAAACCTTATTTCAACCATAATGGCGGGAGCATTGCCTTTGGTCCGGATGGCTACCTCTATATCGCAGTGGGTGATGGAGGTGGTGGAAACGGGCAGGGGAAGGGGCATTCCCCGATCAGCAACGGGCAAGACCTAGGCACGTTGCTCGGTAAGATTCTTCGTATCGACGTCGATCGGGGAACGCCTTATGGGATCCCTCGCGACAACCCCTTTGTTTCCGGACAAGGAAAGCCAGAGATCTTCGCCTACGGTCTTCGCAATCCCTATCGGATGAGCTTCGACCGCGGAGGTAACCGCGACCTCCTGGTTGGGGATGTTGGGCAAACCCTCTTTGAAGAGGTGAATTTGGTCGTCAATGGCGGTAACTACGGGTGGTTCATCCGTGAGGGGGATGTTTGTTTCAATCCCAAGGACGCGAAGAACCCACTGCCTTCCTGCGCGCAAACGGGTGCTGACGGGAAGACGTTGATTGGTCCTGTCCTCCAATACAAAAATCCCAACGGCTTTCAGAAAGATCCCGAAGCGTTCGGCATTAGCGTGATCGGGGGCTTTGTCTATCGCGGCAAGGCCTTGGCCAAACTCCAGGGTGCCTATGTCTTTGGTGATTGGTCTCGCAACTGGGGCATCGCGGATGGTCTTTTCCTGCTGGGCCGCAAACAGGGTGCCGGAGAGAAGTGGCTTCTGGAACAGCTCAGCCCGGTGCTGGCGGATGGGGGCAAGTGGAAGGGCTATATCACCGCTTTCGGCGAGGACGCAGACGGCGAGCTCTATGTGCTAAGCAATGCCAGCAATGGTGTTGTGGGTCGAACCGGCAAGGTCTGGAAGATGGTCGGCGTGGAGTAACTCTGTCTGACGGGTCAGATTCGGCCTGTCTTGATTCAACCTAGAAACGCGAGTTGCCAGGCACCGATCTGACGCAAGAGTGGAATCAGGCTGAGCCCAACCGCTGAAACTGATCGTCGAGCTTCGTCCGACGAGCCGTGGTCCGGCTTGCGGTCCTCAGGCAAACCACGTAGCTTCTCAGGTGATGTATCGCTTCGAGAAGAGTGGCACCCAACTCCTGAGGGTGGCATCGGTTTTCCTCGCCGCTCTGTTGCAGCTCAAAAGCCATGCGGCCTTAGTGGATTACGACACGGTGATCTCCACCGACTCCGTGGCGGGGATCAAACCGCTGGCAAGCCGGGTCACAGCCGCCTCCTTCAACGACCTCAACCGTGTTTCCTTCAACTTCGGGAACACGTCCGGGGATGCCACGATCGAATTCATCGTCGAAGGGGATCCCGTCGCTGGAGGCCCTAGCGGCTATCTGGCGGTTGGCTCCAATCCGTCCAGCAGCCTGCGCTTCGAGCAGTGGAACAACACGGGACAGCTTGGCTTCACCCAATCAGGTGTCGCTGACTACCTCTTCGCTCCTGGCATCCCTTCTCCCACCCAGCCTGCCCATATCGCCTTCGTATGGACGGCCGCTAACCAGACCATGCAGCTCTATGCGAATGGTTCGGTAGCAGGCGTGATAGCCGGGGTCTCCTCAGCGTTTTCGATGCCCCGTGGACTCGGATCGCTGGGCAACACTGGGAACAGCACTGAGGGAATGGTGGGAACCATTCACCGCGTCACGGTCTATGATGACGCGCTTTCCCCAGCGGTGCTGGAGCGCCATGCAAACGCCTTCACGGGCCGTGCGAGCCCACCCGTTCTTGTGGCGTTCACCGCCACGCCGGATGCTCTGCTGACCCCATCGGCGACCCAGATCAGCTGGGAGGTTGTGCGGGCAGAGACACTGACCCTGGATGGACAGGACGTGGCTGGTCTCACATCCATCACACTCCGTCCGGAGGCAACACAAACCTACGAGCTCATCGCGAGGAATTCCGGAGGAAGCAGCACCGGCCGCGTCACCGTCGTGGTGAACCCCGCACCTCGCATCGGAAGGTTCCATTCAAATCTCCGGTTTGTTGGTGCTGCCGATCCGGTTGTCCTGACCTGGGAAACTCGTTTCGCCGAACAGCTCACTCTCGCGCCAGGGATCGGCGACCTTATCGCACGCACCCTCGATGGCAAGGGATCCCTGGAGATTCACCCGCTGGAAAGCGCTTCCTACCTGCTCACAGCTCAGAATCCATTCGGCGAAACCAGCGCTCAGGTATCGATCATCGTACTCAAGCCGGCGGCCCACCTGGTGCTCTCAGAATTCATGGCGGTCAACCGATCGACCCTGCGGGACGAGGACGGCGAAACGTCGGACTGGATCGAACTCTTCAACCCGACCCAGAACCCAATAAATCTCTTGGGCTATTCACTGACGGATGACCCCAAGGAATTGAAGAAATGGAGCTTCCCTAACCGGATACTTCCAGCCCGCAGTTACCTGATCGTCTTCGCGTCCGGCAAGAACCGCATCCAGCCCGACGCCCCACTCCATGCGAATTTCTCGCTCTCACAGGAAGGCGGCTACCTGGCCTTGGTTGGACCGGGTCCGGTGATCCTGCACGCCTTCGCACCCAACTACCCCGCTCAGCAGCCCGATGTATCGTACGGCCTGCTGGCAGGTGACCTCTCCACAACACAGCCCATGGGAAATCCGACCCCCGGCGCTCCCAACGACGATGCCGCCCCCCCCCCAAACCCGGTTGAATTCTCCCGTGCAAGTGGCACGGTCACGAACGACTTTGCCCTCACCCTTCTTTCCAGCACCCCGGCTTCGATCATTCGCTACACCCTCGACGGATCCACGCCCAGCGTTTCGAATGGAACGATCTACACCAACCCGCTCGCGATCTCTAGATCGCAACGCGTCCGCGCGGTCGCTGTGTCGGGCGGCAGGAAGAGCGCCATTACGGGTGCCAGCTACATTCGCCTCGCTCCCGACCTCTTCAACTACCAGTCAACCCTTCCGCTTCTGATCATCGAAAACTTTGGCGCTGGCACCATTCCTCAGAAGGGATGGAGCGGCAATGGATCAGGTATCAAACAAGTGCCAAGGCAAACCGCTGTTTGGGCCACCATCGAACGAAAGACGCCCAAGGGCACTAGTTCCATCACCGATCCGCTTGGGATGTACAGTCGCATCGGGATCCGGGGTCGAGGCGCCTTCTCCTCCACCTGGAAACAGAAGCCCTTCAGCGTCGAAGCAGAGGACGAAAATGGCGAGGAGCAGCCAGTGAGCCCCCTCGGCCTGCCCAAGCATTCTGAATGGATTCTTTACTATCCCGATGCCGATGAGAACAAGGACCCCACACTGTTCTTCAACACTTTCGCCTATGAACTCAGCCGTCGGACCGGTCGCTACTCGGTCCGCTTCCGATTTGTAGAAGCATTCGTCAACGAGGACGGCGGCGAACTCAAGCTGGCCGACCGCCGAGGAGTCTATGTGATCATCGAAAAGGTTTCACGCGGCCCTGAGCGCCTCGATTTCGAACCGCTGTCGGCCGATGGGAAATCGGGCGGATGGCTTCTAAACATCAACCGGATGGACCCTGAGCCCGAAACGGGCTGGCCTGCGGCAAATGGGGCAACGACACCCTGGTTTTTTCATACACCTGGGCCGGACCGAAAGCTACAAACCCCACCCAACAGCCAGGTGGCAGGCGACGACCTCCCCCAACAGAGCAATGGCTATCTGAACTTCGATCAACCCAATGGCTACGTCATTAATCCCGCCCAGCGCTCTGCCATCGAGGGCTGGTTCAAACGCTTCGAGGACGTCTTCTTTAACAATGCTCTTTGGAGGGATCCTACCAACGGTTACCGCAAGTATCTCGACACGCTGGATTTCGCAGACTACTTCATTCTCAACACTCTCACCCACAATGGAGACGGCCTTCTCATCAGCATGTTTCCCTGGAAGGGACGCGATGAAAAGCTCCGCATGGGGCCAGCGTGGGACTACAACTGGAGTCCCTACTACATCGGGTCCGACGCCCCGCAAGACCTCCTATGGCGCTCGGAACAGATTTGGTACGCTCGCCTCTTCACCGATCCCGACTTCGTCCAGGAATACACCGATCGCTGGTGGAGCCTGCGCGCAGGGGTCATGAGCGACGCCGGCATCGACGACATCATCGACGGGCAAGCCGCCGAGGTGTCCGCAGCCAAAGCCGTGCTCAACGGGGCCAACGGGGTGCCCAGCGCAACGGAGTGGACAAACCGGCTCGTCACCATGAAAAGCTGGCTCAAGACCCGGGCCAACTGGATCGACAGCAATTATCTTCACCCTCCTTACTTCAATCAGCCCGGCGGGCCCATCCCGAACGGTTTCCAGTTGGTCATGGGCGGAACCAATGGGGTCCTTTACTACACCTTGGATGGCACCGACCCGAGACTGCCGGGTGGTGCGGTAGCTGCAACAGCCCAGTCTTATCTGGGCCCTATCATCCTGAATGCACAGACCGAAGTCCGCGCGCGGATCAAAAGAAGCGCTAGTTGGAGCGGATTGACGACGGCGATTTTCCTACCGTCCCAGGACCTTACGAAACTGAGTTTGACGGAAATTCACTATAACCCCGAGAACTCAGGTGCGATTCCCGGAGATGACCTGGAGTTTCTCGAACTCAAGAACACCGGCGAGCGAACCCTTCAACTCGGCACCCTACGCTTCACTGAGGGCATTCAGTTCACCTTCACGAACGGGACAACCTTGCCCGCTGGGGCACGCTGTGTCCTCGTGAGGAATCCAAGCGCGTTTGCGGCCCGCTACCCCGAAGTCGCCATTCGAGGAGTATTTGCAGGTCGACTGAGCAACAATGGCGAACGACTCACGCTCAGCACCGCGCTCGGAGGCACGGTGCTGAGCATCGATTACAATGACCGCGCGCCTTGGCCCCTGACGCCCGGCGGCTACGGCTTCTCCTTGGTCCCCAAAAACGAAATAATATCACTAGGACAAAGCACAGGTTCGGCGTGGCGAGCCAGCTCCTCCCCAGGCGGATCTCCCGGAGAGGCAGACCCCGAGCCCGCCACCGACTCCGGCGGTATCCTCATCACAGAAGTTCTCACTCACACCCGACCTCCCGTCCTTGATCAAATCGAGCTCCACAACCCAGGGAACCAAACCGTCAACCTCAGTGGATGGTATCTCAGCGACGATGGCGCCTTGCCAAAGAAATATCGCTTTCCCGCTGGAACGCTGATGGCTCCCTACAGCTTTTTAACTCTGGACGAACGCCAATTCAAACCGTCGGTCGCAGTGGGTTTGGGGTTTTCACTACAAGCTGATGGCGATGACCTCTATCTTACGGCGGCAACCCTTGACGGACCGTTCACCGGTTACAGTCACGGCGTCCGCTTTGATCCGTCGGAAAGCGGAACAAGCCTGGGACGCTATGTGAACAGCGTGGGCGAGGAACGCTTCGTGATTCAATCCCAGGTAAGCCTGGGTGAAACCAATTCAGGCCCCAGAATCGGCCCCGTGGTGATCCAGGAGATTCAGTATCACCCCGAGGGCGGCAACGAGCCATTCGTCGAACTAAAGAACATCTCCGCCGAAACCGTGATGCTCTTTGACCCGATGACTCCCACCCAAGGTTGGAGGTTGCAAGGGTTCGGTTTCCAATTTTCGTTTGGCGACCTGATCCCCCCTGGCGGGCTGGCAGTCATTGTCCAAGGAGATCCGAAGGCCTTTCGGGAGAGACATGGGATCCCTGCCGGGGTAGCGGTTCTAGGAGGTGCCACAGGCAGCCTGCAGAACAACGGCGAGCGCTTGGAATTGCAAAGGCCCGGCTGGATAGATGGAACGAATGGCGTGATCTATATCGCTGTCGATGGACTGAGATACTCGGACCGATCCCCCTGGCCGTCCGCAGCCGATGGGGGAGGACCTTCCCTACAGCGACGGATGGGCCACGCTTACGCGGACGATCCGACCAACTGGCAGGCAGCGCTTCCCACACCCGGACGTGATCTGATTCCCGGTGAATTGCCCCGCATTCTGACTCAACCCCTCTCCCGCAGCACCGTAGCCTATCTGGACACTTCATTCCGTGTGGAAGCCTCGAGCATCGCCCCGGTCTACTACCAATGGCTGTTCAACGGATCGCCGCTGAACGGCGAAACGAACTCGGTTCTTCTCCTCCGAGAAGTGCAATCGGAGGCTGCTGGCGACTACCAAGCACTTGTCTTCAACGCCTTCGGGGCCGTGTTAAGTGACCCCGCCCCACTTGTCGTTGTCCAGCCGGCCACCGTGATTCAGCAGCCGATAAGCCGCACAACCAACGCGGGCAGCAGGGTTTCCTTCGCTGTTTCCGCGTTTGGCGTCGGCACGCTCCGATACCAATGGTTTTTCAACGGAGGCATCCTGTCTGCCTCCACGAATGCCACCTTGTCTCTAACGAATGTGCAGCCCTCGCACGCAGGCATCTACAGGGTGACCGTCGCCGATGATGTCGGAGTGTCGCGGAGTCAGCCCGCGAGTCTCGTGGTGAACGTCCGGGCCTCCATCCTTACCCAGCCTCAGAATAGTACCGTGGTCGAAGGGGAGCCTGCTCAATTCATTGTGAGCCTGGTTGGGACCCCCCCTTTCACGGTGCGGTGGAGGCGAAATGGAAGCACGCTGACAAACCTGATCGTGACTAGTCCGGAGGCCAGACTGGCGCTGACCTCATCCCAGGTCGCCCAGTCCGGCAACTACAGCGCCGTGATTGGGAATGTCGTTGCGGGAACGGTAACCACGCGGGACGCAGTCCTCATCGTGCTGGCAGATACCGATCGCGACGGCATTCCGGACACCTATGAAACCAAGACCCCTGGTTTCTCGTCGATCCTTCCCGAGGACGCTGACCAGGACTTCGACGGAGACGGGTTCAAGAATCTCAACGAGTATCGCGCAGGAACAAACCCGCATGACCCCAAGAGTTTGCTGAAGCTCGAGCCTGCGTTCCTGTCCGACGGCACGCTTCTCCTTTCCTTCGGAGGGGTCACCGGAAAGAGCTATCTGCTAGAGCATCGGGAGTTTCTCGCGGTGTCCGGATGGCGCATCCTCACAAACATACCCACGCTCACTGTCAACCAGCCGTTGACCGTCACGGAATCCACCCCCATTCCTGCAGGTGGCTTCTATCGAGTGCGAATTCCGTAACGAACAGGGCCACCTTTCAACGGCATCGTTCCACAAAAATCAGGACTTCCGTTCCTGACGAAATAGCAAATAATCTGGGGCATGCAGATTCTAGTCGGCATCATCACGATTTCCGATCGCGCCTCGAAAGGGTTGTATGACGATCTGGGGGGGCCCGCTCTGAAAAAGGCGGCTGAAGGCTACGGTTGGAAGGTCGCCGAGGAAGCGCTGGTCCCGGACGAACGGAGGGATATCCAAAAGGCGATTCTCGATCAGTCTCGCAAAGGCTGCGGACTCATCGTCACCACGGGTGGCACCGGGGTATCGCTCCGAGATGTCACTCCGGAAGCTGTGCGCGAGATCGCCTCCCGCGAGCTTCCAGGCTTTGGCGAGATCATGCGGGCAGAATCCATGAAGATCACGCCCAACGCGATTTTGTCCCGGAGCTTGGCTGCCGTGGTGGAGAAAAGCCTGGTGATCTGCCTGCCCGGAAAGCCCAGCGGTGCGGTGGAGTGCCTGAGTTTTGTCGTGGGTGCCATTCCCCACTGCGTGGAGGTCGTCCAGGAAGTCCCTACCTCCTGCTAATTCCGATGAGCGATCAAGGACCTCCCCAAAAGGGTGGCGGCCGGATGGGCCGGGCCCTGGCTGCCCTGGCAATGGTCGTCGGTCTGGCCCTGGCACAGGCCTGCACCAGCAAGGCCCAGGCGAAGCGCCAGGCCCGGGCGGCTTTTGAAGCAGGTCGGCTCCAGGAACTCAGCACGTCCGCCCAACGCCAGCAGACGCTCATGATTCGTGGACGCGTTCGGCAGCCGGTCATTCCCTGGCAACCCGGACTGACCCTAAGCCGCGCGATCGCTCTCGCCCAATACACCCATAACTTCCCGCCGCGGGTGATTTCCGTCCGACGCGCTGGCGTCACACATTTCGTGGATATGCAGCGCTGGGCCCGTGGCACAGAGGACCCTGAAGTTCTCCCTGGGGATCTGGTTGAACTATTCTGAACCACCTGCTATCACCTCGACAGAAACAAGCCTATGAAGATTTATTCGCAACTCATGTCGCACGCACTGGGGTCCACCCTGGCGCTGACCGCGCTCTTCCTCACCCAAGCCGCCAACGCCGCCAATCCCCCGAAGGGCTTCATCGCCCTGTTCAACGGGAAGGATCTGACTGGGTGGCGTGGAGGAGACACTTTCGATCACCGAAAGCTCCTGGCCATGTCCCCCGCCGAACGAGCTGCCAAGATCGGCGCCTGGACCACCTCGATGACCGCTCGCAACGACAAGACGGGTAAGATCCACTGGAGCACAGAGAAAAACGAGTTGGTGAACGACGGCTTTGGCGCGTATGCGACCACCGAGAAGGACTACGGCGATTTCGAGCTGCTGCTGGAATATAAAACCGTAGCCAAGGCAGACTCTGGAATCTATCTGCGCGGAGTTCCCCAGGTGCAGATCTGGGACCACAATGAGGCCGACCCTCAGAAGATTGGGCGCGCCAAGGGCTCAGGCGGCCTGTGGAACAACAGCCCCGGCGCGCCTGGGAAGGATCCGCTGGTGCTGGCCGATCGCCCCTTGGGCCAGTGGAACAAGTTCCGCATCCTCATGGTCGGTTCACGGGTGAGCATCTGGCTAAACTCGAAGCTGGTGGTCGACCACGCCCTGCTAGAGAACTACTACGATCGCAAGACGCCGGTCCCCGCGTTCGGCCCCATCCAGCTCCAGACGCACGGTGGAGAGATCCGTTGGCGCAATGTCTTTCTCCGTGAGATCTCCTCCAAAGAAGCCACCGCACTTCTTTCCAAGCGCAACGCCTCGGGTTTCGAAACCAAGTTCAACGGCAAGTCGCTCAAAGGCTGGGCAGGTCCGTTGGATAACTATGAGATCATTGACGGTGCCGTGGTCTGCAAAGCCCACAAGGGCGGAACGATCTACTACAACCAGGATTACACCAACTTCGCAGCACGCCTTGAATTCAAGGTGCCGCCCGGCGGTAACAACGGCCTCGCGATCCGGTATCCCGGAACAGGCGACACGGCCTACGTGGGTATGTGCGAGCTTCAGGTGCTGGACGACACAGCGGCGATATACAACAAGCTCGACGCCCGCCAATACCATGGCTCGGCCTACGGCATGATCGCAGCCAGCCGTGGCTACCAACGCCCAGTGGGCGAGTGGAACTTCCAGGAAGTGACAGTCCGGGGATCCCGCATCATGGTTGAGCTGAATGGAACGCTGATCCTGGACGGTGATGTGTCCAAGGTGACAGAGCTGATGGCGAACTCCCCTCACCCCGGCAAGGACCGAACCCACGGCTTCTTCGGCCTCGCAGGCCACAGCGACACCGTGTCCTTCCGCAATATCCAGCTTAAGCCCCTCAAGTAAGCAACCCCTCTTCGAACGATGAGCCCCGGTTGGCCAACGCCAGCCGGGGCTTTCTCTTTGCAATTAGAGCTCGGGCGTGGGATTCCATGCGCGCAAGCCTGTTGCGACGCCTCAAGTCTGGAAGGGTCCCTCCACCACGACAACATCCGTGATTTGTTTCGCAAGGAGGTCTTCAAAAAAAACGAAACACCCCGGCCGAGGGCTAGCTCGACCGGGGTGCGTTGTTCAGGGCTTCCTTCAGAAACTATAGGGCTGCATGAAGCAGGGATCACAGCGTTGGAGGCAGCCCTTGATGGACTGCAGCGCTTGCGCATGGATCTGGCAAATTCGGGATTCCGTGAGGTGGAAGGCTGCCGCGATCTCAGCGAGTCTCAACTCCTCAAAATAATACAATGCGAGCACCTTCCGCTGCATCTCGGGAAGCTTGTGCAACTGCTCTACAATCAGGTCCGCCAGCTCGTGACGGAAAGCGCCCTCCATCGGATCCTCAGCGCGGACGTCGGCCAGGCTTTCGTACTGCGACAGCGCGTCGTCGGTTTCGGACTGAAGATCGGCGTCCAAGTTAATGATGGTCGCGGGTCGGATCTCTTCAGCCCATCGCTGATACTCGCGCATGGAGAGATTCAGGCCTTTCGCCAGCTCGGTCTCCGTGGCAGGGCGTCCTTTCTTCTGCTCAATCACCTTGGCGATGGCCTGAACCTTTCGGGCCTTGGTGTGAACGGAGCGTGGGACCCAGTCCATGCGACGCAGTTCATCCAGGATCGACCCTCGGATGCGGACCCGAGCGTAGGTCTCAAAACTGGTGCCCGCTTTGGGATTGTAGGCACGTATCGCGTTGAGAAGTCCGGCGAGCCCAGCACTGTACAGATCGTCTCCGTCGACATGGGTTGGCAATCCCAGGCTCAGCCGTGCCACCACCGAACGTACGATGCCCAGATTCGCTTCCACCATCGTCGCCTCTTCGGGAGTGCCTGGCTGAGGCCAGGACTTTGGTTCGTGTGAAGCGGGCTGACTCTTTCTTCGTCCCCTTGTGCCTGATTGAGTCTGCAGGGGCGCCTCCTGGATGCAAACGGTGCTTTCCTTGCTCATACGACAACGTCCTGTGATATCGCTGGAAGGGAGCGGCCTTCCTTGACCGCCAGGTCCAGCGAGCGGTGGTCTTCCACCAGGTGTTCCTTGCCCCGGTCTGGCCGCCCTTCGAACCGGTTCCCCCGGAATCTCCAGGCGCCAGGTCTCGGCGCATGTCCTCCCTAGCAGACTGTCTGCCAGCCTTTGGACACTGCGTTGGACAGCGTCTCACCGCATGGCGCTCTGCCCCGAAACCGGACACTCTCGAAACCGCCAAAGTGCCCAGCTCCACAGGTTTGCAAGGACTTGCAAGGACTGGCGAACTCAGCCGCCCCTCCGAACTTCCAGCAAGAATTGGACACTCAAATGCGACGGGCCGGTGAGCGGCATCCAAAGAAGAAACGAGAGTGTCCCGACCCGGGACAGGTGCGTCCCCAAATGGGGACACTCAACCCGGTTAAGAGCGTTGCTTCGCGCGCGTCACTTCGCTAGAAAAACAGCGATGAACTCATCTGGAACGTCGATCCGAAGGGTCTGTGAAAGCCTTCATGGAGAACTATCGCCTTCCCGTATTTGCAGGACGCCGCGCGCCCGCTGGATGGCGAGTTTCGGGGTCGTCATGCTGCTTGCAGTCTCGGGTTGCTCCAAGTCAGCGCCAGCCAGCCAGCAGGGTGGCGGAGGAGGCCAGAGCGAGGCTACCGCTACGGTTCGATCGTCGGGCTTGGTCTATTGGAACGATCGGAATCCGGCGGGCCCATGGTCCGTCCACATCGTCAAAATGGACAGGAACCAGAGCGACTTGACCCTCCGGAGCACTCTCGCCCGCAACACCGTCCTGGGTCTCGACACCCTGACCGCGCAGCTGAGAACGATCCCGGCCTCGTTCGGAAAGCCCGTAGCAGCCATCAACGGCGATTTCTACGTCGTCGATGACAATCCCTACCGAGGGGATCCTCGCGGCATTCAGATCTTAGAAGGCGAGCTGCTAAGCTCGCCGGGAGACCAAGTTGCTTTTTGGATGGATCCGGATTCTAAGCCTCACACCGGACTGGTGGAATCGAAGATGAAGGTCACCCTGCCTGACGGCACGGCTCTCCGATTCCGCATCAATGAGGAGCGTGGGCAAAAGGAAGTGGTTCTCTACACCCCGCGTTTAGGCACCTCCACGCGAACAGCAGGAGGAAAGGAATTCGTTCTCGCCCGAGAAGGGAGCTCACCCTGGCTCCCTCTGTCACCCGGAGCAAACTACAGCGTCAAGATCACGGAGATACGCACTGAAGGCGACACATCACTCAAAGGGGATCGGATGGTTCTCTCCGCTGGGCCAAAGGTCACTGCCACCTCGCCTCTCGCGGTGGGAGACATTCTAAAAATCAACACGACTGTCGAGCCGGACATGACCGGAGTTCGCACCGCGATCGGTGGGGGCAACGTGATGGTTCATGAGGGCAAGGTCGCAGACATTCAAATTCCCTCCTCAGGTGCCTACAAGTACCGCTCCGTGGTCGAACGTCATCCCCGCTCGGCCATCGGTTTCAACAAAACCCATCTCTTTCTCGTACAGGTTGACGGACGGCAGCCCGCACTCTCTGTGGGCATGACCTTAAAGGAGCTCGGAAAATACATGCATGGCCTGGGCTGCGAGGAGGCGATTAATTTCGATGGCGGTGGCTCAGCAACGATCTACGTCAATGGCGACGTCGTGAACAGCCCATGCTATGGAAGCGAGAGGGATATCGGCAACGCTCTGGTTATTGTTCGCAGGGCGACGAGCGGGGCGACGAAGTAGGCAGGGTGGCAGAACGCCTCGAGAGCGTTGCCTCATACCAGAGCAGCCCGCCTCCGCACAAGGCCCAGAGTAGAGTAACGCAGAGCGTTAGCAGGCTGGCGCTGAAGGCCATGGAGGCAGGAATACCAAGCCCCCCCCACAAGACGATCGACGCCCCTTCACGAGCTCCCGCGCCAGAGATGGTGAGGGGAAGAGACGCCACCACGCCAATCACGGGGAACGTCCAGAGGAGAAGCTTCCAAGGCAAGGGCTGGTCCGAAACCGCCTGCAGGGAACACGCCAGCACCGCCGAGATGAGCACCTGCATCAGTAAGCCCGCGAGGACGGCCTGCACGATCAAACCCGGCCGCCCCTTCAGGAGGGAAGTCATGCTTTTTACGCTGCCATAGAATCGGCGCACATGCGGAAGCCATCGCCGTTGAGTCATCCACATCCCCCCTAGGCCCAAGAGAACGGCACCCGACAGCACCAGAATCCACTCCACGAGCTTGGGAGTCTTCCAGCCCAAGGTGGGAAACGCAGGCGCGGCCACCAAAGCCAGCCCCACGGTCAGGAGAGTGTAGATGCCCGTACTGATCGCTCCGACGACACGGTCCAAAGCAGATGCCGCGAGGATCTGAGTCATCCCGAAGCCTTTCCATCGAGAGTAGAGGCTCGACTTGGCCACATCGCTCACGGCTGCACCAAAGAAGAAGCCGGAGAAACAATGCCCGATGAGCGTCCAGCGCCAGGAGTCTGCAGGCCGCAGCTGTGCGTTGCTCAGGCGGAGCATCTGATGCCAACGCCAGGACGCCAGACTCAGGGAGGCACCGAGGGCCGCCAGCGCCATCAGCAGCCAGCGAACATCAAGCCGAGTCAGCACCTCACGCAAACTGCCACGATCCATCCGCCGATAGAGGCTCACCACGATCACGGTCGACACCGCCAAAGCCAGCAGCCGGGTAGGAGAGACCACCCGTCGCATCAGGTTTTGACTGGGAGAAAGTTCAACCATTTGGCACAGAGAAAGCGTCCAGAGCGAGAAGCTCCCATTACTGCTCTCGAAGCGCGGACGCAATCGGTAGCCGCGCAGCCCGCAGGGCAGGGAAGAGTCCGCCAACGAAGCCGATGAGCAGCGCATACAGGACGCCCTGCATCAGCAGCGAAGGTGTGACAGCGAAGGCGAAGGCCACCTGACTGAAACTCTGATAGTTGAGCGTGGTGGCTTCGAATCCGTTGAAGGCGAGATACGCCCCCACTCCCCCAATCAATCCACCCGTCAACGCTAGACACATCGACTCCGCGAGGATGGAGACGATCACAGGGCCGCTTTGGAATCCCAGCGCACGCAGGGTCGCAATCTCACGCGTCCGCGTGGCCACTGCGTTATACATGGTATTGAGGGCACCAAAAAGAGCACCGATGCCCATGAGGACCGAAATGAGACTGCCGAAACCGTTGACCAAGTTATAGGTCATCTGCGACTGCCTCGAGTAGTAGTCCGATTGGCGGATTGCATCCACTTGGAGCTGCGGATCCGAAGTGAGGGCATCCTTGAAGACCTCAAAGCTTCCGGGACCGTCCAGGCGGGCATACACCGACTGATAGGTTTCTCCGCGACGGAAGGCCGACTGCAGAATACGAGCGTCCGTCCAGATCTCGGATTCCGAGATCCCTCCCTCATCGGAGAAAATTCCCACTACCTTCCAGTCCGCCGTTCCCACTCGAACCGCCGCATTCAAGTCGAGCCCGGCAAACTCCCTGGCTGCAGCCCTTCCGACCAGAATCTCATTCTTGCCCGGCTCGAACTTGCGTCCGGCGGTGAGATGGATCTGGGGTCGCACCTCGAACGTCTCAGGCCCCACCCCACGCAAGGGCACATTCGCATCCGTGCCCGTCCCGCGTTTGGGGAGATTGATGACCACGAAGAGCTCAGCAGAAGCGGCTGGAACGCCTCCGCTACGCCGAAGCCCAGGCTTCAGGCTCACAAGAGTCACATCCTCGCGTGTGAGCCCGCTCATCATCTCGGTATCAGAGCCCTTTCGCATGACAATCACCGTATCGGGAGATCCGGAGGCGGTCATCGCGTAGCGGAAGCCCTGCGCAATCGACAGCACCCCCACCAGCACGGCCACGACCCCGGCAATCCCAAAGATCGCCGCGACCGAGGCCCCTTTCCTTTGGGGAATCGTTCTTAGGCCGAAGCCGGTGACCGACCAGATCTGACCGAGCCAGTTCAAAAGGAGATTCATAACCTTCGAAGCGCCTCGGCGACGCGCAGCCGTAGTGCGATGAGTGCGGGAAAGAAACCGGTGGCCAGCCCTAGAAGAAGAGTGAGCGCCACGCCGATAAGGAGATCGTTCACAGGAAAGTAAAACACCGGCAGAGCACCCCCTGTGGGATCCCAGAGCCGGATCAGAGTCCAGGCCAACCCCAGGCCAACCCCACCGCCAGCGACGGCCACCATCATGGATTCCATCAAAACCAGCAGCATGGCCAGTGCATTGCTGAATCCAAGGGCCTTGAGGACCCCGATCTCTCCAGTGCGCTCACGAACAGCCTGCGCCATCGTATTGCCCGCGATCAGCAGAATGGTAAAGAAAACCGCGGTCAGGATGGCTCGCACGATCGCCCCGATATCCCCGACTTGTTTGGCGAAAGACTGAACAAAGGCTTTTTCACTCTCCGCCTTTGTCTCCCAGGGAGAGTTAGAAAAATCCGCGTCGATCTTCTTGGCCACCTCCTCCGACAAGCCAGGATCCGTCAAGCGAACGACATACCAACCCACCTGTCCACGCCCCTCCGATCGCGCTTCGTCAAAGTAGTCGTAACGAAAAAACAACTGCGACTCATCCGCCGCTTTGTCGGCGCCTTCGTAAATGCCCACCAGATCAAACTCCCAGACCGGCGTCGCGCCAGACCTCCGCCAAATGGTAGGCTGAATGGGGATGCGATCTCCAATTTTGAAGCCGTATTTCAAAGCGGTTTTCTTACCAACAATCGCTCCCGTCCGAGTTGCCAGCCAGGCCTTCTTTTGTTCCTCAGGCAGCCGGAACTCAGGATACATCCGTAGGTACTCCTCAGGGTTGACTGGAATCTGTGGAAAGAAGTTCTTCGGTTCCTGATACACTCCTCCGAACCACGTGGAATGGATGACCTCCTTCACGCCAGGAACCTGGCGTATCCGCTCCAGGTAGCTGACAGGGAGCAACTGAATGATCGAAACTTTGTGGCGCACGATCAATCGGTCCTGCCCTGCAACTGTCACGCCCGTCTCCATGCCAGCCCGAATGGCGGCCAGATAGCCGTAGAGAAGGAACGCCACTGCGATCGACAAAATAGTCAGCAGCGTCCGCAGCTTCCTGCGCCAAAGATTGCGCCAGACGAGCGGCAGGAATTTCATTCCGGCTTTTCGAGCAGCAGCTGCCCTTTGTTGAGATAGACCACACGTCCAGCCCGAGCGGACGCATGGGGATCATGGGTGACCATCACAATCGTTTTGCCCTGCTGCGCGTTCAGCGCCTGGAGCAGATCGAGGATCTCGTCTCCGGATTTGCGATCTAGATCGCCCGTAGGTTCATCGCAGAGAAGGAGCGTTGGATCCGTGACGATCGCCCTCGCAATGCCCACCCGCTGCTGCTCGCCACCAGACATCTGACTTGGATAATGGCTGGTGCGGTGCGTCAAACCCACGATCTCTAAAGCAGCGGCGGCATGCTCCCGCCGTTGGCGGGCCGAGAGCTGGGTGAGAAGCAGAGGAAGCTCGACGTTCTTCTGCGCACTGAGTGTGGGCATGAGATTGTAGAACTGGAAAACGAAACCGATATGGCGCGCGCGCCAAGCGGCTAACTGCCGCTCGTTGAGCTGTTCCACAGCCTCACCCGCCACCGCGACGGTCCCGCTGGTGGGCTTATCCAGCCCTCCGATGAGATTTAGGAGCGTGCTCTTCCCCGAGCCGGAAGGACCCATAAGCGCCAGGAACTCGCCGCGCCCCACCTGCAAATCCAATTGCTCCAGCACGTGGATCTCCTCCGCCCCACGGCGGAAGCTCTTCACCATCCGATTCACGTTCACCAGCGTCTCAAGCATAAATCAATACTCCCAGAGCCCACGGTCACTTTCGCTCCCGAACGGTTGCTCCGTCCACGAGTTGAGCCGGAGGGTCTAGCACCACCCGATCGCCTGAGGACAAGCCCGCCAGCACTTGAATCTCCTCACCGTCCACCTCTCCCGTCTTAATGGCCCGCCGCTCGACTCGGCCCTCCTTAACCACCCAAACAATCTGCCGTCCCTCGCGCTCTTGAACCGCAACACGCGCAACGGTCCGGCGAATCACGACAGGGGCAGTCGACTCCACTCCGCGAAAGGCCACCTTCACCCCCATCTGCGGCAGAATGCGCGGATCCAACGTGTCAAATCCGACGCGTACCTTGACGGTGGCCTTTTGTCGATCGGCCGTCGGAATAATGGCGATCACTTTGGCCGGTATCTTCCAATCGGTATAGGCGTCTAGGGTGGCCTCCACCTTCTGACCTGCGCTCACGCGGTTGAGAAAGCTCTCGTTCACATCCACCTCGATCTCAAGTGACTCCATGTCCACCAGGGTGCAGATACCCGTGCGTGTGAATCCTCCGGCAGACATGGGAGAGATAACCTCGCCTGGCTGTGCGTTTTTTGCGGTGACGATCCCGGAGAACGGCGCACGAATGATCGCGTCCTCCAGTTGCTGGTCCCAGATCTCTAGCGAGCGGCTCGAGACCACCACATCGGCAGATTGCCGCTCCAAACGAGCCTCGAGCGACTTAAAGTCAGCCTCTGCTTTGTCGAACTCGGATTTGCTCGCTACCCCCTCGACTTGGAGGCCCTTGGTGCGGTCGTAGCGCTGACGCGCTTCGACGAGCTGGGCCTGGGTCTCACGCAGCAGAAGCTGCGCGGAGTGGACCTGAGCCTCAGCGAGCCGACGATTGGCCGTCAGATTCGAGGCATCCAGCCGGGCCAGGATTTGGTTGGCCTCCACCCGGCGACCTTCCTCAACCAGCACTTCGATGACCTTACCGGTCATCTTGGCGGATACCGTAGCTTCCCGGCGTGCAGTGACATATCCGGAAGCGTTTAGAACGGTGGTTCCTCCACCCTCCCCTCCCTTCTCACGAACCAGCGCCAGACGTACCTCCACAGCCGCGCCTCCCGCGGGCGAGAGCCAGCCGCCACGGAAACCCAAGAAAGCCAATACCATCACCACCAAGGCCACGATGACCCATTTCCACCCCCCCGAAGACGAAGCCCTGGCGCTACGATCGATCTTGAGGCGATTAAGACTGTCTTGGTCGAGAGGCATATCAGACAGAGTGCATCCAAGCGCAGTCAGGGGCAGGCGTCAAATGGATCACTGGAACACCCGTCGCGCGAGATCATAAACCTCCCGAAGAGGCAACTTCGACAACTCAGCAACCTTCCGGCACGATTCATACTCCGGAGCCACCTGCACAAGCCGTCCATCGAGCCAACCCAGCTTCACTTCCACCTCCCCGACAGAGGTTTTCGCCACGCGAATCTCGCGGCGAAGCTTCCGACGTTCCCACAACGAGCGGCGCACGCCAAAAGCGCTGGTCTCGCGTAGGATGAGCTCAGAAAACCGATCCGCATCGCCTGCGCCACAGAGGACAGACAGGAGCACCCCTGGCCGATTCTTTTTCATGTGGATGGGAGTGTGGAAAACGTCCAACGCGCCCGCGGCCAGTGCCCTGTCTAGGAAGTCTCCTAAAATCTCAGGACTCACATCATCCAGATTCGTCTCCAGGAGCGCCACCTCATCACGCTCCCAGTCGTGGACCGAAACCGTTTCCAAGTCGCCCAGAACAGCGCGCAGGACATTAGGTCGCGTCTGATTCTCCCGCCCACCCAATCCATAGCCGATCTTGGTGACCAGTAGCCCGGGCATCGGGCCAAAGCTCTCGGCAAACTCGGCAAGAATCGCAGCACCCGTCGGGGTGATGAGCTCGTTTGGCTCATCGGTTTGCTCCACCCGCACACCGCGCGCCGACAGAATCTCGAGAGTGGCCGGAGCAGGCAGGGGAAAACGGCCATGTGCACATTTTACGAAACCCACACCGTCCACCACCTTACCCGCCAGAACCCGGGGACGTCCCATCATGTCCAAGGCGATGCAAGCCCCAACAATATCCACGATCGAATCCACTGCTCCCACCTCGTGAAAATGCACCTGACCCGGGGGCTTCCCGTGAATCTTACCTTCCGCCACCGCCACACGATGGAAGACAGCCTGAGCCTTCTCCTTCACCCAAGGCGAAAGCGTGCTCGCTCGAATCAATTCGCGGATTTGGGCGTAGTTCCGCCCATGACTGTGGTCATGGTCATGGTCATGGTCATGGTCATGGTCATGAGCATGGTCATGGTCATGAGCATGGTCGTGTGCATGGTCGTGTGCGTGGTCGTGTGCGTGGTCGTGTGCGTGGTCGTGTGCGTGGTCGTGTGGCGCAGTTGTTGTATGGGTGTGTCCCTCGGCCTGTGCGTGCGAGTGACCCTGAGCTGACGCCTCCGCTGCATGGTCACCCGAGCAGCAGTCTCCCTCGAGATGAACGAGGAACTCCGTACCGGCAATCTTTCCGCGTTCCGCGCGATCCACGTGAAGGTGGTAGCCGGTCAATCCCAACTTCTCCAATTCAGCATCCAGCTCATGAGGGTCGAGCCCGAGGTCCACCAGAGCTCCGAGAAACATGTCGCCACTGATACCGCTAAAAATATCGAGATAAAGGGTTTTCATGAAAGTTCGCCTGCGGCGAGGGCATTGATCTGACTGGCGGCGTAGGCCGCTCCGAAGCCGTTGTTGATGTTCACCACAGTCAGCCCACTGCTACAACTATTGAGCATCGCCAAAAGGGCGGTCACCCCACCAAAGTGACTGCCATAACCCACATCCGTAGGAACGGCAATCACCGGTTTACTGACCAAGCCGGACACCACGCTGGGAAGGGCACCTTCCATACCTGCGACGGCAATAATCACATTTGCCGACTGAATGGTCTCCAGGCGGCGGAGCAAACGATGCAGCCCCGCAACGCCCACATCGTAAATACGTTCGATTCGATTTCCCATAAAGTCCGCCGTGACAGCGGCCTCCTCGGCCACCGGCAGATCGCTCGTGCCAGCGCACAGAACAGCGATCACTCCAGGGCGCTTCGCCAGCGGCTTCTTTTCGAGAGTGACGCAGCGCGCCGCTTCATGGACGCCAACCTTTTTGAATCGTTTTTTTAGAGCGCGAACATGCGCTTCCGTCACACGCGTCACCAGCACCCGGCCCTCGGCCTGAACGATGCGATCGGCGATGGCCACCACCTGGGCAGGAGACTTCCCGGCGCCGTAAATCACTTCGGGGAAATTTTTGCGGAGGGAGCGTTGCAGATCGGGTTGAGCGAAGCCTAAATCCACCAGGGGAGCGTTTTGAAACGCATGCAGCACCGCCTCGCGGCCCACCTGGCCCGAGCGGAACTTGTCGAGAAGCGCGATAGCCTGCGCAGTTGTCATGCCCTCAGGTTGACAAGCCTCGGCCATCCTTCAAAGAAAGAAAGCGATTGATATCACCACCACAGGCAT
>CAMAVD010000033.1 GCA_945861575.1 Akkermansia muciniphila
AGTGTGCAGCCGCAGGAGGCGCGAGAGCCACCGCGCTGGCCAAGGGATAAACACGGGCCATAAGAAAAACCCCTGCCGCAACCATCGTGGCGGCATGAATAAGAGCACTTACCGGCGTCGGCCCCTCCATGGCATCGGGCAGCCAGACATGCAGCGGCAGCTGCCCGGATTTGCCGATCGCACCCAGGAACAGCAGCAGGCATATCCCCGTGCTCGCCACCATGCCCGCACCGATCGCTTGTCCGGCCAGACGCGCCACCGCCGTCGTCTCCATACAGCCGGCGCCCTGATCATAGAAAAGCAGCGTCCCCGTCTCCGAGTAGAGCCAGAGCATTCCGAGGAAGAAACCCACGTCTCCAATGCGCGTGGTGATGAACGCCTTCTTCGCCGCCGCCGCCGCTGACGGCTTGTGGGCCCAGAAGCCGATCAGGAGATAGGATGCTAATCCCATAATCTCCCAGCAGATAAAGACCAGAAGCAGGCTATTCGAAAGCACCACACCCAACATCGCGGCGGCGAAAAGAGACAGGTAGCAGTAGAATCGGACCAGGTTGGGATCGCGTGCCAAGTAGCCAGCGCTGAAGACAAAGATGCATGAACCTACGAAGGTTACCATCACCAGCATGACTGCACTGAGAGGGTCCAGCACCCAGCCGAGCCGCACGGCCGTGATTCCGAACTCAAACCAGGTGCCATTCCGAACAGCGGGAACACCCTGCAGCGTGAGGCACTCGGAAAGAGCCACACATGCTATCAAAAATCCCGGGGCAAGCGCCCCAACCGCCAGTGATCCCGCCAGACCCCGCCGCGACTCCGGCAGGAAGGCAAGGACAAGAGCTGCCGCCAAGGGCAGCAAAGGCACCAGCCAAAGAATATCAAGAACGCTCGTCATCCGTTCGCTCCGTGCATCCCTTCAACGATTGCATTTCGTCCAGGCGGGCGGTTCGCAACCGTCGATACAGCGCAATCACCAACGCCAACCCCACAGCCACCTCGGCCGCCGCCACAGCGATCGAGAACACCACAAACATCATCCCATCCATGGAAACGGTCCGCGATCCATAACGCCAGTAGGCCAGAAAGTTCAAATTGGCCGCGTTCAGCATGAACTCAATGCCCACGAGGGCCAGGATGACGTTCCGTCGAATCAAAACCCCGGCGAGACCTACACAAAACAAGAGCGCGGACAGGGAGAGATGGAACTGAAGCTCCGTCATGTTGGGTCCTCCTCTTTTCGCGAGGGCTCAGGCATGGCGATTACAATAGCTCCAATCGATGCAACGGTCAGAAGCAGGGCCATGATCTCAAGGGCCAAGACATCCTCCACCATGAGTCGCTGTCCCACCTGCTTGAGTGTAGGTGACGGGCGCGAAGCCGCAGGGTCGGAGGGATCTGCGCCCTTGAAGAGTCCGGAGAGCAGCACAAGGGCTAGAGCTCCCGCAACGCCCACGCCGCAAAGCCAGGAGGTGGAGAACAGCGGACGCTCCTCCACGCCGCCGCCGCGAGTGAGCAGAATAGCGAAGACAAATAGAATTCCCACCGCGCCGACGTAAACCAGAATCTGCACCAGACCCACAAATTCAGCCCCCATGTGCAGATAGAGACCGGCCAGCCCAAGAAAGGCCCCGATCGACGCGAACGCACAGTGGACCAGATTGCGCAGTGAAAGCGCGGCGACTGCGCCCGTCAGCACAACGATTCCCAAAAGAAGGTTCAGCGCGCTCACGCTGGGCCCTCCCCGGCGTAGCGATAAACTCGGCGGCCAATCCGGCCCGGAGGCATCAGAATTCTACCTAAACTCCAGTATGATACCACCAACAGCCCCGTTGTAATGGCCCAACCCGCGGGCGTTGATCCGAGGAAATGCCAGAGGGCTGCGGCGAACAAATTGATCAGCGCAAGGGGCAGCATAAACTTCCAGGCCAGATTCATGAGTTGATCCATACGGACTCGGGGAAGGGTACCTCGCACCCAAATGAAAACAGCCACCAACCCCGCCAGCTTGGCAAAGAACCAAAGGTAGGAGGGGACCCATGCCTCCATAAAACGGAACGGAGCGTGCCATCCGCCAAGAAAGAGAGTGATCCCCAGCCCACAGGCGGCGAAGAGGCCCAAATACTCCCCGAGAAAGAAGAGGGCAAACTTGAACCCCGAGTACTCCAGATAGTATCCAGCGATAATCTCCGACTCTCCTTCAGGCAGATCAAAGGGAGCACGATTTGCCTCCGCGCAGGCCGCCACAAGAAAGAGGAGGAAGCCGGCGAAGCCCCAAGGTGTGAACACATGCCAGCGGGAGAGCAGGTCTCCCGATCCAGCCGCCTGAGCGTCTACAATGGCTGGGAGGGACATCGTACCCGCAACCATCACCACGGAAAGCGTGGAAAGGATGAGCGGGATTTCATAACTGACCATCTGAGCGATCCCTCTCAAGGCACCGAGCAGCGAGTACTTGTTCCGACTAGCCCAACCCGCCATGAAAATTGCCAGCTCAGTCGATGCTCCCACCGCGAAAAAAAAGAGCAGCCCGGCATCCAGATTCAGCGGAACCAAGTTTCTACCGAAAGGAAGGACCGAAAAGGTGAGAAAGACCGGCACCACCAGCGCAAGCGGAGCGATGAAGTGCAACACCCGGTCCGCAGCGCGAGGGACCACATCCTCCTTGGTCAGCGTTTTGATTCCATCCGCGGCGAACTGCAGAAAACCCGCAGGACCGACCCGATTGGGACCAGGTCGATTCTGGATCCGCCCCAAACCTTTTCGCTCCAGGACGGTGGTGAGTGCGAACAGCGCGGGGAAAACCATTAGAATTGGCAGGACCGAAAGAAGAGCTGAGACCTCCACGCGCCAAGCCTCAGGCACGAGCGGAAGAAATGCCGCCTTTGGATCAGGCTGATCACTCAACACTTTCCAGATCATCCCGCAGAATTCGCGTAGCCCTTCCATCATGAGTTCTGGGGGGGAGTGCTTGCAGCGGCGTTTGCTGCCGCCCGCGCTTTCGCCTCTGCCTTTGCCTTATCCGCCGCCAGTCGTCCGTCCACTATCGCCGCGTCAATTGGGTGAATCTTTTGGAAATGGGTGTTGGACTTTGTCAATTCCCTCTTCGTCAGGAGCAGGCCACCGAAACGATCGGTGCGGGCTAACTCGAACTCCGTATCCATTTTAATCGCGTCGAAGGGACAAACCTCCACGCAGATCTGGCAACTCATGCAGACCGAAATGTCGATATTGAACACCTTGGGCTGAAACTGCATCTTGCCGAGGGCATCGGGCTTCTTCACGGGGTCTTTGACGATGAGGATGCACTGGGGGGGGCACTCCTTCTCGCAGATCTGGCACGCAACACAACGCAGGCCCGCATCGGGATCAAGACCATCGTGCAGCAGGAAAGGAAACTGACGCGCGTTTTCCTTGGGGAGGAGTCGTTCCTCGGGGTACTCCACCGTCGTCAGTCGGGCCGGATCGATATACGATCCGACAAAATTGCGAGCGGTCTCGACCATTCCTTTGATGATTCCGCTGCCGAGCATGGCTAATAGGCTAGTCGATGGGAATCCCCAGTGAGAAGGGCGAAGTTCAAGGCCAGTCCTCCGCCAAAATCGCCGGAGCCTGCAAAGACAGCACGGTGATCAGGAGTGAGACCCAGTGTCGTTGGTGCATGCAACCGAAATACTGATTTACGGCTCAACAGGCAAGACGAAGCTGGTAGACCTTGGGTTTTCCCCGATCCAGCCGATCAGTGATTCTGTGAAGTGGAATTGTATCCTCGTCAGCCTGCGTGCTGTGCTTCTATTGCTTCTGATGGGATGCTCAGAGGCCGCCCAGCGAATGGATCATCCGGAAGATCCGGAAGGGCGGTATCGAACGCAGATCCAGGCCGCTAAGCGCCTACTGGATCAGAAAGAGAGCTGGGCACATCGTGCGGAATGGGAGGTGAGGCAGCAAGGGTCTGGTTGGGAACTTGTGGCTTGGCGGGTCGAACATCCCGAACGGAAGGGGGGCATGCGCTACTTACCCTGGGGATACTCGGTGATTCAGTTGGACAGCCGTAACGTGCCGGTCAACTATCGTCGTAAGGGCTGATTCGTCCGGCCTCGCAGCCGGCGAACCCGATTGCGATCCATGATCTCCTTTATTCGCGGAATTCTGACTGAAAGCCTGCCAGGACAGGTGATCATTGATGTCCAGGGCGTGGGCTATGAAGCCCAGATCCCTCTTTCCACCTACAACAACCTCCCCGCTGCAGGCTCCGAGGTGAAGCTCCTCACGCAACTCATCATTCGCGAAGATGCACATGCGCTCTTCGGTTTTGCGTCACGCCCTGAGCGGGATATGTTCCGACTTCTCATCAACACCGTCAGTGGGATCGGCCCAAAAATTGCACTGAATGTACTCAGCGGCATGTCAGTAAACGCGCTCAGGAGCGCGGTCGCACAACGGGACATTAAATCCCTCTCCTCCATTTCTGGAATCGGCAAAAAGACCGCCGAGCGAATCATTGTTGAGTTGGGGGACAAGGTTGGATCGATGGCCACGGGAACCTCCTCAGGCATGGCACCCGCCGCGAGTCCCTCCGATCAGAAGGGCCAGGATGCGGCCCTGGCCCTCATGGCACTGGGGTTCAAGCAGCCGGAAGCCAGCGCCGCGATCCAGGGAGCCCAGGTGATGTTGGGCATGGAGGCGAGCGTGGAAGATCTCATTCGCGTGAGCCTCAAGAGGAGCTCGCCACCGTGAAAGAGAGTGACCCCGCCTCTCAGGGCTCAAGCAACCCGGCACGCATTTCCACCCCAGTCGTGCCCCGCCAGCTGAAATGGCATGGTCAGTTGGCCGCGTGGCTGGTGCATCGCACGCTCATCGGCATAGCCTTCAGCCTTAGACTTCGATACCAGCCCAACGCGGCAGCGGACGCGCTCATGCTCGAACGTCCGGTCATCTTCAGCATTTGGCATGATCGGCTCGCTTTGGCGCTTCCTGGATACCGCCGCATGGTCCAGGGGCGTCGCCCCAACCGGCGCATGGCTGCGCTGGTAAGCGCCAGCAAAGACGGAGCATTGGTGGCACGCATCCTGGAGCACTTCTCGGCCGTTCCGATTCGCGGATCCACCAGCCGACGAGGTTCACAGGCGCTCCGCGAGCTGGTTGCCCAGGCGAAAGTCGGGCATGATCTGGCCATCACCCCCGATGGACCTAGAGGCCCGAGACATCAGGTGCAGCCCGGGGTCATTGCCCTCGCTCAACTCACGGGGTATCCCATCGTACCCGCCAACTACGAACTACACGGGAAAGTGTGCCTGAGAAGCTGGGACAGGTTTCAGATCCCACTCCCGCTGGCCCGTTGGTTCGTACGTGTCGGAAACCCCGTATACGTACCAGAGGATGCCAATGAAGCGCAGAGGGAAAGTCTTCGCCAGGAATTAGAGCGCCGAATGCTGGATTTGGTGCCAAACGATGTGCCTCCGTTGGAACGAAAGCGCCGACCGCGCAGACCTCTGTAAGCTCAAGGGCGAGGGATAAACGCGAGACAAGTTTGCGGTTGACAATTCCCCCCAGCAAAATACTCTTTCGGTGTTAGATTTGATTCGGGTAGCAGCACGTTTCTTCAGCGGGGTTCTCCACCCCCACCTCCTTGGCGTCTGTTGCCCGAATCTTTTTACTTTCTAGATCTAAATCCCTGTATCCATCCAAACCCCTCTGGGGAAGCAGCTGACCGTTAGGGTCTTCCCGCGTTCCTGGGCTGCCCTACTCGAGAACCTTATTGATCTGGCCGTAATAGTTACTCCAGAACTGGATCACTTGATAGGCGACGGTGAGCACGACGACGCCGAAAACAAGGCCAGCCGCAACACCGACTGCCATCTTGGACTGGCGGGAGCCAGATTCCTCGTAGTAACGATGCATTCTCCCGAGGGTCTCATCCGTCTTCCCGCTCATCTCAGCAGAGTGGTATTGCTGAACAAACTCCTCTGGAAAAATTCCGGCCATCGCGACCACCTCGGCTGGGGTTTCTCCTGATTCAAGCGCAGGGCGAAAGCGGCGCACTGCACGCTGGATGCGAGGGGATCCGCTGGCAGCTGCAGAGAGCTCCCATGCGTGAATAATATTGGTCCCCGCATTAATGAGCGCCTCAAGGGAAAGGCAAAGTCGTGCCATGGCCAGGCTGCGGCGTGCCGGACCCAAGATCGGAACACGGTTCAGAACTTGATCCAAAATAGCCCTTAACCCCTCGCCTCGGGTGCCCTGAGACAGAAAGGTCAGCACTGCCACCACGGCATAGAGGGGAAGCAGCAGCAGCGCTTTGTGAACCACGAAGCGTGAGATAGCCCCTTCTTGAACCAGTTGCATCAGGTCCGACACAGGAAACACCAGCACGGCAGCATGCACCAAGAGCACAGGGTAGGCGAGCGAAGCCATCAACTGCCGAAGCAGGCGTGCCTGATCCTCATAGTAGAGAGCCAGTTTTTGGAAGCAGGCAGGCAAGCGCCCGCTCTGTTCGCCAGCTCCCAGGAGGGCGATGTCGAAGACCGGGACCCAATTTTTGGTGCGCAGCAAGGCGGATCCGAACGAGTCACCTGAATCGATGGCCTGGCTTATGGAAGCAATAGCGCTGCGGGTGCGAGAATCACGGGCATGTCGGGCGATGCTTTTAAGGGAGACCTGGAGAGTGATCCCAGCGTCGGTCATCTGCCCAAGCTCGCGATAGAAGCGGGCTTTCCGATCGAGTTGCTGAGGGCTGACAATCATCTGAGATTCTCCCACAAACCGCCGGAACGGACGAGAGGGGAGCGGAGGTCCACCCTAGCTTGGTGAACAAGACCCACAGAGATCGGCCCGCCAACTTAGACGAGCTGCTTGTCGATCGCGTCCTTGAACTTCTTCTTGGGCCCCATCCCGACGACCTGACCTGCGATTTGCCCTCCCTTGAAGAGCAGAACCGTGGGGATCGACTGGATGTTGTAGCGGACGGCAAGATCTTGTTCGCTATCGATGTTCACCTTGCCGAACTTCACTTTACCGGAGTACTCCCCCGCCAACTCATCGATGGTCGGCGAGAGCATCTTGCAAGGGCCGCACCATTCGGCCCAGAAATCCACCAGAACAGGGGAGGTGGAGCTTAGAACTTCGGCTTCGAAGTTCGCGATCGTAAAATTGGTCACGTTGGCAGTGGCACCCATAAACAGTTTCTTGTCAGTGAAGATATCGTCGCAAACTCAAAACACTTAACCCTGACTGACCCCATTCAATAAGACCACACTGACCACGGCGGCAATGGCCGCCACCATCGCCACGGCAGCCAAGGCGATGTCAATGGTGCTTACTCCCTTGCCGTAAGCCGCTGCTGGGCGCGCGGGTTGGGATCCTGGTTTACCTGCTGCTGCAGAGGCGGCCGCCGGTACCGCACCGGCGTGAACCGGCTTGGCCAAAGAGGATGAAGGAGCGCCTGCTGGCGGCGGTGCCGGAGGAGCGGGAGCTGCGGGCTTGGGTGCGACTGGCGCGGGAGCCGCTGCTGCGGCCGCTGGAGGGGGGGGAGCCATCGGCGCAGGTGCAGAGGGAGGCGGCGGCCCTCCCGAAGGCATCGCAGGAAGCTTAATAGTCGAAGCAGCCTGCTTGGGAGGCGACGGAAGCGGAATTCGCACCGTTTCCTTCTTCGGCTGCACTTTCGGAGCCTCGGCGGGCTTTGGCGGAACTCCAGCTGGATTCGGGATCTCTGACATAAAATAGTGTCGGTAAAAACTAGGGCGCAGGGCATTGAGTGTCAAACTTCTATTCCAGGACACTTCAGCAAGAACACTCGCAAGGCCCATCTCGCCCGATCAACCGGCTTGCGAGTCGAACCGACTCATCCACTGAACCATTTCGACCAAAAAGAGGACGCGGCGTCACGCAGCCCATCGAAAGACAATCAAGGAAGGTCAACGGACATCCTCAGAACGCTGAAGGGACGCCGCCCCTCCCTCCGAGGGCCGTTCCTCACGGGGGCGAGCGATATTTACAGTCAAGGGGCGCCCTTGAAATTCCTTCTGGTGGAATAGCTCCACCGCCTTCGTCGCCTCAGCGAGCGTGGCGTAATCCAGGAAAGCGAAGCCTCGGGAACGGCCGGTAAGTTTATCCTGAACCATATGGACCGACGTCAGCACCCCCGCCGCCGCGAAGTAATCCTGAAGTTCGTTGTCCTTCGTCTGGTAGGAGAGATTTCCAACGAAGAGTCTCGATTCATTCATAAACCAATAATCAAAGCCGCCCGAGAATAGGTGGATGCTTCCCCGTTGGTCGGAAGGCTGTCCGTCCAATAAAGGAGCCCGGGACATGCCGTCCATCGGACGCCAACCCCACTCAAACTCGAACCAAGTGGCGGCACGCTGAAATAAATCGTTTACGCCGTCAATCGGAGAGTAAGCAACCTATAAAAATGCAGCGGCGAGATCCTAAGACCCCGCCGCTGCGCGCAGAGGACGAAAGAAAAGCGAGCTCAGTAAGAGGCCTGAACACCTTTGATGGAACGCTTTTGCATCCAAGGCATCAAGCTCCGAAGGCGAGCGCCCACCTTCTCAATGTCATGCTTCTGGCCTTTGACGAGGAGCTGGTTGTACTTCTTATATCCCCCCTCGTATTCCTTGACCCAACCCTTGGCGAATGTGCCGTTCTGAATGTCTTTCAGCGCCGCTTTCATGCGCTTTTTGACCCCTGCGTCCACGATCTTCGGTCCCACGCTGACATCGCCCCATTTGGCGGTTTCAGAGATGGAGAAGCGCATACCGCTAATCCCTGCCTCATTCATCAGGTCAACAATCAGCTTCAGCTCGTGCAGGCATTCGAAATAGGCCATTTCGGGCTGATAACCAGCTTCAACCAATGTCTCATAGCCAGCGAGCACCAGGGCACTGACGCCGCCACACAGGACAGTCTGTTCACCAAAGAGATCTGTCTCGGTCTCTTCTTCGAAAGTCGTCTCCAGCACACCGGCACGGGTCCCGCCCACTCCCTTAGCCCAGGCCAACGCTATCTTGCGAGCCTGTTTGCTGGGGTTTTGGTAGACCGCGATCAAAGCAGGCACACCCTTACCTTCAGTGAATTGGCGACGAACGATATGTCCAGGTCCCTTGGGCGCGACCAGGATCACGTCAACATTCTTCGGTGGGACGATCGTCTTGAAGTGGATCGAAAAGCCATGGGAGAAGAGGAGGGTCTTCCCCTTCGTCAGATTGGGGGCGATGTCCTTCTTGTAAGCAGCGGCCTGCTTCGTATCTGGAAGTGCCACAAAAATCACGTCGGCTTTGCGAACTGCCTCGGCCGTGGTGTAAACCTCAAAGCCCTTCTCCTTGGCAACGGCGATGGACTTACTTCCCTCATAAAGACCAATGATGACTTTGCAGCCGCTTTCTTTCAAGTTAAGCGCGTGTGCATGGCCCTGGGACCCGAAGCCAAGGACGGCGAGAGTCTTGTTCTTAAAAAGTCCCAGATCAGCGTCCTTGTCGGTGTATACTTTAGCAGGCATGAGTAGGTGGATGGTTTATTGGTTCCGTTATGGTATAAAAAGTTTTGGGGAGGAGGATGGGGATGGGCCTCACTTGCGAGCCAAGGCCACTTTACCGGTACGTGTAAGCTCCTGCACACCGAATGAACGCATTAAATCCAGGAACTTCTCCACCTTGCCCTCATCCCCCGTCACTTCGATGGTTAAGCTGGCAGGCTGCACATCGACTATTTTCGCGCGGAAAATGTCCGTGATTTGCATCACCTCTGCACGGGTTTGACTGTCGACCTTCACCTTGACTAGGGCGAGCTCACGATCCACATACTCACCCTCTCTAAAATCTTGCACCTCAATGACATTCACCAACTTATCGAGCTGCTTCACGATCTGCTCAACGGTGGCGTCATCGCCCCGCGTGACGATGGTCATGCGGGAGTTCTTGGGGTTGTGCGTGGGGGCGACGTTGAGCGAGTCGATATTGTACCCGCGGCCGCTGAACAGGCCGGCGACGCGTGTGAGCGTCCCAAACTTGTTCTCCACCAAGACTGAAATGGTGTGTCTTCGCATAAGTTTACTAAATCAAAAAACCCGCCTCCCGGAGGGAGCAGCGGGCGACCTTTGAGCTTGGATTCAACAATCTCAGGTCGCGTCAGTCCCCAGTGACTATGACGACGCGTACCGAAACCATGAGCCCAGAAATCATAAGGGGCGGAAAATACGCAGCCCAGGAGCCCGGGTCAATGCTAAATCGTCAACTCTATGGTGCCAAACTCGCCGGATCCGGAAGGAGGCCGCTGTCGGTCAGCCAGTCGGGCCACTCGTAGACGAGCAGTTCCCGATCACCAACGAGGACGTTCTCCTTCCCAACAATTCCCTGCAGCTCCACCTTAATAGAGCCACTTAGGGGGGTGGGGAGGAGTGCCTTCAAGGGTCAGATGAAGATGGGCGCGTCGTCGTCCTGCATGTGCAAGTACTCCAGAATCTTGGAGATCGACTCCTGCACGCTCAACTGATCGGTCCGGACCACTACCTCTGCATGCAGCGGCGGCTCGTAGGGAGCCGATATCCCTGTAAAATCCGGAATTTCATTCGCCCGGGCCTTAGCATAAAGGCCTTTCGGATCACGCAACTCGCAGACCTTCAGGGGAGCATCGACATGCACCTCCAGAAACTCGCCAGGCTTCATCAGATTGCGCACCAGTTCGCGGTCACTTCGATACGGCGAAACGAACGCGGTGATGCAAATCAGCCCAGCGTCTGCCATCAGTCTAGAGACCTCGCCCACTCGACGAATGTTTTCACTCCGATCCGCGTGGGAGAATCCCAGATCTTTACAGAGCCCCTGGCGGATATTGTCGCCATCCAAGACATAGGCGTGCTTACCCTGAATGAACAGCTCGCGCTCCAACTCCCTTGCCAGGGTGGATTTCCCTGAACCGGAGAGCCCGGTGAGCCAGATAACACGGCCCTGGTGACCATTGCGATCCGCGCGCTGCTGCGCGCTGATCTTACCCTCGCTCGAATAGAGGTTCTTGCCCAGATCTGCGGAGTCGGCGGCGCGGCGAGGATAATTATCGGCCACGACGATGCCACCCCCGGAGACCTCGAAGCCATCCACGATGACGAAGCGACCCGTCACCACAATTTCGTTGTGGGCATCGAAGGCAATCGGCCGCTTTGAGCGAATGGTAAGCTCACCCACCTCGTGTCGAGCCACATGCCGATCGGGCCCGGGACGGTCTACGGTATTAAGGGTAGAGGCATCAATGATCGTCTCGATGGACTCCACAAAACACTCTGCCTCTTGGGTTGCTAGCTTGAGCTTGTAAGGGCGGCCCATTCGCAACGGCTGCTTACCAAGCCAGAAAAGCCGAGCCTTGAAGCGAGTCAACTCGTACGGCGGAGCCGTCTCCAAGGCAGCCACAGCCCCACGCTCCACGAAAATCTGTTCGGTGAGGGTGATCCCAATCGACTCTCCGGCCCAGGCGCTTTCCGAGGAAGGCGCGCTCCACCGTTCGATGGTCTTTACGGTGCTACTCTTGTTGGTCGGGGCGAAGACCAAGCGGTCGCCCACCTTAATGCTACCCGCCTCAACGCGGCCTGCGAGAATGCGACGGTCGTCGAATCGATAGATGTCCTGAATCGGAAAGCGAAGCGGCTGGTTCAGTGGAAGGTCTGTGACTTTGAACTCGTCGAGCGTCTCGAGCACCGTCGCCCCTTTGTACCAGGGCATATTCGCACTCCGACTGGCAATGTTGTCACCGTGCTTCGCAGCGATGGGGATGAAGAGTTTCGGCTCAACGCCAATGCTTTTCAGCCAGATCCGGTATTCCTTCTCGATGGACTGAAAGCGTTCCTCTGAATAGTTCTCCAGGTCCATTTTATTGACCAGCACGGCGATCTGACGAATACCAAGAAGATTCAGCAGATAGCCGTGACGACGAGAGTTTTCCTGAACGCCCTCGTTGGCGTCGATCAGCAGTAGGGCGGCCTCCGCATTGGCAGCACCGGTGATCATATTCTTGAGAAACTCCTTATGACCCGGAGCATCAATAATCACGTATTGTCGCTTTTGGGTATGAAACCAGATCTGAGACGTGTCGATGGTGATGTTTTGATCACGCTCCGACTGGAGCGCGTCCATCAGGTTTGCCCATTCGAACGGAACGCCGCGACGCTCGGCAACCTTCTGAAGCTGCTCAAGCTTACCCTCAGGAAGAGAGCCAGTGTCGTTGAAAAGGCGTCCAACAAAGGTGGACTTGCCGTGATCAACATGTCCAACAATCACAATCTTTAGCTGCTCGCTGGGAATGGAAGTAGTATGCATTGGCGTATCTTCAATCTCACATATAGCCGTCGCGGCGAAGCTTCTCGAAGGCATCCTCGCTCTCCTTGTCCTGGGCTCGCCCTGAACGTTCCGGGACCCGTGTATTCCTCAATTCAGCGATGATTTCAGCCACGTTGCTCGCCTTAGATTTGATGGAACCTGTGCACGGGTAGCAGCCGAGGCTCCGGTAGCGCTCGCCTTTCTCGTTGGCATAGTAGAGCGGAATGATTGGCATCTTCTCCCTCTGGATGTATTCCCAAATATTTAGCTCGGTCCAGTGCAGTAGCGGATGGATGCGTATATGGGTATCCTTGTCGAAGTCCGTCTTGAACTGGTCCCAAAGCTCCGGGGGTTGATCCTCGACATTCCACTCCATGTTTTTGTCGCGTGGGCTAAAGTAGCGCTCTTTCGCCCGAGTAGGCTCCTCGTCTCGACGCACACCCACGATGACGCCGGTGTAATGATGCTTATCTAGGACCTGGCGCAACGCGTCCTTCTTAAGGGTCCCGCAGCACTCTACACGGGTGGCCCTCCCCGCGGGAAAGGTTACGCCGCTTTTGAGTTGCGCCTCGTTCATGCCGACAACCAGCTGGAGATTCCATTCCTTCACGATCCGATCTCGGTACTCAATCATGGAGGGGATCTTGAAGGTCGTATCTACGTGAACCAAGGGGAAGGGCACATGACCAAAGAAAGCCTTGCGCGCCAGCCAAAGGAGCACTGTTGAGTCCTTGCCAATGCTCCACAGCATTGCAAGGTTCTCAAACTTGTTGAACGCCTCGCGCATGATGTAGATGCTCTGATTCTCTAGCTTAGACAGGTAGTCCATGGGAAAATAAAAAGAGGCTAGTGGGTAGCGGGGGTTTTTTTGGCCATGAAGGTGTGAATGCCACATTCCACTTTGTTGAAGCCAGTCCAACGACCGGCGCGCTCCTGGTCAGCCCCGCCACTTTTGGCGGTACAAGGCTGGCAACCAATGGAGCGGTATCCTTGGTCGTGGAGCGGGTTGTAGGGAATGCCATGCTGTTTGATGTAATCCCATACAGCGTCCCGTGACCAATTGGCCATCGGGTTCAGCTTGACGATGTCCTGACCAGCAGCCTCGTCAAATGCGTAAAGCTCAACGATCCCTACGTCGGCCCGCGTGTCAGATTGCTGGCGTCGAAGCCCGGTGATCCAGCAGTCGAGATCGGCGAGCCTCCCTTGGAGCGGTATCACTTTTCTCAAGGTACAGCAGAAGTCGGGATTTCGCTTCCACAGTTCGGGCCCTTCCGCCGCTGCTTGCTGCTCAAGGCTGACCTCGGGCTGCAAGGATTCGATAGGAAATCCAAAAAACTGTTCCAAGCGCAGTTTGAGGGCGTAGGTCTCGGGAAAAAGCAGATTCGTATCGATGGTGAACACCGGAAAGCGCAGTCCGCGTTTGCGCGCAATATCCATCATGACCAATCCCGCCCCTTGGAAGCTCGTGCCTATTCCCGCGCGGGAATCGAACCGCTCCCAGGCCCACTGAAGGATATCCTCCGTGGGAGCCTGGTGTAGGCGGTCATTTAAGTTACTAATTTCTTCAGGAGTGATCATTTGCTGAGTCATCGAGGCCGAGGCCGATCCACGTCGCAAGGCGTCATACCTAAGCGGCTGGTTGCTCTTTCCAAAGAACTCGCTCACACCAGTCGCCAAAGCGTTCCCCATTTGAACGTTCCTTGGAATACCGAGACAGTAAGGGCCGCAGCTCGTTAAGGATCTCCGCATCCTTCACCGACTCGCGATGGAGGCGGTTCAGACGGGTACTCGCCTCGTTGCCGCCAAGGTAGAGGTTGTATTTCCCAGGAGCCTTGCCCACGAAGCCGATTTCCGCCATGTAAGGACGCGCGCAGCCGTTCGGGCAGCCGGTCATGCGGACAATAATCTCCTCCTGGCCGAGTCCCACCTCAGACATCAAGCCCTCGATGCGTCCCAAAAGCGCCGGCAGATAGCGCTCCGATTCTGCGAGCGCGAGGCCGCAGGTCGGCAGGGCGGGACAGGCCATCGAGGCACGCCCCAGGACTGTGCCCTGAGTCTCAACGGAGACCCCGTGCTCCTTCAGAATCTGGGTCACTCCCGGACGATCCCCATCCCCCACATTCACCAGAAGAAGGTTCTGTGATGGTGTCAATCGCACCTCTGGACCGAAGGTTTCAGCAATTTTCCTCAGAGCCGCCTTGAGGGTGCGCCCTTCCACGTCCTTGATGCGGCCCGTCTCTACAAACAAACCGAGGAACCAGCGTCCGTCCTCCTGGCGATGCCAACCAAACAAGTCCCCTTGCTTCGCGAAGGCGAACGGCCGGGCCACCTCAATCTTGAAGCCAACGCGCTTCTCGAGCTCAGCCCGGAACCAATCCACACCCTTCTCCTCAAGCACATACTTCAGCCGAGCATGCTTTCGGTTCGTTCGATCGCCGAAGTCGCGATGCACCAACAGAACCCCGCGGGCCACTTCCACCAACTTTTCTGGGGTGAAGAAACCGATCACATCTGCCACACGCGGAAACGTCTCTTTGTTGCCATGGCTCATGCCCAACCCACCCCCTACCGCAAGGTTGTACCCGACAAGCCGTCCAGCCTCCTCAATCGCAATCAACCCAAGGTCATTGGTCAGAACATCGGTGTCGTTCAGCGGCGGAATCGCGAAGGCGCTCTTAAACTTGCGCGGGAGATACGTCTTACCGTAGAGCGGATCCACAAAATCCTTGTTCTCCTCCGCTTCTAGATTCAGCTGCACCCCCTCCACCCAAATCGCGTGGTACGCCTTGGTTTGTGGGAGCAATGCCTGCGACACGCTCCGCGCATCCTCCAGCACCTGAGCTCCGAAGCGGCTGGTGGCCGGGGTCGATGGCGCCATGACGTTGCGGTTCACATCGCCACAGGCCGCCAGAGTGTCCAGCAAACAGTCATTGATCCCCCGCATTACTTTGCCCAAGCCACTTTTCACGATTCCGTGAAACTGGAAACTCTGACGCGAGGTGATTCGGAGCGTCTGGTTCGCGAACCGATCCGCCAAGGAATCGAAAGCAAGATACTGCGACGCACTCAATACCCCACCGGGAATGCGACCACGCACCATGAACATGTAAAACTTGGCCGTCTTACGCTTGTCGCGGTCGTCCTGCTGATAAATGCCATGGAACTTGAGGAATTGCCCATCGTCCTCAGAAAAGCGATCCAAAGCAGGATCGGCCAGCGTCGCCCCAATGTTTCCAGCAAGAGTTGGGATGGCAATCTTGAGCAACTCATTGTGGCTCAACTTACTAGTTCCATTTTCGCTCATAATCATGTAAAAGTTACTTAACTTACCTTCCAATAGATATGCCCGCGGGTAAAGATTCTGTCAACATAGCAATACAGCGAGCTACTTTCTGAAGCGCGCGCGCTGAGGAACACCCGTCAGACAGACGCGAGGCCGCGCGCTTTAACCGCAGGATCGTAGTACGCCACCTTGCCGCCGACGATGGTCAGGAGAGACATCCCCTTAAGTGGCCATTGGTAGTAAGGATTGTTGGTCGACTTGCTAAGAGTGTCTCCACGCGAGAAAGTCCATTCGCGATCTGGATCAAAAACCGTGATATCAGCGTCCGCCCCGACCTGCAGGCTGCCCTTCTTGAGACGCAGAAGACGAGCGGGTGCCTCTGTGTAGCGGCGTAGAAGCTCTGATAGCTTCATATGGCCTGCGTGGTAGAGCTGCATGAGTGCGAGGGAAAACTCGTTCTCAAGCCCCGTGATCCCGAAGGGCGCGTAATCGAATTCGACCTCCTTCTCATAATCACAATGAGGAGCGTGATCGCTGCAAAGGATTTCAAGGGTGCCATCAATAACCCCCTGGAGCACAGCGTCTCGATCCGCCGCCGAGCGGAGGGGCGGATTCATCTTGAATCGGGTATCAAAGGCAGGCCATGCGACGCGAGCCGAATCGTCCCCTTTGGGGCTCCACAAAGCACGACCATCCTTTTTCCAAAACTCGTCGCTGCCGGCGATGGCGGCGTCCGTAAGGGTAAAGTGGTGTGGGCATGCTTCACCCGTAACAGAAAGGCCCCTGTCTTTCGCCTGGCGGATCAGCTCAACGCTACGGGCGGAGCTGATATGTTGGCAGTGGATTTGAGCACCCGTGAGCTCCGCCAAAAGGATGTTGCGGGAAACGATCATGTCCTCACCGGAAGCTGGCCAGCCACGGAGGCCGAGAAGCGTACTCCAATAGCCCTCGTGCATCACGCCATCCGCCACCAATCCGTAGTCCTGGCAGTGGTCAAAAACGGGAAGATCGAACATCCGGGCATACTCCAGGGCACGCCGCATGATATCATTGTTTTGCACACAATGCCCATCATCTGTGATGGCCACCACGCCGGCCTGCTTCAGCGAGCCGATAGGAGCGAGTTCCTCGCCGGCGATTTTGTTCGTAATCGCACCCGCAATGAACAGATTGACCACGCTCTCCCGCTCTGCTTTGGACTGGATCAGGGCCACCGTGCCCGCATTGTCAATGGCGGGAGAAGTGTTCGGCATGGCGACAACCGAAGTGAAGCCACCGCGAGCGGCGGCGGCCGTGCCTGTGGCAATGGTCTCCTTGGCCGACTGGCCAGGCTCGCGCAGGTGCACGTGCAGGTCAATCAGGCCAGGACAAACTACCCAGCCCGACACGTCGATCCGATCGGCATTGTCGGGGGCAGATTCTCGGATTCCAGGACCAAGGGCAGCCACCTTGCCCCCCACCACAAGCACATCAGCCGTGGCGTCGAAACCGCAAGAAGGATCGATCACTCGGCCGCCGGTCAGCACCAAAGAATTCATCAGGCATTCAGCCTAGTTGGAGACCCGGCAATTGGAAGGCAAATGACCGGTGATCAGCGTCCCAGCCAGCCGCGCTCAGCGAGAATACGGCATGTATCTTCCCAACTTTCCACCTGTATAGCGGTTAAAGGACACTGACCCGGCCCAGACCAGCGCCGAATTGAGTCGGAAATTACCGAGTCGTTCCCACCCTCAAACAGAGCATCCCCCAAGAAAACAACCTCCCGAACCCCACCTTCCAGCAAACTGCGAACCGCGTTGGTCTTATCCTTGCCATCGATCACAATATCAAAGGAAGTCTCTCCACCCAACAAGATGCGCAGCTTCTTACCAGAAATAAGGTCGGCCAATCGAGAATTGAGGTGCGTCAAAATGCGCCGCCGATAGCCCGTCTCTTTGTCGAATCGGGCAAAGGCAGCGCGGTTTTGCCGCGAGTCCTCCGTTAATTCCCCCTTGGGACGGCCTATGGGAGAGAAGTTGACCATGGATCCACGATGCGTGATCCGATCCCCGATGACCCGAACGGTATGCGGAAGGCAAAACTCGGAGGACACTAGAACCTCTTCCAGGACATCAACCAATAATTGAGAACCTGCCCCACCCAAATGCTCCCTAAAATCGAACTCGCTGGTCAAGAGCAGCTGATAGCCTTGGCTGTAGGGACAGTGATACTGAGTAGCCCCATTGCTGACAAATGCGTCGAAATCCTTGCGAAATCCGTAGTCCCAGAGAGGTCGCAGCAACTGCGGTTCGACCAGGAGAATGTCACTTCCAGCCGCAACATGAAACGGCACTGTCAACCGCTTCAGCACCTCAGCCATCTCCGGAAGAAGTGCCCGGCGCGGAGGCGTCAAGGTTCCATCAATATCCATCAGCAGAGCCAAATCCATAGAGCCATTTAAGGGTAAAACACGAGGAAATCCAGCACGCAATGAGATCGGAGCCAAGAGAACTGGAACACAGAAAAGCGAAGCGCGCGGAGTCGCCCTAAGCAAAGAGACCCGAGCCTGAATGAACGTCACCGTGCCGGGAGTTGTGAGGTTTCGAATTCGCCAGAACATGTAAGAGGATCCAGCTCCGGGGGCGACTCAATACACGGTCAGGGGGTTCGGCTTCTTTGATCCAAGTGGAGCCTAAGTCGCAACTCCGCCCACGAGATAGGCCATTCGGAAATGCTGGGCCGGAATCCAAACGCAGTCCAGCACGAGCGATAAGGGGTCTTTCCGATTCTTTTTATTAAAAAAAGTATTTGCGTAACATACTTATTACCAACCACTTCATTTAGTTCACCCTCAAGCCACCAAGTTGTCATTTGAGAAAACGCCTCCCACAGTGTATAAGTTTTCGCAGACCCTCGTAACTATGAGTAAACGGATTGATCAGGACCTGTTCGTAAACACCAGTATAAATAAGTTGCGTTTTGTTAAGGCCGATAAGAACGCAACGAGCGGCGCTGCTGCGACCACAGCTACTTCCAAGGGCGGCCACCGGATCAGTTCGATGCCTTGGTGGAAGCGGGCCCTGGACATCGGTGCGATTGCCCTGTCCCTTCCGGCCATCCTGCTGGTTTCCGTTCCCTTGGCGATCTACATCAAGCTGGTTTCCCGTGGTCCCCTCTTCTTCAAGCAGGACCGAGTGGGCTTGAACACCGACACCTTTCCCCTCCTTAAGTTTCGCTCGATGCACTGCGGGGCGGATACCTCCGTGCACAATCAGCATCTTGCTGACTTGATTGGTAGCGGAGAAAAGCCGATGAACAAGATGGATTCGAACGATTCGCGTCTGATCCCGCTGGGTAAGTGGATTCGAGCCAGCGGAGTGGACGAGTTGCCGCAACTCCTGAACGTCCTTAAGGGCGAGATGAGTTTGGTGGGACCTCGGCCCTGCACTACCTTCGAGTTTGCGCAGTATGAAGAGTGGCAGAAAGAGCGTTTCGCGGCGGTTCCGGGACTAACCGGTCTTTGGCAGGTGAGTGGCAAGAATCAGACGACGTTCAAGCAGATGATTCAGTTGGACATCGCCTACTCTCGCTACAAGAGTCCTTCTATGGACCTTGCGATTATTGTTCGCACGCTCCCCGCAGTGATCGTCCAAGTCTTGGCGGCGCGACGCGCTTCCAAGTCGGGTGCCGTCAAGGCCCCGAAAAAAGACGAATCCATCGCCACAGCAAACGCTGAGGTCAAGAAAACGAATAACGCGATTACGGAGAATGAAGAATCAACTCAGAGTGGCGGTAGTGGGATGCGGTTACTGGGGGCCTAACCTCATAAGAAACTTCAACAGCTTGGATGGATGCCAGCTTAAGATAGTTTGCGACACCAGCGACCAGAGACTGACGCACATTAAGAAGCTGTATCCCGAGGTCGACACCCAGAAAGACTTCGACGAACTCCTAAAGGATAGCAGCGTTGATGCCCTAGCGATAGCGACACCCGTCCGCTTTCACTACAAAATGGCGAAAGCCAGCCTCCTGGCCGGCAAGCATACCTTCATCGAGAAACCGATGGCCGCCTCCTCGGCCCAATGCGAGGAGCTTGTTGAAATCGCACAGAGCAAGAAGCTCACCCTGATGGTTGGGCACACCTTCCTCTATTCGGAGGTAGTGAGGAAGATCAAAAAGATTGTCGATTCGGGTGACATCGGCGAGATCCGCTATATCAGTGCGCGGCGCCTCAACCTGGGGTTGTTCCAGAAAGACATCAATGTCACATGGGACCTTGCCCCTCATGATATCGCCATCATCCTCTACATCATGCAGGAGGAACCGGTGAGTGTGAACTGCCGGGGCGAAGCACATGTGACCCCGAACATCGAGGATGTCACCATGCTCTGCCTAAACTTCAAGAATCGACGTTCGGCCCTAGTGCAGAGCAGTTGGCTCGACCCCCGCAAGATCCGCGAGATGACTATTGTAGGGTCCAAGCGGATGATTGTGTATGACGACGTGGCCACCCTTGAAAAGATCAAGGTATTCGATGCCCGCGTGGAACGCCCGCCTCACTACGATACATTCGCCGAATTCCACTATTCGTATCATTACGGTGACGTCTACGCGCCGTATGTCAAACAGGAGGAACCCCTCAAGGTTCAATGCCAACATTGGATCGACTGCATCCGGGACGGCAAGACACCCCTGACTTCGGGCGTAAAGGGAATGCAGGTGGTGCGCATCCTTGAAGCAGCCTCGGCGTCGTTAAAGCAAGGGGGCGCGGAAGTGCGGCTGGACAGCCTGCCAAAGCATGTCAGCGAAACCGATGTCAAGGGGTCCAAGTAGTCGCGTATAAGAGCACTTTTACCCACCCCCTCGCATGGACAACTCTTTTCTGCGTGTCGCTCCGGACGTGAAGCTCGGTCGCGGCGTTCGCCTGTTTGGTTTCGTAAATCTTTACGGGTGCGAAATCGGTGATGAGACCAAAGTAGGCACCTTTGTGGAAATCCAAAAAGGCGCACGCATCGGACATCGGTGCAAAATCTCTAGCCACACCTTCGTGTGCGAGGGAGTCACCATTGAGGACGGCGTTTTCATCGGCCACGGCGTTACCTTCATCAACGACCTTTTCCCGAGAGCCACAGCCGATGGCGGGGCCCTGCAGACGGAGGCGGACTGGGAGTGCCGCCCCACGGTGGTTAAGAAGGGGGCTTCGGTCGGCTCTGGAGCGACCATACTGTGCGGGATTACCATCGGGGAAGGAGCCATCGTTGGTGCCGGAAGTGTTGTGACGAAAGATGTACCCCCCAAGGGAGTTGTCGCTGGAAATCCAGCACGGCTACTACGAACTCTGCCGTGATTCAGGCAACCGCTGCTCACTCCGAATTTTTCCGGCACGCCGGCGAGAATAGCCCCCAGGCCATACGAGACTACTATCGCCTGCACCAAGTGACCCGGAAGCGCCCGGAGTATTCCCGCAACCCAGGCGATTCTTCGATCATTTGCAGTCCGAGATAATCGCTCCGGGCAGAGGTTTCGTCGCTATCGCAAGGAAGAATGAACAACCTGTGGCTGCTGCGGTCTTTCTTCACCTAGGCCGCAATGCCTGCTACAAGTTCGGGGCATCAGACGAGCGGCATAAAGATCTTCGAGCAAATCATTTGGTAATGTGGCAGTCCATTGTGCACTGCCGAGAGTTGGGGTGCATGACGCTGGACTTCGGGCGAAGCTTGGCCGGCAACGAAGGCCTCAAGCGGTTCAAGTCAGGCTTTGGGTCGCAGGAAAGACCTGCATTATTTGAGACTGGATTTGAAGCGCTTAAGTGTCGATAGAGTTACTGACAGGTCCGTAGATCGGATGACTGCGGTCATACGTCGTGTGCCAATATGGGCTGCCCGCTGGATCGGAGCCATCCTGTATCCACACATGAGTTGATCGAAAGAGAAACGGACACTGGAACATTGAGCAGCGCGTGAATCAACATCATCAAGCCAATCGGCCCGTCCCTGCCGCAAGCCATTCCCAAGGCATGGACCTAGGCGATATCTACTTTATCCTTTTCCGCCACTGGAAAATGCTCGGGTGCTCTATGCTCCTTGGCTTGATCGCGGCGGGGGTGGCCTTCGTTAAACTCCAGCAGCAGTATACCTCCGAAGCGCAGCTTCTCGTAAAATTTATCCAGGAGCGCAAATCGATCAATCCCACTGCGGGCGACTCGCAAACCATGTCCCCCGACAACCGGGGGGATACCATCATGAGTTCGGAAGTGGCTATTTTAAGCAGCGCCGACCTGCTACCCGAGGTGGTGGATAGCATTGGAGCCGAACGAATCCTGGCGAAAGTAGGGGGGGGGACGAATCGTATTCTTGCAGCGTCCTACCTTCGGAAAGTGGTGCGCGTCGACAACCCGAAACGGACGAGCATCATCAACCTCTCCCTGATTCATCCAGATCCGGATTTGCTGCAACCGATCCTGCAGCGGCTCATCGAAGCATATAAGAACAAGCATAAGGAGATCCATAGAAGCCTCGGTGCGGTAGACGAGCTCATCAAACGCCAGCGCGATAGCCTGAAGCTGGCGCTGACGGACACTGAAGGAGACCTGCTCAAGCTGCAGACGAACAGCGGGATCGTATCTGTCGAAGAAAGCAAGAGAGCGCTCACGGAACGGATTAACCGTCTAGGGGATCAAATTGCAGCGGCCGAAGCCCAACTGGCCGAGGCCAGGGCCGCGCTGCCGGAAGGACAACGAGGGGCGATCACCGCCGCCAACGCACCCAGTACGGCGACATCGACTACGAATGCGACCGCCCGAGAGGGCGCTCCACTAACGAATGGAGCGACAGCTTCGGGGACTTCGACCAATGACTCAGCTTCCGCGATAGCAGCAGCGATTCCCCAGGACAAGATCGAGGCATTCAAGACAGCCAGGATCGATTTGGATCTTCTCGAGCGACGTGAGAAAGATTTGCTCAGGCAGTATACCGAAATCCATCCCGCCGTGCGTCGGGTCAGGTTGCTAGTCGCAGAGGCCCAGCGTCAAGTGACCACGCAAGAAACAAACTACCCGGGCATTCGTGCGCTTGCTCTCATCCCTTCTCTGCCAGTCGGCAACGCCAATCTGAACAGCCTTCAAGAGTCGCGCGGCGGGGCCAATGGAAACCCGGCCGACCCCCTTTCCATAGCCACGCTTATCAAGGGCCTGGACGCAAAGTTGGTGGTCTGGCGGGAGAAGCTCAAACTGGCTCAGCTCGCAGCAACGGAGCTGGTTGAGGTCGACATGAAACTCCAGCAACTCAAGCGAACCAAAGATCTGCAGGACGCAACTCTCAAGTATTACAACACCAGCTTGGAGCAGGTGGCCGTAGACGAGGCCCTCGGACCGGGCAAGGTTCGTGGGATCGACGACGTTCAAAGACCCTCGACTCCAATGCCAACAGGTGGCACTCGCATGAAGCTATCGCTCGTCCTGCTCGTTTTCCCTTTTGGGGCAGCTCTCGTCCTAGCATTCGCGTTGGAACTCTTCTTAGATCGTACGGTGAAACGCCCTTCGGACATCGAGAATAAGGCCCACCTTCCGCTCTTCGTCTCCATTCCCGACCGCGAGTCGATGTCCAACAGCCGGAAAAACGTCCCCGCTCTGACGAACACTCCGCGCAAGCGGCTTGCCGCACCTAGCACGTCTGAGAAGGACGACAGCCCGAATGAAGCACTGGACGCTCCAGAAACAGCCGGGATCACGAGCCCGGCACTGGACGAGTCGCATGAGCTCGAGCCCTTCTTCGAAACCCTCCGCGACCGGCTGGTCTCGTTCTTCGATAAGAACAATATGACCCACAAGCCTAAACTGGTCGCGGTAACAGGCTGCCACGCGCAGGCTGGGGTGACGACAGTGGTCGCCGGACTCGCGGCCTCCCTGTCAAATAGTGGGGACGGGAATGTGCTGGTCGTGGACATGAAATCCGAAGGGGGCGCCGTGCAACATTTCCTTCGCGGCAAACAACATCTGGGGGTGCTCGATGTGCTTGATGAGTCTCGCCGTGGCGAAGCGCAGGTCCAAGAAAACCTGTACGTGGTCTCCGAACAGGACGTAAACGGTGCCGGCCTGCCGAAGATTTTGCACAAGCGATTCATGGGACTCATTCCAAAGCTCAAACTGAGCAACTATGATTACATCATTTTCGATCTTCCTCCCATGAGCCAGACGAGCATCGCGCCTCGAGTAGCCCGCTTTATGGACATGGTCCTGGTGGTAGCCCAGGCGGAAAAAACTCAGTTCGAACTTGTCAAGCAGTCCGCCCGCATCCTCTCCGAGTCCGGGGCAAATGTCGGAGCAGTCCTCAACAGAACTCAAAGCTATGTTCCTCGGAGATTCAGTCAGGAATTGCTCTGATACAATGCGAGATCAGTTCGCCTATACTTTCATAACGCAAAATCATTGATCCCATGAGCGTTCAGAGATCTTATTACGCCCTCAAGCCCCTCATGCCGTGGAGGCTTCGTGTCGAGATCCGTCGCATGCGGGCCCGTTTTCTCCGATGGAAGTCCTCCGAGATCTGGCCTATTCTTCCCAGGGCCGCGCTCAAGCCAGACGGCTGGCCAGGATGGCCAGAGGGCAAACGCTTTGCTGTGGTTCTGACCCACGATGTCGAGGGAGCTTTTGGGATGTCTCAAACCGACGCACTGGCACGACTTGAGGAGGAGGAGGGCATGCGATCCTCATTCAACATCGTGCCTGAGGGTGGCTACGATGTTCCCCGAGCCCTCCGTGAGGATCTGGTCCGCAGAGGTTTCGAGATTGGTGTTCATGGCTTGAAGCATGATGGCAAACTCTACAACTCACGCGAGATCTTCAGAGAACGTGCGACGCGCATCAACGCGTATCTGAAGGACTGGGGTGCGGTTGGGTTCCGATCCCCCTTCATGCACCACGATCTCAATTGGATCCACGACCTGGAGATCCTCTACGATGCCTCCACCTTCGATACGGATCCTTTTGAGATCCAGTCGGACGGTGCCGAAACGCTCTTCCCTTTCTGGGTCCCCGGAATCGACGGCCGACCAGGCTACATGGAACTGCCCTACACCCTAGTGCAGGATTTCACGCTCTTCACCGTCCTGCACGAGAAGACCATCGATCTCTGGAAGCAGAAAGTAGACTGGATCGCAGAGAGTGGGGGCATGGTGCTGCTGAACGTTCATCCTGACTATGTTCACTTCGGAACTGGAGATGCGCCGGATGGCCTCTTCAAGGCAGAGCTCTACCGCGAGTTGCTCAGCTACATCAAAACCAAGTATGCGGGCCAGTTTTGGCAGGCACTGCCTCGCGATGTTGCTCTCTATTGCAAGGCGTTCAAACCGATCCGCCCAGCCGTGTCGCGGCGCAAGGTATGCATGTTGGCCTACAGCCACGTCGAATCCGACAACCGGATTATTCGATACGCCAGCGCCCTCACGCAAAGAGGGGACGATGTGGATGTCGTTTCCCTCGACAGCATCCGGTGTCGCCCCAGGAGGGAGCTGTTGAATGGATTTTGGATCAACCGAATTCAGAAGCGGATTCACAATGAGACTTCCAAATGGGAATTCCTTTCAAGGGTGCTCGGGTTTACCGTCCGCGCTGCTTGGACTCTTGGAGTGAGCTGTCTCCGCAAGCGCTACGACCTCATCCATGTACACAACATCCCGGATTTCCTGGTTTTTTCGGCTCTGATACCAAGGCTTACCGGTAGCCGGGTCATCCTGGACATCCACGACATCGTGCCTGAGTTTTTTGGGAGCAAATTTAAAACGGGCGAAAACTGGATCACCGAAGTGCTCAAGATCATCGAACGGAGCGCCGCTCATTTCTCCACCCACGTGATCATTTCAAATCACCTGTGGTACGGCAAAGTGACAAACCGTTCGGTCGATGAGGCCCATTGCTCGACGTTCATCAACTACATCGATCTGAAGTTGTTTCGCCAGCGCGATCGAACAAGGAAGGACGGCCCATTTGTCGTCATCTTTCCGGGCGGGTTTCAGTGGCACCAAGGGCTGGATCTCGCGATCCGTGCGTTCAAGGAGTTCCTCAAGACCGTACCCAACGCGGAATTTCGGATCTACGGACATGGGGACCAGAAGGAAAACCTCCTTCAACTGATCAAGGAGCTTGATCTGGAGCAGCGGGTCAAGATTTACGGTGTGGTCGAAGTACATGAAGTGCCGGAGCTCCTAGCGAACGCGGACCTGGGTGTGGTGCCAAAAAGGGCCAACTCATTCGGCAACGAAGCCTACAGCACCAAAATCATGGAGTTCATGTCCCAGGGTCTACCCGTGGTGGTCTCAAGAACCAAGATCGACAGCTTCTACTTCACGGACAAAGAAGTGCTCTTTTTTGAATCCGATAATGTGGAGCAAATGGCGACGGCAATGGTGGAACTCGCCACCAACACCGCAGCTCGCGAGCGGCTTGTGGAAGGGGGCAAGCGCTACATCGCAGCGAATAACTGGAACGTTCGCAAGAGCGAGTATCTCTCGCTGGTAGATCGATTGATCGAGGGAGAGTCTGTGACATTGAAGCCATGAACCGATTGACCCGAAGTGGCTCCTCAGGCTGCCGCCAAGAAGAACCCTGCTTTACCTTAGGATCCCGGGAATGAGGAGCGACGCCATGCGGCAGCTGATTACAGTCACAGTGATCGGTGGCGACAAGACAGGCGTTATCGCCCGGATAACGAGCCTGCTATTCGAGTTGGGTGCCAACATCGAAGCCATGGAGGAGCAGGTCACGCGGGGACAGTTCAGCATGGTTCTTCAAGCTTCATGGAAAGCCTCACAATGGCGGCCTGGCGTCATTCAGTCCGCACTCGAGAAGGTTGGGGCCGAGCTTGGAATGGAAATCAAGCTGCGAACCTCCCAGCCACACGCCCTCCGAAGAGTGGGCCTCCTCGTGACCCGAGAGCCCCATTGCCTGGAAGCACTCCTGCGCGGTTTCGAGAACGGCACTCTCAAGGCCAAACCCGTGGTGGTGGTCGGGAATCGTAGCGAACTTAAACCGCTGGCCAAGGCCGCCGGCATTCCTTTCTGCTACCTGCCCTGGGACGACCGTGTCAAAGGCGAAACCGCTGCCCTCAAGGTGCTAGAAGAATACGAGGTGGACTTTGTGGTCTTGGCCCGCTTCATGAAGATTCTCTCGCCCAACTTCGTGTGGCGGTATAAGAACAAGATCATTAATATCCATCCCTCCCTCCTGCCGAGCTTTCCAGGGCCCCAGCCCTATCGCCAGGCTTACGAAAGAGGCGTCAAAATGGCTGGTGTTACAGCCCACTTCGTCACGATGCACCTTGATGAGGGTCCTATTATCGCGCAAGCCGCCTTCCCGGTGCTCCCCAACATGACCCTGCCCAAAATCGTGGCGGCAGGTCAGAAACTCGAGTCCAAAGTCCTCGTCAAAGCAGTCCGTCTATTTCTTCAAAAGCGCCTCGATGTCCACTGGGGCGTTGTGAGGGAGGTCTAGCCAAGCGTTGGGCTTGCTTTTCCCACAACTCGGCTTCTACTTGTCTCCCCAGGCTTAAGAGGGCTTACCGGGTCTGCATGGACTGTGTCGCTCTGCATGCCCGCAGAAAGTCCTCAAACCCAAGGGAGCTAGCACCCGACTGACGATGACGCTTAGAGATCACGATCGAAAAATCGCCACATTGGCGTTGGTGGTATTCCTCCTGGATCAGGTCACCAAACTGCTGGTGGTCAGAGTCTTGGGATTCAATGAGGATTACCCAGTGATCCCGGGCTTTTTTCGCCTGGTTTATTGGGGCAATACCGGTGCGGCCTGGAGCCTTTTTCACGGGAACAATACAGCGCTTGCATGCCTAGCCGCAGTCGCCCTATTCGCCCTGATATGGAAGCGACACCACTTCGAGCCGCACCGCCTCCCCGGCCAAATAGCTCTGGGACTGATTTTCGGGGGGATCCTCGGGAACCTTCTGGATCGGATTCGGGTAAATCATGTGATCGATTTCCTGTATTTTTACGTGGAGAGACGGGGTGTGCTGCCAAGCACCCAGGAAGCAGAGGCTGGATTCCCAGCCTTCAATGTGGCAGACAGTGCAATCTGCATGGGAGTTGGCCTGCTTTTTCTTCTCTCACTGCGCCCGGAAAACCCGCAGAAAGAATTGTCGCAATGATGACCGCAGTCTCTCCCCACCTCAACCGCCCGGAACTGAACCACAAGGGCTGCAGCCACACCTTCACACTGTGATCGAAGCCCGCACTCAACAGATACTGGTCGAACAGTCACGACCCGGCGAACGCCTGGACACTTATCTCCGAGAACGATTTCCGGCGGTGTCACGCGGCACCTTCAAGCGCCTGATCGATGAGGGACATGTCCAGGTCGATGGCAAGCCGGCCAAGCCCACCCATAGCCCTCGTTCCGGAGAGCAAGTTTCAGTCTTTTTTCCCCCAGCGAAGCCCTCAGAGATCACCCCTATCGATCTGGCTCTGGAGGTGATTTATGAGGACGAGGACCTGCTGGTGCTCAACAAACCTGCCGGGTTGGTGGTTCACCCCGCATCCGGAGAAGAGGAAGCCACGCTGGTTCACGGCCTTCTGCATCACTGTCGAGGAAGCCTAAGCGGCGTAGGGGGTGTGGAACGGCCCGGCATCGTCCATCGACTCGACAAGGACACCAGCGGATGCCTCGTAGTGGCCAAGAATGATTCAACACACGTCACTCTCTCAGATCAATTTAAGGCGAGGGAAGTCCACAAAATCTACCACGCGGTGACCTGCGGCCGTCTAGCCCATGAGAGCGGTGAGATACGCGCAGCGATTGCCCGCCATCCGAATCATCGAATGAGCATGGTCGTGAACCCCGATCAAGGACGGGATGCCTGGACCAGTTTTCGGATCCTTGAGAGATGGCAGATAGCGACGCTGGTTGAGGCCAGAATCCACACGGGCAGGACGCACCAGATCCGCGTACACCTCCACCATATTGGTCATCCCGTGGCGGGGGATGCTGTGTATGGAAAGCGCCAAAATGCACAGCTGAAAGAATCACTGCAGCAACCGGTCGCACGGCAGATGCTTCACGCTCATTTCCTGGAGTTTAAGCACCCTCGAGACGGTCGCACCCTCTCATTTCGTGTTCCATGGCCTGAGGATTTTACCCAACTCGTGTCGCGGTTGCGCGGGGCGACGGATCCCCTATCCTAGTGTTAGTTCACTGAACATGCCACTCTACGAATACGAACTGTGCAAGGGAGATTGCATCGCCTGCGGTGGGCGCTTCACCCTAAGACGACCGCTGTCCGCACCCGCACTGACCCAATGCCCAGCCTGCAAAAAGGCCGTTAAGAAGGTGCTTTCCAACTTCAACACCCCCTCGATCACCAAGCCACTATCCATCTCTGATGCCAAAAAATCGGGATTTACCGTTCTGAAGCGCGTGGGCAAAGGAGAGTACGAGCGACAATAAGCTTCCTCCTCATGTTTCTGGTTGCCCGGCCGGGCTTGCTCTGGGATTTTACACCCTCTTGTTATGAAACACGTGAAGTTGCACATCCCCGGTCCTGTTGAAGTCAGCGACAAAACCTTCAAGGCTTTCTGTTCGCCCATGGTCGGCCATCGGGGGCAGGGGTTCAAAGACCTCTATGCCAAGTTGCAACCCCAGCTTCAGACGCT
>CAMAVD010000034.1 GCA_945861575.1 Akkermansia muciniphila
TGCATTCGGAGCTCCAACTCACGACTGAGCCTATAGACGAGCAACGTCTGGCCGCGTCCAGAAGTCTGGATGGAGGGTCTGGGGCTGTGATTACGTTTCTAGGGGTTGTGCGTGGCGTTGAGGGAGAGCAGCACATTGGGGGGTTGGGCTATGAGGCTTTCGAACTTATGGCACGCCACCAGTTTGAGAAGATCTTCTTAGCGGCCGCTCATCGCTGGCCCATCGACTCCCTCCGTCTGGTTCATCGTCTCGGTCCCGTGCGTGTGAACGAGCCGTCGCTTTGGGTGGAGGTGATTGCTCCCCACCGAGGCGAGGCCTTCGCCGCGTGCCAATTCGTTATTGATGAGATGAAACGGCTGGTACCGATATGGAAGCGAGTCATCCCTTCTTGAGGATTTGATTTGCGGAGGGCAGGGCGGCTTTGGAAAGATCGGGGGCAACGTTTCCATTGAAACCGATACGCTCTCATGAACACCGTCAACGCACTCAAAACCGTCACTAAGAATACCCGCAGCCTCGTTGAGGCAGCCCTATCCGAAACGGGTGGACTTCTCCGTCTGGCGCCCTGCTGGGTGCCGCGCTCTTTTCTCCAGCCTGGGAAGCGGCTGAAGCTTCATCCCGACGACCTTTACGCCTTTGGGCTGAACCGGGGTGGCATTGATGAGCGCTGGTTCGCCTCAACCACACCCGCAGCAAACGACAATCGCACGCCTGACGAAGGGTTCAGCTATTGCGTTGTTGGAAATCAGCGCTTCACCCTTGCCAAGGCGGTGGAGGATTGCGGGCAAACATTGATCGGTTCTACTTTGTGGAAGAAGTACGGAAAATGGCCCGTTTACTCAAAGTTTTTCGACAATATGGGGCCAATTCCCCACCACATGCACCAGTCCCAGAAGCAGGCGGCCCTGGTGGGACAGGAGGGAAAGCCCGAGTCCTACTACTTCCCTCCTCAGCACAACAACGTGGGCAACAACTTCCCCTACACCTTCATGGGGTTGGAGCCGGGAACAACCAAGGCGCAGGTGCGCAAATGCCTGGAGAATTGGAACCGGGGGGACAATGGAATTCTGGATCACTCCAGGGCGTATCGACTCAAGCCTGGCAGCGGGTGGCTGATCGGCCCTGGTATCCTGCACGCTCCCGGCAGTCTGTGCACCTATGAACCCCAGTGGGGCAGCGATGTGTTTGGTATGTATCAGAGCTTGGTGGAGGGGCGTGAGGTTCCTTGGAGCCTCCTGGTGAAGGACATGCCTAAGAACAAGCATAAGGATTTGGATTTCATCGTGGGGCAGTTGGATTGGGAAGGGAATGTGGATCCCTCGTTCAAGGAAAATCACTACCTTGAGCCGGTTCCGGTGGCGGATACCCGTGGCGAGGGCTATGTCGACCGCTGGATCGTTTACGGAAACATCAATGGGAAGCAGTATTTCACCGCGAAGGAACTGACTGTCGAGCCAGGGGCAAAGTGCACGATTCGTGACAATGGTGCCTATGGGCTTATCACCGTGCAGGGTAAGGGGCGCGCAAACCGTCTGGCGCTTGACTGCCCGAAGTTGATTCGATTCCACGAGCTCACTGAGGATGAATTTTTCTGCGTCGCGGATGCCGCCCGGGAGGGGGTCACATTTGAGAACACCTCCGATGTGGAGCCGCTGGTCGTGTTGCGTTACTTTGGTCCGGATGTGAATCCAGAGGCTCCGAAACTGGGTGCTTATCGCAAAAACGCGTTCTGATTTTTAACGGCTTATGTGGGGAGAAGTCCCCCACATCGCCTTATCATCTTCATTAACCTGGGCGAATTCGTGAAATTTTTCACAAACTTTGTTGCGAGAACCCACAAAGCTCCGATAAACAGAGCGCGGGTAGTTTCGTAGTTCGGTTCGGGGTATGCCTTTTCCTGGTATTCGGCGAGTGCTGTTTAGGAAAAGCATTGACTGTGCTGGAGCCTTTCGGTTCCTTGTGTATGTCGTCCGCCCCGTTCGGGCCTTTTGATTACCCAAAACCAAACAATCTAATCTCGTCTAATGGCGATTTGGTGAAATGTCCGATATTTTTCCTAGATGGACAAATAGGCTCCCTGCGATGGCAGTGTTGGTGTTGCTGCTATTCGGAGGTGGGGCGGTGGGCGGAATCTGGTATTATTTCAGCCCCAAGTATACGCGTGTGGGCTATCAGCCCATTCAGCCCGTACCTTTTTCGCACAGTGTGCATGTGGATCAGGTCGGGTTGGATTGTCGCTACTGCCATTCGCAGGTCGACAAGAGCTGGTACTCAAACGTGCCTTCTGCTTCTACCTGTATGAATTGCCACAACCAGATCCTCAGCGAGGATCCACGGCTGGCAATCATCCGCGATTCGGCAAAGACAGGGCAATCCGTTCCGTGGGTGCAGGTTCACAAGGTGCCTGACTACGTTTTCTTCAACCATTCAGTCCATGTGAATCGGGGTGTCAGCTGTGTGCACTGTCACGGGGACATCAACAAAATGGACGAAGTGTATCATGCCAAGCCGCTGAGCATGACGTTTTGCCTCGACTGCCATCGTAATCCGGGCCCCAACCTTCGGCCGCTCGATAAAGTTACGGATTTGGGCTGGAAAGGTCCGAGTCCAGACGCTCAAAAAGCGCAAGGCGAGCAATTCGCCCATGACTGGAAAGTGAACGCATCCCAAAACTGCTCCGCCTGCCATCGATGAAAACCATCCCGCCTCCTTGTCCTGAGCCGGAGATCGGCCAGAAGTACTGGCGTAGTCTTGATCATCTTGCCGAGACTCCAGAATTCCGCGAATTTGTTCACCGTGAGTTCCCTGCAGGTGCCAGTGAGTTTACCGATCCAGTCGGTCGCCGCAACTTCGTCAAGATCATGGGAGCATCCTTCCTTCTGGCGGGCGGAGCCCTGACGGGTTGCCGACGGCCTGAGGAGACCATCCTTCCGTTCTCCCGCCTGCCTGAGGGCTATGTCCATGGAGTGGCTCAATACTACGCCACCGCAATGCCTACGCGGTCAGGCGCGATTCCCCTCGTCGTAAAGTCTCACGAGGGTAGGCCGACCAAAATCGAGGGTAACCCTGAACATCCCGATAGCAACGGTGCCACGGACGTTCATTCCCAGGCCTCGATTCTGAACCTGTATGATCCGGATCGCGCTACGCGCTTCGTTCGGGCCACGCATACCACAACTCGGGAGCAGGCACTCGATGCGCTCGCCATCGTAGCGCGCAAGTTTGCGGCCCCCGCGCTCTCGGGCAATGGGCTCTCGATCCTATTGGAGCCTGGCACGTCTCCGTCGAGGGACCGCCTATTGACCGAAATTCAGCAACGTCTGCCTCAGGCTCGCATCTATTCACACGATCCGCTTGAGCTGGACGTGGCCCAACGAGCGGCCTCTCAGGTGTTTGGGCGCTCTGTTGCTCCCTACTACGATCTGGAGCAGGCTAACGTCATTGTCAGCCTGGACAGCGACTTGCTTGGAACCGAGGAAGACCGCCACCGTCTGATTCGAGGATACGCCCGTCGGCGTCGGCAGGATAAGAAGGAAGACGCGATCAACCGGCTCTATGCTGTCGAGGCTCTGATGACGCTGACCGGCGCGAATGCCGACCACCGGCTTCGTGTTTCCGCGAGCGGTGTTGCTGGGGTTGCCGCGGCCCTTGCTGCTGAGGTCCTGAAGGCTTCGGGAGGTGCAGAGGCGCAGGGTTTGGTTGCTGCACTGGCTAGGTTCTCCCTGCCAGCGAGTGTCTCGCAGAAGTGGATCCAGGAATGTGCTAAGGATCTGGCGAACCCCGCAAACAAGGGTAAGGCAGTCGTTCTTGCTGGGCACCGTCAGCCGCTAGCAGTTCATGCCCTTGCTCTGGCAATCAACGTGGCGTTGGGAAGCGTAGGCTCTGCAGTCCATCTGAAGCCTGCGGCACCATCGGCGTCGGCAGGCTTGAGCGACTTGGCCCGGGAACTTAATGCTGGGTCCGTTGATACGCTCGTCATCTTAGCTGGAAATCCCGTCTACACAGCGCCGGCGGATTTGAATTGGGCTGCGACGCAGCGAAAAGCGAAGACCGTCATTCGGCTCTCCTATTACCAGGAGGACGAAACCTCAGGCTCTGTCGACTGGCAGATCCCCGCCGCTCACTATCTGGAGTCTTGGGGTGATGTTCGTTCTACCGATGGCACCTATATCCCGGTGCAGCCGCTGATCGAGCCCTTGTTCGGCGGTTTAACCGACTTGGAAGTGTTGGCGCGAGTCTCCGGTGCGACAGTGGTACGCCCGCATGATATCGTTCGTCAGACCTTCGCGGCCATTTCCGGCGCTGGTCTCCAGCTGGAAGCGACCTGGGGTAAGGCCTTACATGATGGCTATCTCGCTGGAAGCGCTTCGACCAGTCAGTCGGCTGCCTTCAACTACGTGGCTGCCGCTGCGGTGGTGGGAGCCCATGCGGTGCTTCCCGCTCCGACGGCCCAGAGCCTGGAGGTGATCTTTCACCGGGACTACTCGGTCGATGACGGCCGGTACAACAATAACGGCTGGTTGCAGGAGTTGCCTGATCCGATCACCAAACTTACTTGGGACAATGCGGTCCTGCTGAGCAACAAGACTGCAAAGGCGATGGGCGTCGCCACAGGTGACTTGGTGGAAATCAGTCTGGGAGGCCGCAAGCTCACCGGACCGGCTATGATCCAACCTGGGTTGGCCGAGAATACCATCGCTCTGGCGCTCGGCTACGGCCGGGAGAAAAGCGGACGTGTTGGCGGCTCCAAGGCTGAGAATTCCATCGGATTCAACGCCTACTTGCTGCGCGCGTCGGATGCCGTGCACATCGCGCCGGGCGCGAAGGTTGTCAAAGCGGGAGGAACCTTCGACTTCTCAATTACGCAAGAGCATGGCTCGATGGAAGGCCGGCCCATCCTGCGTGAAGCGAATCTGGAGGAGTATCGGAAAAGTCCTGAATTCGCTCGAAATTACGATCTGGATTCCCAGCACCATGCGGCGCATATCCCCAAGGAAGAAGGTTCCGAGGGACGGCTCGCCGCCCGGCTCTACAAAAACGCGTATCAGGAGTATGATGCTCAGCGGGCCAAGCTGGGAGCGAGGCCGCGGGGACCTCTGATTCACAGCGATGTGCATCAATGGGGAATGTCGATTGATCTGAGCTCCTGTGTGGGCTGCTCGACCTGCGTGATCGCGTGCCAGAGTGAGAACAACATCCCGATCGTGGGCAAGGATCAGGTTCGAAGGAACCGCGAGATGCAGTGGATCCGCATCGATCGCTATTACAGCGGGGCAATGGACCTTTCCCCGGAAGATCAGATTGACGACCCGCAGGCCGTGACGCAACCGATGTTCTGTTTGCACTGCGAAAACGCCCCGTGCGAGAGTGTCTGTCCCGTCAATGCAACCGTGCATGACGAAGAGGGGTTGAATGTGATGGCTTACAACCGTTGCGTGGGAACCCGCTACTGTTCCAACAATTGCCCGTATAAGGTTCGACGATTTAACTTCTTCGACTACAACAAGCGGCCGTTGGACCAGCTCAAAGGACCGTTTTATAAGACCCCGGTGCTTGATTCCACCGACGGGGAGTGGGACGTCATTCGTTGGTTGAAGAACCCAGACAAGGGCTACCGGCCTGAGCAGGAATGGGAGCTGATGAAGCTTTCAAAGAATCCAAATGTTTCGGTGCGCATGCGCGGTGTGATGGAGAAATGCACCTACTGCGTCCAGCGCATCGAGGAGGCGAAGATCTCGCAGAAGGTGAAAGCGGGTGCGTCGGGAGACGTTCAGGTGCCAGAAGGAACCTTCAAGACGGCATGCCAACAGGCCTGCCCTGCTGAGGCGATTGTCTTTGGGAACTTGATCGATCCCAACAGCCGCGTCTCTAAACTAAAGAAGAGCGAACGCGACTATGTCGTGCTCGGTTTCTTGGACACGCGTCCGAGAACGACCTACCTCGCGAAGATTCGCAACCCGAACCCGGCGATGCCTGATTACGAGCGCATCAAGATTCCGTTGACCACGAAGGAGTACATGGAAACCCAACACGCCAATCCGTTCGAGTTGCACGGAGCGGGCCACGATGGCGGGAGCCACGGGGCGCCGGCTCAGAGCCACGGCGAGAAGAAAGGAGCGCACTAATGGGCGAGTCAACGTCCACTCTACCGGTTTCGCAGATTCCTGTGACGCCCAAGGAACTGCAGCGTGAGCCTCTGGTGTTAAACGAGAGATCACTCGGATGGCTGTCAAACGCGATTGCGGGCATTGCAGAGGGCAACACACCCAAGTGGTGGTGGGCTCTCTTCATTCCGAGCGTTTTGCTGGCTGGGTTCATGTTCTCGCTGATCTTCTACCTAATGACCACAGGTGTGGGCGTCTGGGGATTGCAGATCCCTGTGGCGTGGGCTTGGGATATCACGAATTTCGTCTTCTGGATCGGCATCGGCCATGCAGGCACGCTCATTTCGGCGATTCTCTTCCTCCTGCGACAAAAGTGGAGGACTTCGATTAATCGTGCCGCCGAGGCGATGACAATTTTCGCGGTGATGTGTGCGGGAATCTATCCGCTGATCCATATTGGTAGGATTTGGCTGGGTTGGTGGCTGCTTCCCATCCCGAATGCTAATTCAATTTGGCCCCAGTTCCGCTCGCCACTTCTCTGGGACGTGTTTGCGGTGTCGACCTACTTCACCGTGTCCTTGTTATTCTGGTACATGGGGCTGATCCCCGACTTGGCCACGATGCGGGATCGAGCCAAGAGTCGCATTCGCAAGTTCGCCTATGGGGTGTTTGCAATGGGTTGGTGTGGGTCGAATCGCCATTGGCGAAACTATGAGAAGGCCTACCTGCTGCTCGCAGGTCTCTCAACCCCTCTCGTGCTGTCGGTTCACTCCATTGTTTCCTTCGACTTCGCCGTTTCGCAGCTTCCGGGTTGGCACACAACCATTTTCCCGCCCTACTTTGTGGCGGGGGCCGTGTTCTCCGGATTCGGGATGGTGCTCACGCTGATGCTCCCGTTGCGGACGATCTGCAAGTTGGAGGACGTGATCACGGTTCGGCATGTCGAACTGATGTGTAAAGTCATCCTTGCCACCGGGTCGATCGTTGGTTACGCCTACGGCATGGAGTTCTTCATCGCCTGGTATAGCGGAAATCCATACGAGAAATTTGTTTTCATCAACAATCGTGCGGCAGATCCTTTCATCTTCGGTCCGATGTTGGGCGTCAAGCCCGCTCCCTATTGGTGGGCCTATTGGACCATGATTACCTGCAATGTAATCTCACCGCAGCTTTTCTGGTTCAAGTGGTGTCGCACGAAGATCTGGTTCGTGTTCATTGTGACCATCTTTGTGAACATTGGCATGTGGTTCGAGCGGTTTGTCATCATTGTGACATCGCTGCATCGAGATTACCTGACATCGAGTTGGGCTTACTTTAGCCCGACCTGGGTGGATATCTGGACCTTCATTGGATCGTTCGGCTTATTCATGTCCCTGTTCCTATTGTTCATGCGGTTCCTTCCCGTTGTCGCAATTTCGGAGGTGAAGGGTGTGACGCCTCAGGCGGATCCACATCATTCCTTGGGCGGAGCGAAGGCACACTAACTGGGGGTTTCATGGCTGATTCTAAGACCAACAATTCGGTGAAGGTGGGCCTGGTGGCAGAGTACGCCACGCCGGGCGATCTGATGCACGCTGCGGAGAAGTTCCGGGATGCGGGCTACAAAAAGTGGGATGTCTACTCCCCTTTTCCGGTGCATGGGATGGACGAGGCGATGGGGTTGGGAAACTCCAAGGTCGGTTGGTTCACGTTCCTGGGTGGGCTCACCGGATACACGTCCGGTATGCTCATGATCTGGTGGATGAATGCCTACGACTACGCGCTGGGAGTCGGCGGCAAGCCGTTCTTCAGTCCAATCTACGCGTTCCCGGTCGCCTATGAGTGCACCATTCTGCTGGGTGCCTTTGGAGCTCTGGGAGGCATGTTTCTTCTCAATCGGCTGCCTCGCCATTACAATCCCCTGTTCCAAGTGGAGCGTTTTGCACGTGCGACAGACGATGCATTCTTCCTCTTTGTGGAGACGGCGGATCCCAAGTTCTCGGATAGTGAAACTCGCACGCTGCTGGAGTCAACCGGCACGAAGCGTATCGAAGAGGTGAGGGACTAATGCGCTACATTTTTCTGGTTTGGATCATTGTGGTTGGAATGGTGGTGGGTATCGCCGGTTTCCAGGGTGATAAAACACGCAGAACACCGATCGAACTATTCCCGGACATGGATCGACAACCCAAGCTTCGGCCACAGACCGCCAACGCTTTCTTCCAGGATGGGCGCAGTTCCCAGTTGGCGCCTGAAGGCACGATCGCCCGTCATTCTTCGTGGGAGAAGACCCCTGAAAACACAGGGAAAGTTGTCGGGACAACAAACTTTGTCTCCACCATCCCACTTCCCGTTGACGCGACCTTGCTGGCGAAGGGACAGGTAAAGTACACGATTTACTGTGCACCGTGCCATGGGGCGACAGGGGATGGGAAGGGTGTCACATCCAAGTTAGGCATGGGAGTCATCGCCGATCTTCATGATCATAAAGGCCGGAAACTGATCACGGCTGCGGACGGTCAACTTTTTGACACCATTGGACAGGGGAAGGGCTTGATGGGCGGATACGGCAGCGTGCTAAACCCACAGGAACGGTGGGCGGTCGTAGCCTACGTGCGTGCGCTTCAACTCGCAAAGCTCGGTAGTCTGGACGACATCCCAAACGCGGAACGGGCGTCAATCAAGTAACCCTATGGAATCTCAATCTGGTAATCATTCGGAAATGACTTCAGCCGGTTTTGCCGCTCGTCATCTTTCTAAGGCGCTTATCGCAGCTGGCATCGGCGGAGTTCTGGCCATTGGGGGCGCCTGGGCCTCTCAAACTGCCGCGGCTGGGTTCGCAAAGCAGATCGGCTTCTCGTATCTGCAGGCATTCATGTTCTTCTTCAGTCTCTGCGTTGGAGGCTTGTTTCTCGTATTAGTTCATCACCTTTTTGATGCTGCTTGGTCCGTGCCAATTCGACGAATCACTGAGAATCTGGCCTGCTTGGCTCCGGTGCTTTTTGTCCTGTTCATTCCTATCCTTGTGCTGGCTCCATCTATCTACCCGTGGATGTCCATTGTTCCCCCTGAATCGGACCATGCTCTTCAGTCGAAGTATCCTTTATTCACCCCGGTGGGTTGGTATGTTTCGACTGTGGTCGTGTTTGCGGTGCTGACGCTTCTGTCCTTCAAGCTCCGGGGCCATAGCGTTGCCCAAGATCAGGACGGGGCAGCATCTCACACCCGTCGACTGCGTTTCTATGCCGCTTGGGGTATTTTTGCCTTCGCCCTGTGCACCACTTGCGGTGCCATCATGTGGATGAAGGGTCTAGAGCATCAATGGTTCTCAACGATGTATGGAGTTTACTACTTTGCTGGCAGCGTTTGGACGACCTTGGCGACGGTCTATGTTCTGACTCTTCTTCTCAAAAACTCGGGGGTGCTGAGCAAGGTTGTGCACCGAAACCATTTTCACGATATTGCAAAGCTGCTCTTCGCGTTCACTGTTTTCTATGCCTACATCCACTTTTCCCAATACTTCATCATCTGGAATGGTGGCATGCCTGAGGAGACCTTTTACTACGTAAAACGGGAGGTGGGTGCGTGGTGGGGGGTTGGTTTGCTGATTGTGTTCGGTCACTTTCTGATCCCGTTCTTGGCCCTTCTTCGTATCGACGCGAAGGTCACCGCACCGGTAATCGTTCCGGTTTGTGTCTGGGCTTGGCTGATGCATTTCTGTGACATGAGCTACAATATTATGCCCATCTTCAGGCCGGATGGGTTCAAGCTAACAATTACCGACATTGGTGCTTGGCTTTTTATCGGTGGCCTAGCGGCGGCTGCGTGGCTCAAAGGCTTTGGATCGAACGCGTCGTTTCCGATCAAGGACCCGCGACTTGGTGAGTCACAGGGCGTCCATCATCACGCAGACGACCACGCTCACGAGGTAGCCGCCAAACACAGCAAATAATTACACACCATGGTTAAGGACAATTTAAAGTCTTTGGTTGGGTATTCATTGGTTATCCTGGCCGCTCTTTCGATCGTAGCGGTCTTGGTGGTTTCCATGAAGCAACAGGCGCCCGCTCCCGCTCTCAACTCGGCGCGGGCTGCCGAGAGGGCGAAAGCGTTGGCCGACAGTCAATCTGCCGCAGAAGTGGAAGTGAATAGTTATGCCACGTTGGACGCGGCCAAAGGGGTCTACCGGCTGAAGGTGAGCCAGGCTGTCTCCATTACCGAACAATTGTATCGAGCCAATCCTTCGGCAGCGCGAAGTAATCTGGTAGCAAGGGCCGAGAAGGCCCATTTTGTGCCGCCTGTCGTAGCACCACCCACCTTCGAATAGGTAAACGTTCCGATGGCTTCACACGCACACGATATTGGCAAACCTGAGCGGGTTTCGGTTGAGTTGATCAACCAGTCCTGCAGATGGCCGGTTCTCATGCTCTTTGCAGGCGCGCTCTTATGGCTCGTCCTGGGTTTGCTCCTGGGGGTCTTGTCCTCCGTCAAGATGCACGCTCCAGCTTTCTGGGCCAACTGCGAATGGGTCACCTTCGGTCGTCTTCGACCTGGCTTCATCAATGTTCTGGTTTACGGCTTTGCCACCCAGGCTGCCTTGGGTTCGGCGTTGTGGATCGTCGCACGGCTTTCGCGTATAGAGTTGTTGCTTGGTGGACTTGTTTTCGCAGGAGGCCTCCTGCTGAACGCGGGTGTGGCTGTGGGCTTGCTGCAGATTTTAGCAGGCCAGAGCACGGGCTACGCCTGGATGGAGATTCCTCGTCAGGGAGCAGCGGTCATAACGGCAGGCTATCTCCTGATTGCTCTCAGCGCGCTCTACACTCTCCACCGCAGGACCGAGAAGGAGCTCTACATCTCCGCCTGGTTTCTGGTGGGTGGACTTCTGGCTTTCCCGTGGCTGATGTCCATCGGATACCTGCTCGCCGTGGTCAACCCGCTGCGGGGGGTCATGCAATCGGTCGCTGCCGCTTATTTGCAAAACGGCTTGATGCATCTCTGGCTTACGCCGATGGCGCTGGCTCTGACCTACTACCTCTTGCCTAAAGTCACAGGCCGAGAAATTCATAGTAACCAGGCTGCGGCATTTGGCTTCTGGACCCTGATTCTGTTCGGGGCTTGGTCTGGGACTAGTCTGCTCGCCGGAGGGCCCGTTCCTCGCTGGATCGAGGGAGCTGGGGTCTCTGCCAAGTGGCTCCTGATTGTCCCTGTCGCCGCCTACGCGAGCAATTTTATCCTGACAGCCTTCGCTGGAAAGCGCGGTGCTCGTTCTGGAATTGCTTGGCCATTCCTCCTTTTTGGCTCCCTGGCCTACGTTGCGTTTATCCTCCTCGACATCTACGGAACCTTCCAGGGACCCGCCCGCACTTTGAGTCTGACGCCCTATTCCATGGGTGTAACGCAGTTGGGTCTTCTGGGATTTGTGGGGATGATCTTGTTGGGAGGTATCTGTCACATCACTGAGAAGGTTCTCGACGCTGAGTTTCGCCGGCCAGCAATACTGGTCCAAATTCTGTTCAGCCTGGTTGGCATCTTGATGGTGGTTGGTGGATACGTCGTGTCCGGCTTCGTCTCTGGAGCGAAACTAGCGGATCCAGCCATCCCGTTTGTGACGGCAAGCCGCTCTCTGCTCCCCTTCTTTGGAATGGCGACGCTTGGTTTTAGCGTCATCTTGCTGGGCCAGTTAGTCTTTGTGGCCGGTTTCACGAAACTCCTATTGCATGCCACTGCCGATAGCAGAGCCGGGTTCTGTTCCTGGTGTTGCGACAAAATAGAGACAGGGTCAGGAAAGAAAGCGAGGGCGGGTGTATGAACCAGATCCCACTGATTTTCCTTGGTGTCTTCGCGGCGATTGCCACTTCTTTTTGGGGGCTACTGATCGTACCGCAAAGCCAGATTGGCCAGCTTGAGTCCGCTCGAGTCGACAATTATCTGAGTGGATATCCCAGGCCTAGAACGGGTTTGGCCTCGCAGGGTGCCGAGACCTACCGCGCCAACGGGTGTGTGGAGTGTCATACTCTTCAAGTGCGCTCGAAGACACAGGGAACTGACATTCAGCGAGGATGGGGCACGCGTCGAACGATTGCGCAGGATTATCTTTTGGAGAGCCCGGTACAGCTGGGTTCGGTGCGCTTGGGTCCTGATCTGACGAATGTTGGTCGCCGTCAGTCGGACAGCCTGACGCTTCTTCGAAAGCTGTATAACCCACGCCTGGTGTCAGAGGGTTCTCTCATGCCTCGGTACGAGTATCTCTTCACAAAACGGAAGCTTGTAGGGGACGAACGGGCCTCTAAGGACGCTCTGCCTCGCGACACAGAACCTGGCTATGAGATCGTGCCGAAGCCCGAGGCGATTGCCTTGGTGGCCTATCTGCAGAGCCTCGTTTCGGATGCCCCTCTCTTTTCCGCACCGGTGCTAGGTGTTAAGACCAATAGGACATCAACAGCCGCTCCTGCCAAGCCCTCCAAATGAGCAAGAAGAAGAAAACATCGACGTCCCCTGCTGGCTCTCCTGAGGAAAGCAACGGCCCAGTCGCCGAGAAGCTTAACTTTTACTCGGAACAGACCGAACCACGTGCTGGGAAGAATCCCATCCCGATGTTCCTGGTAATTCTGGTGGGAATTTTGGCCTTCGCCTCGGACATGCACCTGATGGCGAATCGTGGAGGGTTTGATGCCCGCATATATCAGCCCTACGCGAACCTCGATGAATTGCAGGGAGACAACCCGATTGATCCGGTGTTGGAGAAGCGCAAGTTAGGTAAGCGTCTTTACGATGTGAGTTGCATTGGCTGCCACCAGGCCAACGGCCTTGGTATCGCGGGCCAATTTCCTCCACTTGCAGGATCTGACTGGGTTAATGCTGAGGGTCCCAATCGAATCATTCGCATCGTTCTGAATGGCCTCCAGGGCCCTGTCAATATCAACGGCACGGTGTTCAATGGGCCAGTGCCTATGTCCAACTTCGGGGCGTTACTCTCTGACAATGACGTGGCTGCTATCCTGACCTACATTCGCAGTGAATGGGGCAACGCGGCGAGTGCCGTGACGGAAGCTCAGGTGAAAGGTTTGCGAGAAGAGTGCACCAAACGTGGCGCTACCGCATGGACCGCGGATGATCTCCTGAAGTTTCCGGTCAAGTAATTTGGTTACTCCTTCAGCCATTCCCTAGTTCTAGGGAATGGCCCCTCAAGATTCTTACGGTTTCCCCTAGTTTACGCGATTGTTGCCGTATGGGGGTCTGATATTCTCGTCACGTTCGCATGAACTGAGAGCGTAGATCCGTTTCCTTAAGAGGGTTGTTGCTTGCGGCGAGGAGCGCTAATGGGTTTGGATGACGCGGTGGTATCTGGGAGCTTGTAAGGAGGAACCCAGTGAAGCCGTTACCAAAACCTTGAGCTTCAGCCTCTTGGAGGGGGAACAGTTCTCCTCGAAATCATGCCGAACCATCGCATGCCCTCAATCCGATCCTTGAAGGCATGCGGCACCGCCGAAACTTACTCCTGTTGAGTAGGTTTCGGCGGTCTGATTTTGATCTGGAAGCGCGTTTCGTCTGGCATCGATCGGCTGCAAGAACGAGATAGTCATTGGCTTGCATTTAACTTTGCCTCAAATCCACCTGATCACTCCCTAGGCTGGATCCCTAGTTCTAGGGAATGCCTTGCGGTTAAACATGCCGTATCCCCTAGTTCTAGGGATTGTGCCTCCATAAATGTGCGGTATAAGAAGGCTGTTGTCCGGAACAGGCAGCAGTCGCCAAGGAGAGGGGGGGGAGGGTGATCGCTAGCAAAGCGGTTAGCATTCTCCTTTTTCTCCCCCCCGAACGGCCGAGGTTTTGTTGGCAGGCGAACCCCAGTCGAGGTCAGCTCCCGCCGGCTGAGTAGTACGCATCCACCTTTGCTGAGATATCCCTGAACCCAATATCCACCTCGTAGATTTGTTTGAACTGTTCCATGGCTTCGGCTTTTTTTCCCAAAGCCTCAAGGGAGCACCCGAGATGGTAAATCAAGTCCTTCTTCTGGTCGTCGAACTCCGCCTTCTCCTTGAGAGCGTCCTGGAACTTGCGCACTGCCATATCATGCATTCCGCGGCGTCCGAAGCATTGGCCGAGGTAGCCGATACATTGAATTTTTCGGTGTGGATTGGACTGGGCTTTCTGAAATTCTTGGATGGCTTCGGTGGTTTTGCCGGCCTTGAAGCAGAGTTCGGCCAACTCGAACCGGATCTGGAGATCTGAGGGATAACGTTCGGTACGTTCACGGCATTCGGCCAACACGTATTCCATTCGCTGCTGTTCGAGTTCGGTCTTTTGTGTGGCATAGTCCGGATCCGTGGGATCCAACTGCGCGACGGCATGGTCGAGCTTCCGCGTTTTCGCATCCGCTATGGCCTTGTCCAATGACGGGTCATTGCCATGTGCGGATCCTTTTATTCTCTGATAATACTCGAGTGCTCGGTCATACTCCTTCTTTTGGACGTAGAGCTCAGCGGTCGACCGAACGAGTTTGAGATTGTCGGGCTCGTCCTGAAGTCGCGCCTCGTAGTCTGCGATCAGACGGGCAGAAACGTCCTCGGACTTTACTTGCCTGTTTTCTTGCTCCAGGGCGGTGGCTTCATCCTTGTTTTTGAGGATGTCCCGATAGGAACCGCTCCCATCGGCCAGGGCTTCATAGCCCTGCTGTACCAGTGTTTTTTGGGCGCTGAGGTTCTTGAACTCCATCATCAGTTCCGGATCCCCGGGGCTTTCCTTGACCAACTCCATGTAGACCTCTTCTGCCTTGTCGACCTGCCCGGATTCGCCCAGTGCCCTGGCGTAACGCCTGCGGAGGTCCTGATCCTTGGGGGAGCTTCTTTGGGCGATTTCGAGGGCGAAGCAGGCAGTTTTCGGTAATCCGGCTCCCATGGCTGCTTCAGCCAGGAGTTTGTTGCCCGAGCTGCTGTTTGGGTCTGAGGTCAGGATTTGCTCGGCGACCGTGAGGGCTTCAAGCGGGTTTTTCCTCAGAGTGAGCTGACCCTTTGCGAGCAGTGGGGAGTTACTGGCACCGCCCAGGATTTTTTTGAAGAATCCTCCTCCGGTCCCATGTTTTTTGATTTGGGCGGCTCGTAGCGCTTGGCGCGCCTCCAGGAATGCGGGTTCCCGCAGCACAACCTGCTCTAGGATACTAATCGCGTAGTCGAGGTTCTGCCTCTCGAGCGCGGTGGTGCCTTTTTGGTAGAATTCCCTTAGTTCCCGCGGGACCTGGGCGATTGGTTTCTCGGGCATAGTCTGTCGTTTATAGGTAGGCTGGAGCAGCCACGAACACCGGCATTCTTCCGAGGCAGCATTGAATACGAGACTTCGACCAACGCCAAGCGCCAATAGCTAATGGTGTCCCAGTATGTGCCGTCTTTTCCTAGTTCCCAGGAACTCAGCCGAGTGGGTAGCTCCCCTTTACGGCTCAAACAGGGTAAGGGGTCCGAGGTCTACCCCCAAGAGTCTTACCGACTTTTCAGCATTCCAGGTTGCGCCGGGTGTGCTGACTCCTATACTAGCCTGATGTCGCCGGACTTAGCCCGGCGCTACCGGGAATTGCGGCTCTGCTTCGCCTTCAGGGCGTTTGCGATGGCATTGTGATCCCTACAAATGACATGGATATCCTAAAGCCGATTTTTATCTGCCTCGAAGTGCTCGTTCTCTTCAACGTGCTGATCTTCGTTCACGAGTTGGGACACTTCTGGGCCGCACGCTGGCGCGGATTGCGGGTGGAGCGTTTTGCGATCTGGTTCGGTAAACCAATTTGGAGTAAGAAGTTGGGTGGGGTTGAGTACGCTTTGGGATGGATTCCGGCTGGCGGATATGTGGCGCTGCCTCAGATGGCTCCCATGGAAATGCTCGAAGGCAGTCCCGAAAATCCTGAGCCACTCCCTCCGATTTCCGCCCTCGACAAGATCATAGTGGCCTTCGCTGGTCCGTTATTCAGCTTCTTGCTAGCGGTGTTCTTTGCCGCGCTTGTCTGGCAAGTGGGCCGACCGTTGAAAGAGTCGGAAACCACTACGGTGATTGGATACGTGGTGAAAGGTGGACCTGCAGAAGCGGCTGGACTGCGACGGGGCGATCGTTTGATCGAAGTCGATAACAAGCCTGTTGCTAAGTTTATTGGCATGGGGGATAGCGTAATTTGGCGCGTGGTTCGCAGCGAAGGAGAGACACTGTCGATTCGCTATGAGCGAGATGGCAAAGTGATGGAAACGGTGGCGACGCCCGTGCGGCCCCCGACGAAAGCCCTGCAACGAAAGTCACTTCGGCAAATTCAGATCGAGCCGGCCCAGACCCCCATCGTCTTTGCTGTTTATACCAACAGCCCGGCGGCAGCAGCGGGTTTGAAGCCTTTTGACCAGGTCCTGGAGATCGATGGTCTTCGAATGATTCACTACGCTCAAGTGGCCGAGAGGGTGACCGAGGTTGGAGAAAAGCCTCTGACTCTCAAAGTTCTACGAGATGGCAAGGAGCTCACAATGCGCATCACTCCCGAGCGTCCCATTACTCCGCCGGACGAGAAGCCCAAGCTGGGCATTGAGTGGATGGATGGCGGAAAGATGGAGCTCACGTATCCGACCCCTATGGAGCAGATCCGCGCGAGCTTGGGAGCGATGGCGGACACCCTCGAAGCGGTCATTGCACCCAAGTCTACCATTTCGGTCCAGCAGCTCGGGGGAGCCGTAAAAATCCTCAACACCTATTACATCCTTTTCAAGAGCGACTACGGGTGGCAGCTGGCCCTCTACTTCAGTGTCCTGATGAACGTGAACTTGGCGATCCTCAATTTGCTTCCGTTTCCTGTTCTCGATGGTGGCCATATCACCCTCGCGATCCTGGAGGCTATCCGCAAGCGACCCGTAAGCCCTAAGGTTCTCCAAAATCTCCAATCTGCCTGCGCCATCGTGCTTATTGGATTCATGCTCTTCATCACCTTCTTCGATACTCAGGATCTCTTCCGGGGGCAGGATACCAAACTGCCTCGCCCCCAGTTCGCTCCCAAGAACCAACCTGCGGCTTCGTCCCCTCCGATAGTTCCCGCTCCGCGCTGAACCGAACATGAAGTATTGCCACTCGCCATTCATTTATCGTCGCCGCTCTTCTCGCGAGATCACCATAGGTCAGCCGGGGCATGGGGGCCTCCTTCTTGGTGGGAAGCGGCCGGTGGTAATGCAGTCGATGCTGACGTCGGACACGATGGATACCGCCTTGAGCGTTCAACAAACGCTCGATCTCGTCGCCGTGGGTTGCGAGATCGTTCGTATCACGGCTCCGACGGTAAAGGACGCTGCAAATCTGCGGACTATCGTTTCCGAGTTGCACTCTAAAGGCTGCCGGGTGCCGATTGTCGCGGATATTCACTTCAAGCCCGAGGCGGCTCTTGAAGCGGCCAAATGGGTCGAGGTGGTGAGAATTAATCCCGGAAACTACGCGGATTCCAAGAAGTTCAATATCAGGGAGTATACCGACGACCAGTACACCGCCGAGTTGGGACGCATCGAGGAACGCTTCTCCCCGTTGGTGCGTCTCTGCATCGAGCACGGGCGGGCGATTCGTATCGGAACCAACCACGGATCGCTGAGCGATCGTGTCATGAACCGATTCGGCGATACGCCGCTGGGCATGGTGGAGAGCGCGTTCGAGTTTGCACGGATTGCTCGCAAGCAGGGTTTTCACAACTTCAAGTTCTCGATGAAGTCGAGCAATCCGAAGGTAATGATCCAATGCTACCGACTGCTGGTCGCGCGTCTGGATGAACTAGGGGCTGACTGGTCCTACCCGTTGCATCTCGGGGTCACTGAAGCGGGGGAAGGCGAGGACGGACGAATCAAGAGTGCCATTGGTATCGGGTCGCTGCTCTGCGACGGCATCGGCGATACGATCCGCGTTTCGCTGACTGAGGACTCTCCAAACGAGATCGCGGTCTGTCGCGACCTCATCGCTCTGATCCCCGAGCTGGTCAATACTCGTTCCTCTATCCCAGAGCTGCCCTCGTCGTACGACCCCTTTAGTTATCAGCGACGCGAATCCCGAGAGGTCGACCTTGGTCTGGATGGGATTCGTTGTGGCGGTGAGCAGACCATTCGTGTGGTGGTGACACGTGCCACTTGGGACAAGGTAGCGGATAAAATACGCCCCAAGGACGACGTCCGGCCGGAAGCGGTTTATGAAGATCTAAATGTGCTCGAGGTCGATCCATCCCTGGACTTCGACGTCAACTGTGACACCCAGCTGATCACCGTGCGTGATGGCGTGGACCTCCCGGCGATTACGGCCTTCAGGCTTCTGGCAGCCCAGCTTGCTCGAAAAGGCCTTCGCAACCCGATTCTGCTCAAGGATTGCCTGAGCTTTGGCGCTCAGCCGCTTGAGCCTAAGATCGCCTTATTGCAGGCCTCGGTGGTGCTCGGGGCGCTCCTCTGCGATGGCATCGGAGATGCGATTCTTGTGCGGAGCGAAGCCGGGGCCGGACAGTCGCTTCGTTTGGCATTTAATATTCTGCAGGCTGCGGGATGTCGTTCCTTCAAGACCGACTATGTGGCTTGTCCTAGCTGCGGTCGCACGCTCTTTAACCTCCAGACCGTGACGGCCCGCATCAAGGCCCGCACTGCCCATCTCAAGGGCGTGAAAATCGCCATCATGGGTTGTATCGTCAATGGACCAGGAGAAATGGCAGACGCTGATTTCGGCTATGTCGGTGGCGGGCCGGGCAAGATCAACCTTTATGTGGGTAAGTCGGCCGTGAAGTTCAACATCCCCGAGTCGGAGGCGGTCGAGCGTCTCGTCGACTTGATCCGAGAGCATGGCAAATGGGTCGAACCCGAGCCAGTCGAAGCTGCTGGTTGACGCCTTCCAGCGCGGGTCGTGCGGGGCTGCTTGCCTTCTTATTGGCACCTCCCTTTGCCGCGGCCCTGTGCCTCTTCCTGATGCCGGTGTTTGTGGCCCGAGCCGACTCTGTGCCTTCGCCCCCTGGACGGAGGTTGGTAATCCTTGGAGACAGCCTTACCGCTTCCTTCGGCCTGGATCCTTCGGAGGGTTACCCCGCTCTGCTTCAGAAGATGGTCGACTCCGCAGAACTGCCCTATCGGGTCGTAAACGCTGGGGTGAGCGGAGACACGACCTCAGGGGGAATTCGACGAGTTGACTGGGTTCTAAAGCAGCCGGTGGATGTCTTTATTTTGGCGCTCGGTGGCAACGACGGACTTCGAGGGATTCCCCCATCACTCACGCGCTCAAACCTCCTCGGAATTCTGGAAAAAGTCTCTGCCCGATATCCGCGTGCCACACTGGTTGTCGCCGGGATGCAGATGCCCCCGAACATGGGGGCAGACTACACCCGCACCTTTCGTGAACTCTTTCCTGAGGTGGCTCGCAAGACATCCGCGACGCTCATTCCTTTCTTGTTGGAGGGAGTGGGCGGGCTCCCGGAAATGAATCAACCCGATCTGATCCACCCCACAGCCGAAGGGCATGCGCGTATCGCTAAGACAGTCTGGACTGTTGTTCGACCGCTCCTGAGCGCAGGGTCTTCTGTGCAGCCAGCGCCTGGTCGAGAGGTTCCAGGGCGAGGACCTACACCCCCCCCATGAGGATCCTTCTGACAGGCTCGAACGGTCTGGTGGGCACCGCGCTTCGGGAGCACTGGGTTGCGCATGGATGGGAGATCCGTCGACTCGTGCGGGGTCCTGTTCCGTCGTTCGGCGATTGCCGATATTGGGACCCGACTGCTGGAGTGATCGATGCCACTGTCTTGGACGGAGTGGATGCTGTTGTGCATCTCGCAGGTGAAGCCATTGCCGAAGGGCGATGGACGGCGGCCAAGAAGCGGCGCATTCGGGAGAGTCGGATCCAGTCCACCGCCTTGATCGCTCGGACCATTGCCAAGGCCATCAGCCCTCCACCGGTTCTGGTCTGCGCTTCTGCTGTTGGCATCTATGGCGATCGAGGCCAGGAGTGGGTCGGGGAGGAGTCTGCCCCAGGCTGCGGGTTTCTCTCCCAGGTCTGTGTCGATTGGGAGGCCGCCGCTTCGCCAGCCTTGTCGGCTGGCGTCCGCTGCGTTTTTCTGCGGCTTGGGATAGTTCTTTCCTCTAAAGGGGGAGCTTTGGCTCGCATGCTCCCTTTCTTCCGCTGGGGTTTGGGTGGAAGGATCGGCTCAGGGGATCAGATGATGAGTTGGATCGGTATCGACGATTTGCTTTGTGTGGTGGATCAAGCCATCCAAGCGCATGGAATGCAGGGGCCGGTCAATGCCGTGACGCCCTGTCCGGTGAGTAACCGAGAGTTCACTCGGCTGCTTGCGGCTCGGGTGGGACGTCCTGCTTGGCTCCCTGCACCTGCCTGGGCACTGAGGCTGGTTTTTGGGGAGATGGCGGAGGCAGCGTTGCTCGCAAGTGTGCGTGTTCGCCCACAGCGGTTGCTCGATGCTGGATTTACTTTTCGGCACCCGGAGCTTTCAGGCTGGCTTTCCAGCGCACGCTTCTAGCCCACCGGCGGCTTTGGCGTTGGGGATCCACTGTATTCGAGTCGATGTCGATTCGAATACATGTCTCAATATACTGACGGAGGTTTATCTCATTGCCGAGCGTCAATCCTGAATGCTACGGAGGGGTAGGGGATAAAAAAATTGGCGGAGAGAGAGGGATTCGAACCCACGGTGGGATTAACCACGCACGCTTTCCAGGCGTGTGCCTTAAACCACTCAGCCATCTCTCCGCCGGAAGAGGTCCAAATGTGCCTCACTAGGAGGGCCTTCGCAAGACATTTGGAGATGTGCGTGGAAAGTTCGGCAGGCCGCTAGTTTTCGAAGGGCCGCACTTCGTAGCGCACATCCGCCACTTTCGTACTCAAGGCCAGCATGGCGGTTGAGAGGCTGGGAAGCCACGACATCGCCCGGCTGAGCACGTCACTCCCCCCCGGGAGCCAGAATTCCACCCCCTTCATGCCATCGACGCGAAATCCGTTGTTCTCCAATGCTCTCCGCAGAAGCCGGGTGGTCCAGTCGCGGACATGGCCGCTGCGATACTTCGCTCCAAAGGCCGGGGATTCGTTCAGGACCCAGCGGAGGAGCGTGTGGGGAGACCGGATATTCGGCGTGGTGACGATCAGGGTGCCCCCCGGCTTCAGGGCGCGATTCAATTCGCACAGCAGCCAGTCGCTGTCGATGACATGTTCGATGGTTTGTCCGCAGAAAACCGCGTCGATCGATCCAGGCTCAATGTCCAGCTTGTCCGCTGAAAGGTCCTTGATCTGGTGCCCGGCGAAGCCTGCCTTGAGCGCGAGGGGCGCGAACTGGCTCGAAACATCGATGCCGATGATCTCGTGCTCCGCACTGAATGGCGTCAGGAGGTAGCCATCTGCGCATCCGACGTCCAGAATTCGGCGGCGCTGTCCCTGAATCCGAGTGCCAAGCAGCCGCCGGACGGTGCTCACCTGGAAATTCTCTCTCCCCCGCCAGTTGGAGTGGGCCTGGTCGTGGGTTCTGTGCAGATCAGCCAGATTCATGTCGGAGATAGGTAGCCATCCGTCGTGCCGGGTTGGCGAGCCGATTCTATCCTTGATTCGGCTTCCGACTCCACCCGGAGCAGGCCCTGCGCCCATGAGGGTGTGGGGGCCTCGTATTCGGTCCGCTGTTTGGTGATCGGGTGCGTTAAGGCAATTCGCCATGCATGCAGGCACATCGGGGGAGCCTCGGTCTCGAGGGTCTGTTGCCTTCCAAACTGACCCGCATTCAGGAAGGTAGGATCTCCACAGATCGACCAGCCCAGTGCTTGAAGGTGCAGACGAATTTGATGGGTGCGCCCCGTCCGGGGACGCACTTCGAGCAGGGCGGTGCCATCGGGCAGTCGCTGGCGCACCTGAAACTCGGTGGAGGCTGGCAACCCGTTCTGGGTGTCGATGGCTCGAGCCCCTAGCTCGCCTGGTTCTGCCGTGATAGGCAAGGAGCAGGTGAACTGATCGGAGGACGGATGTCCCTGTACCCGAGCTAGGTAGACCTTATCGATTTCACCATTAGCGAACTGGGGTTGCACCTTCGCGGCCACCCTCTGGCGGCGGCTCAACACCAGCACACCCGTGGTATTGGCGTCCAGTCGATGCGCTGGCCGTGGTTTCTCGGGGCGATAGGCCGCATGCATGAAGAACTCCAGGGTGTTTTTGTTAAATCGACCGCCCGGGTGCATGGGGAGCGGAGCAGGCTTGTTGATGACAATCAGGGCTTCATCTTCATGCAGGATCTGGATGGCGGAATTCACGTCGGGTTCCACACAGCCAGGAAGCTTCCTATAGTAGCGTTCTCCCGCCGCGACCTTTCGCTCTGGTCCGACCGGTGTCTTGTCCGGGCCCATCAAAAAACCCTCGGCCGCCAGACCGAGCCACTCCTCGGCTGGGATATGGGGAAGAATGTCCGCTAGAAAATCAAGGAGAGCCCAGCCTTGGCAGCGTCCGGGCACGCTCATGGGGCGAAAATTGTCGTAGGGCAGGCTTCCCGGAAGCGGGTTTCGAAGTTGGTCCAGTCGCGCCTGTCGCTCCTCTCTCCGCAGAGTCGCATGCTCCTCTTCGCTCCTGTGGCAGGCCGGGCAGGATTCGCCCGGGACATAGCGCGGATCCTTTTGATCTGATTCACTCAGCGGCTCCTGGCAGCGGAAACACTGGACGGATTGAGTTTCCCGCAGCCCGGGGTCCAACCCGACTCGGCGATCGAAAACGAAGCATTCACCATCGTAGTGATCTCCACCGCAGTCCTCAAAATACTTGAGAATTCCGCCCTCCAGCTGGAACACATTCTTGAATCCCATCTGCTCCATGAACGGGCCCGCTTTCTCGCAACGGATCCCGCCGGTGCAGAACATCACGATTGGCTCGTTCTTGAGAGCCTCGGGCAGCTTGGCGACGGCGGCTGGGAAATCTCGAAACTGATCGATACCTGCCGGGAGGGCGTTTCGAAAGGTCCCGAGCTTGACCTCGTAGTCGTTTCGGGTGTCGATGAGGGTGAGCTTGCGACCTTCGTCGAGCCAGGCCTTGAGGGTTTTCGCGGAGAGCTTGGGCGAGGGCCGGTCAACAGGGTCGATGCCCTCGACCCCAAAGGCGATGATCTCCTTTTTGATGCGAACCAACATCCGGCTGAAGGGTTGGTGATCGCTTTCGCTCCGCTTGACCTCCAGGTTCTCCAGTCCAGGGAGTTTTCGCAGTTCGATCAGGAGTTGGTCGACGGGCCCAGGATGTCCCGCCACGAATAGATTGATGCCTTCGGTGCTGAGCAGGATGGTTCCCTTGAGCTCCCAAGATCGGCATAGGTTGAGCAGCCGTTCGCGGAGCGGTTTGAGCTCGCCCATACGTGCGAATCGATAGGCAGCTATATTGGCATACGGGTCCATTCAGGCGGGGATTCTGCCTGAGTGCCGATCGCAATGCCAGCCCGGAGCAGGGGGGTTAGGGACTTAGGGAAGCGCATTGTTCCCGGCATAGCCGGACGAAACTTTCCTGTGCCAGGGTGCGCTGATGGTCCGGCTGATGCACAACTCCCCAGGCTCGCTTTAGCTTTCGCTTGCCTAGCGGAAGCGCTATCAAGCTGCCCTCAGCCAGTTCACGGCGTGCGACCCACGGAGCCAGGATGCTAATCCCCAGCCCAAGTTTCACGAATTGCTTAATGGCGTCCGTGCTGCCGAGCTCTGCCACCACAGTGAGGCTGATTTCCTCATGTCGGAAATACCCTTCGATCATTCGATAGGTCCTGCTGCCCCGGTTGCTGAGGACAAAGTTCTGCAAGGCGATGGTCTCCCTGAGCACGCTCCTCGCGCTGGCCCAGGGATGCTCGGGAGAAACCACGAAAACAAGTTCGTCCGAAAAGAGACCTTCAAAGTGAAGGGCCTCCGTTCCTTCAGGCTGCAGGGTGAAAGCCAAATCGATCCGCTTGGTTTCCAGCAGGGTTTTTGCATGCAGGCTGTCGCAGGGGTCCACGGTCAGCATAATATGGGGGAACTGACGTCGGAGCTCCCGGAAGACCTCGGGCAGGACATGCTGGCAGGGCGTAGGACTTGCACCCAGCCTCAGCCGGGTCTGGCCCCAGTTTTCCAACTGCTCCATGGTCTGCCGGGCTTGGGTCATCGCTCCGACAATCCGCTGCGCGTGATGGAGGAAGTGTTCGCCTGCCGGCGTCAGGTGCACTTTCTTACCCAGCCTGTCAAAAAGGCGACAACCGATGTCGGTTTCTAACGCCTTCATCGCATGACTTACAGCGGATTGGGTGACGGTCAATTCACGGCCTGCCTGCGTGAAACTCCCCGTCCTGGCAAGGGTAACGAACGCCCTAAGCTGTCTGCTATCTAGTGGGTTTGTGTCCGGATGAACTTCGCTCATGTATTCATGATAGAAATTCGCGTGCCACATTTTTCTGCATGGCATGATTATTGGTAATGATATGCAATGACAACCAATCGGATCGTGAAGGCGGCTGGGAAAAACTGTGTTGAAACAGGGGTGGGAGGGGAGTTCCTGGGCCGAGGTTTGGATCGAAGGTCATTCCTGGCAACTGCTGGCAAAGGGGTGGGCATTGCCTCCCTTCTGGGTGGGCTGCCGACAGGATGGGTCGGATCCGTCTACGCTGACGACGCTCCTGAAACCAGTCGCTTGCGCTGTGGCATCATCGCACTGACCGACTGCTCGCCCTTCGCTGTCGCGGCGGAGAAGGGATTCTTCAAGAAATTTGGATTGGATGTGACGGTGGCGAAGGGGGCGAACTGGGCTGCGATCCGCGATGCGCTTTCGAGCGGGGACAATCAGATGACCCATATGCTCCTGGGCATGCCTATCGCTTCGACCATGGGTTTGCTGGGTTCGCCCAAAAAGCCGATGGTCATCCCCTGGCTTGTCAATCGCAATGGTCAGGCCATCAGTTTGAAGGCGGAGTGGATCGGCAAGGTGAAGGACGATCCGAGTGCCTTGAAACCCTTTGTCGACAAGGCAAAGAAGCTGGGTGAACCCCTCACATTCGCCATGACTTTCCCACCCGGAACGCATGCCATGTGGATGCGCTACTACCTCGCGGCGGGTGGGATCAATCCTGACAAGGATGTCTCGCTGATCACTATTCCCCCCCCCGCAAATGGTGGCCAATATGCGGATCGGCAAGATGGACGGCTTCTGCGTAGGTGAGCCTTGGAACGCGCGGGCCATCGCCGACAAGGTGGGGTTTACCTCTGTGACCACGCAGCAGATTTGGAAGGACCATCCGGAGAAGGTCTGTGCGTTCACCGCGGAGTTCGCTGAGAAGAATCCAAAAACGGTGAAAGCGGTTCTAAAGGGACTTCACGAGGCGAGTGTTTGGCTGGATGTGATGGAGAATCGTCCGGAGCAATGCGACATCGTCAGCAAGCCTAATTATATCAACTGCGACAAGCAGATCATCCTGGGACGACTCATGGGCAAGTTGGAATACGGCGACGGTCGGGTTGTTGAGGATCCCACTCCCATGCACTTCAGTCGTCGCAACTGCAACTACCCACAGGCCGCCTATGCCAAATGGTGGCTGAGTCAGTTCCGTCGCTGGGGCATGACAGGTGCCAGCACGGATTACGACGGCATTGCTTCGAAGGTGATGCGCTCAGATATCTACGAGGAAGCGATGAAGGAGATCGGCTATCTGCACGGGGGCAAGGATGACAGTTCATGGACGATGATGGACGGGGTGACCTTTGATCCCAAGGGCGATATGGAGAAGTATGCCCGAGGATTCCCGGTCCACAACGTGAAGTCCTGATCCATTCGCAGCCATCTTTCCCATGAAGCTCCTACGCGCCAAGCTGGATTGGATTCTCTTGCCGATGATCGGTTTCGGTGCCGCCATCGCGATCTGGCAGATCCTCAGCGTGACTGTCTGCAAAGAGTTGCCCTCCCCGTGGAGAACGTGGCTGGAGAGTCGGGAGTATATCCTGAAGCCTTTCGAGAAGAGGGGGGAGATGGATCAAGGTATCCTGCGTTTTACCTGGTATTCGTTGATCTTGGTGGCCAAGGGCTACGCTCTCGCGCTGCTCGTAGGCACGCCGATCGGTTTCCTGCTTGGGCTGTCGGTGGTATTCACCCGGATCTTCGATCCGATCATTCAGGTGCTTCGGCCCGTCTCCCCGCTCGCTTGGCTGCCGCTCGGCTTGGTTCTCTTCCTTGGGGCGGGCAAGCAGGCCAGCGAGTTGGGTGCCCTCTTCACCATTGCGGTCTGCGCGATGTGGCCCACGGTGCTCAATACGGCTGTGGGGGTTCGAGCGATCCCACAGGACTACCTGAACGTGGCCCGTGTGCTCAAGCTCTCCCGCACCAAAACCTTCGTGAAAGTCCTGATTCCCGCCACGCTTCCTTACATGTTCACAGGCTTTCGGTTGAGCTTGGGTATCGCCTGGTTGGTGATCGTAGCGGCCGAGATGCTTACAGGTCGACCAGGTGTCGGAGGTTTCCTCTGGCAGGAATACAACGCTCTCAACTACGCGCATATCATTCTCTGCATATTGACCATCGGCTTCGTGGGCTTCGCTCTGGATCGCCTCATGAGTGTGGTGGAGCGCCGCTTCAAAACCGCCTGAATTATGGCTCATCTGGAACTCAAGGCTGTTAGCAAAGGGTTTGGTGATCCGAGCCAACGAACCGAGGTTCTCCACGATATCAACCTGGAGATCAAGGAGGGTGAGTTTGTGGCAATCGTCGGATTTTCGGGTGCCGGAAAGACCACCCTCATCTCCATGATCGCGGGCCTGACCAAGCCGGATGCGGGCTCGGTCCTGCTCCGAGGTAAGCCGGTCACAGGCCCTGGCCCTGACCGAGGCATTGTCTTCCAGAATTACTCCCTGCTGCCCTGGCTGACCGTTTACGAGAATGTCGCCCTGGCGGTCGATCAGTGCTTTCCAGACTGGGACCCAGCACGGCGGCAGGCGCATACGGAGCGGTACATCGCGATGGTGAACTTGACTCCAGCCAAGACCAAGCGTCCCTCGGAGCTCTCGGGCGGGATGCGCCAACGCGTTAGCGTGGCGCGTGCGTTGGCGATGGAGCCTGAAGTGCTGCTCATGGATGAGCCGCTCGGTGCGCTGGATGCGCTGACACGTGCGACCCTCCAGGACGAGTTCGCGCGCATCTGCCAGGAGACGCGCAAGACAGTGGTGTTGATCACCAATGATCCCGACGAGGGTATTTACCTCTCCGATCGAATCATCCCTCTGAGTGCGGGCCCCGGGGCTACGCTTGGGCCTTCGATTGAGGTGAATCTTGAGCGCCCGAGGGATCGCAAGGCTCTCAATCATCTGTCTCGTTTTAAGGAGATCCGCCGTGAGGTCATCGAATACCTGGTGGCATCGAATCGAAAAAAGCGCGTGGAGGTAAGTCGTGCCTTGGTGCTCCCGGACATCGAACCCGAGGACCTTTCGGTCCCGCGTGCGACCTTTGGAGCGCGCAAACACCCGATTCGTCGCAGCGAGATCAAGCGGGAGAATGTAGAAATTTGATCGTATGTCCGAATACCTCGTCATCGACAATCTGACCAAGATCTACCCGAGCGCTCGCGGGCCAGCGGTGATCGTCAAGGACTTCAATCTGCGCCTAAAGAAGGGGGAGTTTGTGACCCTGATCGGCCATTCAGGCTGCGGCAAATCAACCGTGCTCGGAATGGTTGCCGGGCTGAGTGACATCACCGACGGAGGCATCATCCTTGCCGGAAAGGAATTGGTCGGCGCAGGCCCTGACCGAGGTGTGGTGTTTCAATCGCCCTGCTTGCTTCCCTGGTTCACAGCCTATGAAAATGTGATGTTGGGGGTGGATCAGGCCTTCTATACCGCGAGTCCGCAGGAGCGGAATCAGATCGTAGAGTATTATCTGACCGTGGTGGGACTTTCGGATTCCATGCACAAGTATCCGAGCGAGCTGTCGCAAGGCATGCGTCAACGTGTGGGTATCGCACGCGCTTTTGCGCTCTGCCCCAAGATGCTCCTCCTGGACGAACCTTTCGGAATGCTCGACTCCTTGACACGGTTTGAGCTTCAGGAGGTGCTTCTGGAACTGTGGCGCAAGGACAAGAAGACGGCCCTGATGGTCACGCACGATGTGGACGAGGCACTTTTCCTTTCAGATCGAGTGGTGTGCATGACCGACGGCCCTGAGGCTGAGGTGGGCGAGGTCCTTGACGTGCCTTTTGAACGGCCACGCGATCGCGCCAAGGTCATGGCTCACCCTGATTATTACCGACTCCGCGAGCAGTTGATCTCGTTTCTCAACGATCGTGCGCATCGGCGACCCGGGTCGGGTGCGCCGCCTCCCTCCTCACCGGCCCCGCATGCGGCGCCCGCTACAAAGCTCCCTGATCCCAAACCAACCGCCGTTACACAACTGGCCGTCTCACCCTCATGAAACCAACTCACCTGTCGCTTCGCACTAACCTCTACCCCATAGCCCCTCGTGTCTTCCTGACTGCGGCTATGCTGGCCGGTACCGGATCGCTCTGGGCACAATACACTCCGCCTCCTCCCCTGCGACCGTTCCCCGGTTTCTTCAATGAATGGCTGCGTAAGGATGATCCCTATATGGCCGCTTGGGATATTGGGGGCTCGTTGAGGATGCGTGCTGAGACCCGCCAGGGAGGTGCCGTGGCGGGAGCCCCCGGCTCCCTGGACTTCAGAGACCACGGCTCAGACGTTCACAACAACTATTTGCTGACGCGCCTGCGCTACCGTCTTGGCTACACCGACAAATGGTGGAATGCCCTGGTTGAGGGGCGTAGCAGTTTTGCGGTCGATGATGATCGTTACGCCTCCACCGTGGGGGCGGGCCGTCGCGGTGAGGGACCGGAATCCGATACTGCGGATCTGCACCAAGCGTTCCTGAGTCTTGGGAATCACAAGGAATTTCCGCTTTCGTTCAAAGTGGGGCGGCAAGAGCTGTCCTATGGCGATGAGCGGGTGATTGGTGCCTTCGCTTGGAACAATGTCGGCCGCGTCTTCGATGCGGCAAAACTTCGATGGCAGAACTCCTGGTTTGGGGCCGATGTCTTCACCGGCCGCGTGGTGG
>CAMAVD010000035.1 GCA_945861575.1 Akkermansia muciniphila
TGTCTCTCGACCCAAAGGAGTGGCCTCGCTACTGTCCCAACGGATACCAAGTCAGGTTCCTGCGTTTTTTTGTAGCTCGGTGTCGCGTCCTTCGCTAAGAAGGGCCTGGTAGATTTTGGAGGAGTAACAGATCCCAGCAGACCACACACGGCTCTGACCGCTCCCCAAGAAACGATCAAGGAGACTATGGACATCCGTGAAGCATTGGTAGCCCTCAACATGGTGGGGCATGTAGGCCCTATACGCCTCCGGCAATTGTTGGAAACGTTCGGGGACGCCCGAGCGGTTCTTGCGGCCACCGAGGATCAATTGCTCCGTGTTCACGGGGTGGGTGCGGAGACCGCGCGCGCGATCTCCCACTGGGAAGAAGATGTGGATCTTGCAGCGGAGCTGAAACGCACGCAGGAGTTCGGCTGCCGCATTGTCACTCAGCTCGATGAGGAATACCCTGCCCTACTCCGAGAAATCTACGACCCGCCCATCGTGCTCTATATCCTTGGTCGCCTGCTCTCCTCGGACAACAATGGGGTGGCCATGGTCGGTTCACGCCAGAACACCCCCTACGGGCTGGAGACAGCGCGCCGTCTTACCTACCAACTGGCCTATGCAGGTGTGACGGTGGTTAGCGGGGGGGCCCGCGGGATCGATACCGCTGCTCATCAGGGCGCACTCTCGGCGAAAGGGCGCACCTTGGCGGTGCTGGGGACCGGGATCAATCTAGTCTTCCCTCCCGAGAATGCGCAGCTCTTCGAAAGAATTGCCTCGAACGGGGCCGTCCTGACTCAGTTCCCTTTCGGACGTCCTCCCGACAAACAATCCTTCCCCATTCGAAATCGGATTGTAGCTGGAATGACCCTAGGGACGGTTGTCGTGGAAGCGAATGTCAGCAGCGGTGCCTTGATCACGGCTCATTTCGCGACGGACTACGGCCGCCAGGTTTTCGCGGTGCCAGGGCGCATCGATTCCCCTCGCAGCAAGGGCTGCCACGATCTGATTAAAAAGGGGGCGAAGCTCTGCGAAGGGGTGGAGGACATCCTGAGTGAATTTGAATACCTCTTCCCACCCTCCCAGCGGCCGGAGACGCCCGCCGCGACAGGACAACTCCCTGGGCTGGAGCTTCCGGACACCGAGCGTCGCCTGATGGCTTTGCTGGAATCCGGGGAGATGGACATCGACACCTTGATCCGAAGCTCAGGCCTGCCTCCAGCCTCTGCGTCCGCAAGCCTATTCAGCCTAGAGATGAAGCGCCTCGTTCGCCAACTCCCCGGCAAACGCTTCGTCCGTCAAGCGTCTTAGTAGTCCGCGAGCCGAGCCGGATCAGGAAGTGCCAGACTGGCAGCTCGGGATGACGTTTGGTCCGCAACTCTGAGGGTCGCGAAGCCCGCCGACCCGCTCTGCTCACCTCTTGAGTCGGATCCAGGGAACAGCAGGTCGGGAAGGTCGGCAAGGGCCTTTGCGATCAGCCCGGCCACCATCGGCGCTTCCAACGTGTGGGTCGCGCATTCGCGATCCAGAACAACTTGGATGGCCGAGTCACTTAAACCCGCATGAGGGTTGGATCCCAGCGCTGAGTGCGCCAACTGGAAACCGAGATCGCTCCACATCAGCAGCGCATCCTCGTGCGTGTAACCCGTCGTTGTGACGCGGTACGGGGGCTGCGCCTGCAGAAGTTTAAGGAACGAGGCAGGAAGTCGGCGTAGTCTCCAAAGGTGATAGCTCAACTCAGCGGGCGCAAGACCGCAAACAGCACGGGTAGAGTCATCGTCCTGAAGTCGCAGCGCCGCGAGCACTCTCTGACTGGAGCCCGGATACAAGAGCCCTCCCAAAAGCATTCGCCCCCAGTTTCTGAGCAGCGCGCAGACGAAGCCCAACTCTGGATCGCACGCCCCCTCCCGATCTACAATGTCGCGAGTAATCAATGCGCTAACACAGCAGAAACGCATTCGTTCCACCAGCGACTGATCGCCCGTCAGGAACAAGTCCGCGTCCGCCAGCAGCAGCGCAAGCCCCAAGGTTTTGGTCGTTTTCAACCCGAGCGAGGAGAGGACCTGATCTAGGCTGGACACGGAACACTGCGCCGGGTTGTAACAGGGGTTTAACGCCGCCACGACGATCCTGCGCGACAGCTGATCATACTCCTGAAAAAGCTCCAGAAATCGCCGAAGGGTCTCCTCGCTATCGAGCGAGGGGGCGAACCGAAGCAATCCCAGGAACAGCCCACCGGTAGGCGGCTGCCCGCAATCAAGGCGCGAATGCAGCCTCTCCCGGAGTGCGCTACTAGAATAGGATGAACTCATCGATTCTCAATCCGTCCATCGGGCGGCGAGGCTCGTTCGCTGGAAGCGCGCGTGCCGAGATCCGCCCATGGGGAGTGGATCGGCTGCCCCGCGCGTTCCTGAAGTTCTCGCTGAACAGGAACGTCCTATTCCCCGTCAGCAATTACGGATTCTTCAGACTCAGGTGACGCCAATTCTGTTTCCGGCGCCGAGGTGCATTCCATTTCCTTGTCGCCCTCCAGCGCCGGGGCGATCATCACCACAAACTCCCCTTTGCGGGGGCGCTCCTTCCAGACCTGGAGGAGGGTCTCGGCGGTCCCCCTCAGATACTCCTCATGCCGCTTGGTCAGCTCTCGAGCCATCACCACCGCCCGCTGCGGGACGAGACTCGCAAGCTCTACCAGGAGCTTCTCGACGCGGTAGGGCGACTCGTAGATCACCAGAGTCCCGGGAAGTCGAAGAATCTCTCCGAGACGCCGTGAGCGTTGGCCGGATTTGGTAGGCAGAAATCCGATGAAATGGAACTCCCCGGTCGGAAGCCCGCTGGCGGTCAGAGCCGATACCAGAGCGCAGGGACCCGGAACGGATTCCACCCGAAACCCAGCCTCCAAAACACAGCGTGCCAAGCGCTCACCCGGATCGCTGATCCCGGGCGTTCCAGCGTCGCTCACGAGCGCGACGATCCCGCCGGTTCGAAGGAGAGAGACGACTTCATCAGCCCGACGGCGTTCATTGTGTGCAAAGCAGCTGATCATTCGCTTGGAGATGCCCAGATGGCGTAGAAGCTGCCCGCTTCGGCGGGTATCCTCGGCGGCCACCAAATCACACTCCCGCAGCGTGCGGATCGCGCGAAGCGTGATATCCTCAAGGTTGCCGATAGGCGTCGCCACAAGGTAGAGGGTTCCCTTCGCCAAAGGCGGAAGGGCAGAAGGGGGCGGACTCGAGGTCGTTTCGGGCATGACAAGACCGAATCTCGCCGCGGGCAGCCCTACCGTGCAACGATAAACCCGACCCCGCACGGAATGCTTCTCTGCCCAAGCCTGGCTCCGGTAGCGCCACAGCTCGCGCCCTCCTACGGGCCTACTGGAGGTGACTCACATCCCGGGGTTTCCTGCGGTTCACCCTCGCTACACACGACCGCCAACGGAAAAATCCCCAGACAATCCCGGAAGAGGCCATGATTCCCGTTCGGACGCCCAGGGGTCACATGCTTGGAACCCGCTGGGTTCGCGGCCAAGAGCGACAAGCGCTTGATGCTTTTGGGGAATTCAGGGAACATCCGGGTGTGCCGTTGACCGAGAAACGACAAATCCGTTACCTGAGACGCCTGGTGGCTGGGCTCGCAGGCCTGCTCTGGGCCATGGCCTTCCCCAATTGGGGCGTGGCAGGATTGGCCTGGATCGCCCCCGGCCTTCTCCTGGGGACCGCTGCCGGAGCTTCGCCGCGCGAGGCGTTCCGCTGCGGCTATATCGCAGGAGTCGTTCACTATCTCACCGGGCTCCACTGGCTGCTGCACATGCCGGTTCCCTTCTACCCCATCCTAGGCTGGCTCGCTCTGGGACTCTTCCTCTCGCTCTATCCGGCGCTCTGGACCTGGGCGTGCTGGAAGCTATGGCCCTTGGGAAAGGCAGAGACCGATCTCCCAAAGCCTGATCAAGGATGGCTCGGAAAGCTCCAGGCCCTCCTTCAGGGCGTGGCATGGTTCGACCGACTGCGCTGGGCCTTTCTCTGTGCCGCCGTCTGGGTGACCTGGGAGATGGTCCAAGCCCGGCTGTTCAGCGGTTTCCCATGGAACCTCCTGGGCGCCTCCCAGCAGCCCATGGGCCTGATAACCCAGGTCGCCGCCGAAACCGGGGTCTATGGAATCTCCTTTCTCGTGGTCTGGACCTCCGTGAGCCTGCTTCTCAGCGCTCTTATGCTGCTGTCGTCACCCGGAAAAAAAATCGGGTGGCAGCGGGAGATGGCGCTGCCTTTCCTGGTGGTGATCGTGCTCTCAGCCAAAGGGTACATTCAGATCCTGCTCCCTTCGCCTCCGAGCCGTCTGGTGCGCATCGCCATGATCCAACCGGGTTTTTCCCAGACCATGATCTGGAACGAGCGAGAGAGTGCGCGCCGGTTTGAAACGCTGCTTTCGATGTCCCGGGAGGCGCTAAAGCAAAACCCCGACCTGCTGGTCTGGCCCGAGGCGGGAGTCCCCTACCCAATCCGTTACGATGCAGAGACCTTCGACGCGACCACGCGTCTCCTCAAAGGAAGCATCACTTGGCTCTGTCTGGGAAGCGACGACATTCAAATCGTCACCGCTGCGGATGGCCGTCAATCGACCAATATCCACAACAGCGCCTTCCTATTAAGCCCTGAGGGAAAACTGACCCAGAACTATGCCAAGCGGCAGCTGGTGATCTTCGGCGAATATGTTCCGCTGGTGAAATGGCTCCCATTCCTCAAGCTGTTCACCCCCATTAGCGGTGGATTCACGCCCGGGGAACAGCGTGTAGCCTTCGAGCTCCCCCGCAAAGACCTGCGCTTCTCCCCCCTCATCTGCTTCGAGGATATGTTTGCTGGAGTCGTGCGCGATCAGGCCCAAGAGGACGTGCAGTTCCTGTTAAATCTAACCAATGACGGCTGGTTTGGGCAGAGCGCGCAACAGTGGCAGCACACCGCGAACGCGTCCCTCCGGGCGATCGAGAACGGACTACCGCTTGTGCGCTGTTCGAACAACGGCATCACCTGCTGGGTGGAGTCCAAAGGCCGTATCCTGGACGCCGGCTTCCCGGCTCCCGAGGGGGCGTATGGCAAGGGCATCAAGGTGATTGATCTCCCCATCCCCCTGCAATCCGGACCGCGCACCTTCTACCGCAGAAACGGCGATGTCTTCGGCTGGATCTGCGTGGCCTGGGTTTGTCTCCGCGGGCCCAAGGCGTGGCGCTATCGCTCCCCCACCGCCAAGAGCGTTTGAAAGTGAGGCGGCTGCTCTTCCTCAGCAACAATACACACCTCGAGGCTCTTGAAGCCTGCGGACTCAAGCCATCCATGCAGTTCTCCCTCAGTGAAGCCCAGCCAGCGATCGCCATAAAGCTCGCGCGCCTGTTCAAACTTGTGAGAGTGCAGGTCGAGAATCATCAGCTGACCGCCTGGCTTGAGGATGCGATGCGCCCCCTGGATCGCTTTCAAAGGGACTTCAGCATGGTGAAGGGCCTGACTGAGCACCACCAGGTCCACGGATCCGACGGTAATGGGGGGGGTTTCGATATCGCCCAGACGAAACTCGAGATTCTTGATCCCGTTCTTCTTGGCCTTCGCCTCCCCGAACTCCACGATGCGCTCAGAGTTATCCACCGCGATGACTTTCTTCGCACGGCGGGCCAGGAGTTCGCTAAGAAGCCCCTCTCCTGAGCCGAGGTCAGCGATGACCAAGGCAGGCATGGTTCGAAGCAAAAGCTGACCGAACGCCTGCCAGGAACGGCCCGGACCGTAGCTCCGGTCGAAGCGCCCCGCGATCTGGTTGAAATACACCTGCGCCTGCTCGTTTCGAAGCGTGAGCACGCGTTTGAGATTGGACTGATCGGCCGTGTACTCCGGGAGCTCGCGAGCACCTCGGGCGGCCAGGACAATAAACTCCCGGGCGGTCGGATCCGCCTCAGGGTTCATTTTATAAAAGGTCCTCTTGCCATCCCTCCGCGAGGAAACCAAGTCGGCATCCTGAAGCAGGCCCAAATGGGTGGAGATCCTGGACTGCCCCAGCCGGGTGATCTGCTGAAGCTCATTGACCGACAGCTCCTCACGCTCAAGCAGCGCCATGATCCGCAGCCGAGTGCCATCGGCCAGGGCTCTCAATGATTTCAGGGTGGTGGTCATTCATCGCTCTCCTCCGGGCCTACGATTGAACCAAGGAAAGCCTGTGGATCCTTGGGAAGAAACAGCCCCCACGTCAAGGCGAGTTGTAAATCCTTGGACACGGCTCCCCCGTCATGGTCTGATGTCCGCTTATCGTTTATGGAACAGAATGACTCCCTGATCGAACAGCGCAAAGCAAAGCTCGCCGCCCTGCAGGCGCGAGGTGTGAACCCCTTTGCCAATAAGTTTACCCCCAGTGAAAGCTGCGCCAACGCGCGGCAACAGTACACCGAGGGACGTGCCGTCGAGGTCGCCGGGCGCATCACCGCGCACCGGGACATGGGCAAAAGCCAGTTCATCGATGTCAAGGATCAGTCCGGCCGCATACAGGTCTACACCCAGAAGAATGTTTTGGGTGACGAGGCCTGGGAGATTTTCAAGCTGCTCGATCTCGGTGATTTCGTGGGGGTGAAGGGCACCCTTTTCACCACGCGCACCGGGGAGATCTCCATCAAGTGCGAGTCCTTCGTAGTGCTGTGCAAAGCGCTACGGCCTCCTCCTGGTCAATACTACGGACTTGAGGATACCGAGGTGCGCTACCGTCAGCGCTACCTGGATCTGATCGCCAACGATCCCGTAAAGCAGGTGTTTCTCCATCGAAGCCGAGTGATCCGCGAGATCCGAAACTTCCTTCACAATCGAGGCTTCGTTGAAGTGGAGACGCCCATGATGCAGGCCATCCCGGGTGGGGCCGCAGCCCAGCCTTTTGTCACCTTTCACAACGCCCTCGGCTGCCAGTTCTTTCTCCGCATCGCGCTTGAGCTGTATCTGAAGCGACTGCTGGTCGGCGGCATAGATCGCGTGTTTGAGATCGGGCGGAATTTTCGCAACGAAGGTCTCTCGCGCCGACACAATCCAGAGTTCACCATGCTCGAGGCCTATCAAGCCTACGGGGACTACTCCACCATGATGGAACTGGTGGAGTCCATGATCTGCCATATCGCCCAGGAACTTCTGGGCACGCTTCGCATCGAGCACAAGGACGCGGCGGGCACGGTGACCAAAACCATCGACTTAACCGGACCGTGGAAGCGGGCACGCTACAAGGACATGGTCCGAGAAAAAGCGGGGGCAGATTGGTTCGCAATCTCCACCTCCGAGCGCCGTGAGCGGGCCGTCGCCCTGGGGGCGGACATCGGCAAGGAGTATGAGGATTTCGAGATCACGGGTGCGGTCTTCGAGAAACTGATCGAGCCGACACTCATTCAGCCTACCTTCGTGACGCATCTACCCAAGGAGCTGGTTCCCCTGGCGAAGCTTTCTCCGGATGACCCTAGCACCGTTGAGGTCTTTGAATGCTGTATCAATGGTCAAGAGATCGCTCCCGCCTACACCGAGCAGAACGATCCCATTGAACAGCGCGAGCGCCTGCAGCACCAGGCCGGAGGAGAGCAGCAGAAGCTGGACGAGGATTTTCTGGTCGCACTGGAGCACGGCATGCCTCCGGCTGGCGGGTTGGGCATGGGCATTGATCGCCTTTGCATGATGCTGCTCGGACAAGAAAGCATCCGCGACGTCATCCTGTTCCCACAGATGAAGCCCAAAAGCTAAGCCAGACGAAGAGCCCTTCTCTAGCGCACATTCCTAAGCCCGTATGGCAGAGACCGATTTCAAGGATGCTCCGGATCCAGTGACCCCCAATCCCCCCGCTGGCGATTTGGCCAGCCGGCTCAGGGCAGCTGCCGAGCTCCTGGAGTCGCTCCAGCAGGATCCAGCCCTCCTTGCCGGGGTGTCAGAGGAAGACCGATTGCGACTTCTGAAGGCCGCAGGACAAACCTACGCGCCCGATCTACGCGAGCGACGCAAGTTCAGAAAGGCTCGAGTCCGCCAGGCTAAATCAGAAAAGACCCAGCGAGATCAGGAGCGCCTCAACGCGACCGGCATTCGGCAACTGCGCCAGAAGCCGGTCTTTACCACACCCAACCTGCCTCCACCCCCAACCACAGAGCCCACCGACGTCGAAGAGGACCCAGACTTCCGTGAAGTGCTGGAGCCGCAGAACTGCTACGTCTGCAAGCGTGATTACTCCGTCATTCATTCATTTTACGATCAGCTCTGTCCAAAGTGCGCCGAGCTCAACTACCGCAAGCGAGGAGAATTAGCAGATCTTCAAGGCCGCGTAGCCTTGATAACCGGAGGTCGTGTGAAGATCGGCTATCAGGCCGGCATCAAATTGCTGCGCTGCGGCGCGCACGTCATCGTCACCACCCGCTTTCCCAGAGACTCCGCGGTGCGCTATGCCGCTGAACCTGACTTTTCTGACTGGGGACACCGTTTGGAAATTTTCGGCCTAGATCTGCGGCACACGCCCAGCGTCGAAGCCTTTTGCCGCCATCTTCTCAGCACCCGATCGCGCCTGGACTTCATCATCAACAACGCGTGCCAAACGGTGCGGCGGCCACCGGATTTCTACCATCACATGATGGATCGTGAGAACGGCGACCTCAGCGATTTGTCCGAAAAGGCCCGCCAACTGCTAGGCCCGTATGAGGGTCTCAGACGCTATGAGATGCTGCCGGAAGGTGCCGGATCGGGAGAACTGACTTGCAGCCCGCTCTCGGGAGCCGTGGGGCTCTCACAGCCCGCCGAGCTTTCCCAACTGCCCCTGTTGGCTGGCGAACAGGAGTTGAATCGCGAACTATTCCCTGAGGGACGCCTCGATCAGGATCTCCAGCAGATCGACCTCAGAGAGCGCAACTCGTGGCGCATGATGATGGACGAAGTCCCCGCTGTGGAACTGCTTGAGGTCCAATTAGTGAACGCGGTGGCTCCGTTCCTTATCAACGCGAGGCTCAAGCAACTCATGATGCGAAGCCCTGAGCGGGACAAACACATCGTGAACGTATCCGCCGTGGAGGGACAGTTCTACCGCAAGTTCAAAACAACTCGCCACCCTCACACCAATATGGCGAAGGCGGCTCTCAACATGATGACGCGGACGGCGGCGGCGGACTATCAGGCGGGTGGCATCCACATGAATGCCGTCGATACGGGGTGGGTGACGGATGAGGATCCTGCGCAGATTGCCGCTAGAAAAGTGAAGGACCACCGCTTTCACCCTCCTCTAGATATCGTCGACGGCGCGGCACGAATCGTGGACCCTATCATTGACGGCTTCAACACCGGCCAGCATCTCTGGGGCAAGTTCCTCAAGGACTACTTCCCCACGGATTGGTAACTCGGGAAACAGCACGGCTCAGGCGGCTTTCGAATCCGAGTCCTTGAGACGCGTCACGCAGCGACAAATGGCCTCTTCAAGCTCGCGAGGTCGGACAGGCTTGGTGACATAGTCATCCATCCCGGCATCAAGACAGAGTTCACGATCTCCTTGCAACGCGTTAGCTGTCAGTGCAACCAGCCAGGGGCGTCGCGCTTTTGGCAGGGAGAGGCAAATCTGTCTGGAGGCTTCGTAACCATCCATCACAGGCATCTGCACATCCAGAAACACCAAATCAAACTCTTCGGCCCTCACAGCTGCCAATGCCTCAGCACCGTTGCCAACAATCTTTGGGGTGAAGCCCATCCGCTTTAGCATGGAGGCGGTCACCTTCTGGTTCACCGGACTGTCGTCTGCCACGAGAATTCGGAGCGACCGGACTGACGCAAGCCCTCGATTTATTTCCGAACCACTGGCCAGACGACGTTCAGGGGCTTCGAGTCCAAGGGCTCGACAGAGTGCGGTGAGAAGTTGCCGCCGACGCAAAGGCTTGAACGCAACCGAACGTACTCCCAACGTTTCAAAATCGTTTTCAACGCCCCGCGTCCGAACCGCCGAGAGCAGGACGATGGGAACGCCAGTTAATCCGGGGAGTCGTCGAAAGGCTTCCAGGAGCTTACGAATCTCAATATCAGGAAGCTGCTGATCCAAAAGGAGTGCGTCGAAGCGTTCACCTCCCAGGAGACGGCTGAGCGCCTCGCCACCCGCAGCCACGGAGATACAGATCAAGCCCCACTCGCTAGCGCGATTCTCGATCCAAGACCGGGCGGTGGCGTTGTCCTCGACCAAAAGAAGACGGCGGCCATTCAACGCCGGTGCAGAGTAGCGGGGTTCAGGGTCTTGAACACAGCGCTGAGCACAGATGGTGAAATGAAAGGTCGAGCCCAAGCCTAACTCACTCTCCACCCACAAACGCCCGCCCATGAGCTCTGCCAGGCGATGACAAATCGCCAAACCCAAGCCTGTCCCACCATATTCACGCGTGGTGGATCGATCAACCTGACTGAATGGCTTGCACAAGTGTTGCAGCCGGTCTGCAGGAATCCCGATACCCGTGTCACGAACCGCAAAGTGTAAATTAAGAGAGCCGCCTGCCGCGAAGTTCGATCCAGAATCCTGCTCAACTGAGACATCGAGGCACACCTCGCCTTTCGCAGTAAACTTCACGGCATTGCCCACCAAGTTCAGTATGATCTGACGTAGGCGGGTCACATCCCCTTGGATAAACCTAGGCACGTCGGAACCTTCGATGCAGCCCAAATCGATGCCTTTCTCCGCGACCTTGGGGGCCAAGATTTCCAGGACATCCTCAATACAAGACTCGAGATCGAATGGCCCAGTCTCCAGATCCATCTTTCCCGCTTCGATCTTGGAGAAATCCAGAATATCGTTGATGATTCCCAGCAGAGCTTCAGCACTCGTCCGAACCGTATCCACGCAGTCTCGCTGTTCATCATCCAGAGCCGTGTCGGCCAGGAGAGCCGCCATGCCTAGCACTCCATTCATCGGCGTCCGAATCTCGTGGCTCATGTTTGCCAGAAATTCGGACTTTGCACGCGTTGCGTCCGCGAGTTTCTGGTTGAGCACGTTCAGCGAGGTGTTGCTTGCCATCAACTGCTGCTGGCTCTCACGGAGGGCCCGAAAAGCCACATCGCGCTGGCGATGGGCCAGAAAGGATTTGCTATGATACCGAACACGAGCGATCAGCTCCATGGCGTCTGGAAGCTTGACCAGATAGTCATTCGCTCCGGCAGCAAACGCATCGCGCTTGGTCTGTGGATCCTCGCGCACGGAAAGCACCACCACCGGAGTCTCCCGGGTGGCCGGGTCCGAACGGTATTGCTTCACCAGCGCTAGACCGTCGATATCCGGCATGACCAGATCCTGCAAAATGAGCGCAGGACGCAACTCCCTCGCCATTCGCAGGGCATCGCGTGAATCGGGACAGTAGTGAAGGCAGAGGTCCACTTCCCGGGCAAGCATGCGGCGAACCGACTCACCCACTAAGGCTTGGTCGTCGACCAGTAGTATCAGGGTTGGACTCGCGCCAGGTTCACCCATCGATAACGAATCAGCCCCCGAAGAACGAGGTTCGCTTGCTTCGCCTGAATGTGTCCCATCTCCTCCCGATTTCGCTCGGTACGTTTCTAGATCCATTGTTCCTCTCTGGTGTCAATCGTTCCTCCCCCAGGCAGCATGCCCCCCCTTATGCTGCTTGGGCAGTCCCGATCAGGTCCTCAACAGCGCGCACCAGCGCGTCGTCGTGAAAACTGCCTTTCGATAAATAGTAGTCTGCGCCCGCCTCAAGGCCGCGGCGTCGATCCTCCTCCCGGTCCTTGTAGGACACGATCATGGCCGGAATGCCCTTCAATCGCGGGTCCTTCTTGACCATGGACACCAGCTCGATGCCATCCATGCGGGGCATATCAACGTCGCTAATCAGCAGGTCAAAATCACCTGTAGTGACCATATTCCATCCATCTACTCCATCGACAGCCACCTCAACTTCATAACCCCTGGATGCAAGTGTTTTTCTTTCCAGCTCCCGAACGGTAAGAGAGTCGTCCACCACCAGAATCCGCTTCGGCCTTTGCTGGCCTGCAGCGGAGGCTTCCGAGCGCACCCGCAGGAGGCTCCCTTTATCCGCCAATTTCTCGATAGACCGGACCATGTCCTCGACGTCCACGATCAACACGGGCGCCCCGTCTTCCATTACCGAGCCAGAGCTGATATCCTTCACCTTTCCCAGGCGCGCATCTAACGGCTGCACCACCAACTCTCGCTCGCCAAGGAAGGCATCCACTGCCAGTCCGTACCTCTGATTGCTCTCGCCTAGGATCACTACCGAAAGCCGTTCATTCGATGCCGGAGGCTCTGGATAGCCAAGGACCTGATGCGCAGAGACCAGACCTACCCGCTTACCTTCCATCTGGAAATGCTGGCGGCCCTCGGTGGATTCCACCTCGGCCCGGTCGAGTTTCAGGGTGCGCAGTACATTGGCCAGGGAGAAGGCATAGGGCTCTCCCCCCACATTCACAAGGAGTGTGCGAATCACGGACAGGGTGAGAGGCAACTGAAGCTGAAACCTGGTACCTTTGTCCTTGTCGGAGGTGACACGAATCGTGCCACGCACTCCCTTCACCATGCTCTGCACCACGTCCAAACCCACACCGCGACCGGAAATTTCAGTGACCTGCTCGCGAACGCTGAATCCCGGCAAAAAGAGAAACTCGAGCAATTCGGCATCGCTCAGGCTCACAGCGGTCTCAGCGGTGGTAAGTCCGCGCTTGACCACTGTCTTTCTCACTTTCTCGATCTCAATGCCTCGCCCATCATCAGAAACGGCTATCAGGAGCCGCCCAGCGCTATGGCGGGCCTGGATTCGCAAGGTTCCCGCTCGTGGCTTGCCGACTCGCTCACGCTCCTCTGGGGTTTCTAATCCATGATCGATAGCGTTGCGGATGAAATGGGTCAGTGGAGCTTCCAGCTTTTCAAGAATGTCCCGATCCACCTGAGTATCCTCTCCAGTCACTTCAAAGCGCACCTCTTTGCCAAGCGTCCGCGCCACATCCCTAACCATCCTCGGAAACCCATGCAGGCCGTCGGAGAAGGGTCGCATCCGGCACGCCAGAGCCTCATGATACAGCCGGTGCGACAGATTGGATGAACGCCGGTCGAACATGTCTAGTTCGCCATATCGACCCGCCAGTTGCTCCTCACACGATTGGAGAGTGCTTCGAACCTGATTCCACGCTCCCACGGTCCTCTCATCCGTCCATGTCCCGGCCATGGCATCATGGATGATTTGGAGGGATTCGTTCAAACCAGCGTGAAGTTCCTTAAGGCGCAGGAGAGACTCCCCGAACGGGCGCAGCCAGCGGGATTCCACGAGGGACTCCCCGGCGAGTCCCAACATCCGATTCACATGCTCTGCCTTGACACGAAGCACCCGCTCGCTGTACTCCCGGTTCGAGCTACGACGGTTGTCTTCAGTAGCGCTTCCGCCTTCGGTGGCGACAGGAGCAGGCCTTGAGCTTGGTAGGGATGCCTTGGCGACCACCTCGTCGCCTGCCGTTACCGCCCCCGTCGAGACCGTATCGGCAGCAACGGGCTTGGGCGCAGTCAAGGAAGTCTTAGAGACTGCTACTCCGGGACCCGGTGCTGGGGGCAGAGACGTTAAGATCTTACTCAGTTTGGAGAGTAAGGTGTCCAACTCCTCCTTCTTCAGAGATTCCCACTGTGTTGCTTCCGCTTCAGAAGCTTTGGAGATGCGCACGAGATAATCCGTCGCCTCAAGCAGCACATCTATATGGCGACGTTCGAGAACGAGTGCACCCTTCTGCGAGGCAACAAAACTATCCTCCATGGAGTGGGCCAGCCTAACCGCCGCCCCGATGTTCACGATCCGTGCCGCGCCTTTCAGACTGTGGGCCGCGCGCATCATCGCCTCAAGGCGGCCAGCGTTCCCTGGTTCCTTCTCGATCTCAATCAAGGCATTCGTGATCGACCCTAGCTGTGCTTCCGCCTCGGTGCGAAAGAGGTCCATCATGGAGAACTGGCTCAGGTCCTGTTTACTCATCCCAGACTTCGGTTCAGGGTTTCGAAAAGACGCTCCTCATCTAGCAAACCTGCGCTGCGACCCTTCCAGTGAATCATCGCTCCAACGCAGCGGCGATCCCCATGAACAACGGTCGCCGGCAGATCTTTGAGCTCACCAGGGCTGATCCGCGCGATGCCGACAATCTCATCGACCGGAAATGCGTAGCGGTCTGACTCCCGTTTCACGATAATCAACCGCTGGGCGCGTCGATCATACGGACCTGTTTTATCGGCCATGGAGGGAGCATCGGTACCCAAGGTCTTGGCCATGGACACACAGATCACCAGTTCCCCGCGCACGTTGACCACTCCCTGGACCACACCTTGCCTTCGATGCGGCACCTTGCGGATCGTCCGCCACTCCGTGACTTCCTGGAGCAACTTCATGGGAATCCCCAGGGCCTCATCCCCCAACCGGAAGACAAGCACCGAGAGGGTGCGAAGCACCATGGCAGCCTTCTTGTCAACAAAGTGACCGCTCCACTCCTCCCGATACCCGGGGGGAAGCGCCCTATCCAAAAGGAAACTGGCTGCCGCAGAGAAAACTGCACAGTTCCGGCAATGGGTGCACGCGGCGAGCTCTGGACATTGCTTATCGCCCCAGATGCCTATTCGCTTCCAGCAGGCATCCAAGGATTCGCGATCGGTTTCTACCACCACCGCGGCGTTCATTTGGGATAAAGCGTTCAAGGGCTCACCTCCTGTTGATTCAGGGCACGATTCGCTCTCTCCTGGAGCACACGCGACTCCTGAAAATCACCGTGTCGCTTTCGAATCAAAGACAGTTGAACCAGGGCTTCGTAGTAGGTCGGATCCAAATATAGAGCCTTCCTATAAAGCGCTTCACCACTGGCTGAATCGCCTTCCGCATCCCGCACCAGTCCGAGCAAGTACAAGGCCTGTGGGGAAGCGGCTCCCTTGCTGAGGATCGACTCACATATCACTGCAGCCTCCTTTAGCCGCCCTCCATCGGCGAGTCGGTACGCTTCGGCGATCGCACCTGCGCCGACAGCGCGCTGTTGGGACGACCGCAAGCCAAGGGGTGGCAACCGCGCCGGTTCGAGCCCATCGGCTAAAGGCGTTCGCTCGGGTAAACTGCCCAACGGTTTCCCACTCACTCGTGTGAGGCTGGCATGCTTCGCCTGGAGACTGTCTAGAGTCGCGGAAGCCTCCTCCAGCTTCGTAGGCCGGAACATGAACGTGGTTCCGGTCTTTTCGATCATGAATGGAGGCTGGTTGAGCAGTCGGCACTCGGCCGCGCCGACGAAAACTCCGCCGCCATCTCGGACCAGGTGCAAAACGCTCGTCAGCGCCTGCTGCCGGGCAGGATCGGACAAATAGATGAAGAGGTTTCGACAGAACACGAAGTCGAAAGGTGGCTCATGCGCCATGAAATCGGGGGCCACGAGGTTCCCGTGCTCAAAGCGGACCGTCGACATCAGGACGTCGGATGCTTCGTATCCGCCGACGATTTCCCTAAAATAGCGATCCCGAAAGGAAAGATCCAGCGTGCGAAAAGAATGGGACGTGAATCGGCCCGAGGCGGCGCTTTCAAGACTTCGTCTGCTAATGTCGCTCCCCAGAACCCGAAAATGATCAGGCTCCCAACCGGAATCCAAGAGTGCCATAGCGATGGAAAGAGGCTCCTCACCTGTGGCACAGGGAGCGCTCAAAATCCGAATCGGTCGATCCTTTGTGGCCAGATCCTTCAGCCTTGCACCCTGCGCGGCCAGAGCCTCCAAGGCGGCCGACTCTCTGTGGAACCACGTCTCTGACACCACCAGCTCCTCTACTAAAGCCTGGAGCTCCTCGGGGCGCCGACGGACAGCCTCCCAGTATTGGTTACGCGCCTGTGTACCTAGGATGCGCTCCCGAATCGCAATAGCTCGTTCTAGTCCCTGCGGACCAAAGGACGCCACGTCCAATCCCACGGATTGGCTCAGGAGAACCTCCAGCTTCTTTAAATTGAGACGTGCGTTCATGTCTGACCTCAGTGGGATTTGGCGGTCTGGGCGCGCCGGAGGTTAGCGAAGTTGGTTCTCCCGGAAGCGGCAGGGGCTAGCACCCTCTCCGGAATCCTGTCCACCTCAATCTGGCGCATGGCGATGCCAGACTCCCATGCGACCTTACCGAGGAAGGGGAGATCGTAGCCATCCTCGCTCACAACAGTGAACTGCTCCTGCGTCAGCGAGATCATCCGCGTTGCCCGCTCGGCGATAAGACCGTAGATCTGGGTCTGCCCGTCCGCAGTGCGTGCGGTGACCAACACCACACGTGTGTTCATCCGGGCGGGCGCTGGAAAACCCGCAGTCAATTGACTCAGATCCACGACAGGGATAGACACTCCACGATACTGCATCACTCCCGCAACCGCATCGGGCAGTCCTACCATCCGACTCACCGAGACCATGGGGAGCACCTCGATGATGCGCTCGCCTGGGATAACGAATCGACCGGCTCCAACCTGACAGAGAAGGAAGAGCATGGGAGTGGGAGACTACATGTCCCGGGGTTTCACATTCGTGTTCAGGACATCCGAGGACATTTTTACTCCGATCGCAGCAAACCGCGTGGATGAATCCTTAACAGGCACAGCGGTATTGAGCCTGAACTGAGACACCGCGCTGCGTAAAAGACCGGAAGCTTCGTTCAATCGTTCGATGGTGACGTTGGATTCACGAAGCGACTGAACTGTGTGCTGGGTGCTTTCCCCCAACTGCGACAGGGCAGAACTGATTTGCTGAGCCCCAAGCGCATGCATCTGCATCCCCTCGTTGACACTTTCAAACCGGGGCGTTAAGGCCTGGACATGCTGGATGATTTCATTCAGCTGGGCGCTCACCTGATTGACCTCCTGGACGCCGCGCCGCACCTCTTCAGAAAACTTGTCTACGCTCATGACGCCCGAGGACACGGCGGCCTGCATTTCCTTGACGGTCTGCTCGATGTCATGGCTTGCCACAGCCGTCTGATCCGCGAGGCGCCGAATCTCAGTGGCAACCACCGAGAAGCCGCGTCCGTACTCTCCCGCCTTCTCAGCCTCGATGGCCGCGTTTAGCGAAAGCAGATTCGTCTGGTCGGCCACTTTCGCAATCGTCGTCACCACCTGACTAATACTGCCCGCCTTGTCATTCAGAACGTTCAGCTTCCCACTGATGCCGCTGGCGGCGCTCATCACCTGAACCATGGTCTCCTGCATCCGAAGCAGCCCGCTCTGGCCGTTGCCGGCCATGGTGGTCGTCTGCTCCGCGACCTGCGCCACCTCTTTGACGGTCTTCACCAACTCTTGCGAGGTTGCTGAGATCTCTTTGGCAGTGGCGCCGATCTCCACGGTGGTTGCGGCCGTCTCCTGTGCCCCGCTCTCATGCTGTCGTGAGGAACTCGCCAGATGGACGGCGGACCCATTGACCACGATACCGGATTCCTGGACTTGGCTGACCAGATCGCTCAGGCTGTTGGCCATGTGGTTGAAGCCTGCGGCGAGCTTGCCGAACTCATCATGGCGATCTACCTCCAAACGGCTGGCAAAGTCGCCTTGTCGCATGTTCTCCATGGCAACGGTCAGCTTTACAAGCGGTTGATTGATGGCGCGAACGATGTAGTACCCGCTGAAGACAACAATGAAGATGGAGGCAAGTATCCCCGCGATGATACCCGCGTCTGCGCGGCTTACAGCTGTTTGGATATCCCCGCTGGCCGCGGCGCTCAGAGATCGCTTTAGCTCCATAGTCAGACGGACAGCCTCCTGGATCCGCCGGTAGGACGGATCCAACTGACCCTCGATGACCGACCATCGATTCGTTCCTGGGTCGTTCGCGAACCCCGCCACCAGAACTGCAGCGCCGGAAAATGCAGTCAACGCCGCTCGAGTAGACTCCAGGCTGGCCTTCTCCCGGGCATCAGAGACCGCTCTCTCAAGCTGCCCAAGGCCGTGCCCAACTCCCTCTAGCTCGGCGCGTATATCCTTCAGCAAGATCTCGCTCTGTTGGCTGTTGGTCGCCAGAGATCCTTTGAGAGCAACTCCATAGACTTTCCCTAACCTTGATTCCACGTCGTATATCCATCCGATGGCCGGCAAGAAATCCTGCGTGAGACGCACGGATTCATCCTTGATGGCGGAGAGGCGTGTTAGGGCGTAAACCCCGAGCAGCACCGTGATGAGAATCTCGATCGCGTAACTGAAAACCAGACGGTTCCGAACGGTCCAAAACTCGCGATGATCTGATGGTTGAGAATGTTGAGAATACTTCATAAATATCGACACCATGAGCGCAGGCCTTCCCACGATTCCGTGCGTAAGGAGTTCGGCGGCTCACAGAGGGATCTAGGGTCTGATCCAAGGGATGTATCGACAGGCTTTCGAAGTCTTAAAGGAAATTATAAGGTCTCGACCTTCCCTGAGCCACCCTGGAAACCGCCTCAAGACCGTCGCAGTGAGAGTGACGGGTCGAAGAGGGCTACGGAGGGCCGCTCAGGGAGAGTCGCTCATGCCTCAGGGCCACTGAGAGTTCCGAGATCTGCTCAGGGGAATGGGCCGCTGTGACCGTGAGACGCAGACGTGCCTCGCCTTTGGGGACGGTCGGATAGCGGATCGCGGGAATGAGAAAGCCAGCTGCCTGTAAGCGCGCAGCTACTTCCAAAGCAGCGGCTTCTGGGCCAACGAACAGAGGAAGGATCGGACTTTGAACCGGAGGAAGCGGCCAACCGGCAGCCAGGACCGCTTCCTTGACCTGGTTGACCCTGGCCCATAGCAGTTGGCGCAGTCGCTCGCCCTCCTCCGAAGCAACCAAGCGGACGGCGGCCCGAGCCGCGCACGCCACGGCTGGAGGCGGTGCCGTTGAAAAAACGAAGCTGCGAGCGCGATTGACCAGCCAGTCTACCAACACCTGAGATCCTGCAACGTAGCCTCCAGCCACCCCAAGAGCCTTCCCGAGGGTGCCCATCTGAATGTCGATCAGTGGCGACATCTCCATCGCCTCTGCCACCCCGCGTCGATGTGTGCCATAGAGACCGGTTGCATGGGCTTCATCCACCATCAACCATGCATCATACCGCTCCTTCAGCTCCACCAAGTTGCGCAAGGGCGCCAGATCTCCGTCCATCGAGAAGACGCTTTCGGTAATCACTAGCACCTGCCCTTGAGCGCCATCCGGCTTGCGCCGAGCGGTCTGAGACCAGCTTAGATGCGCCTCGAGCTGCTCCATGTCATTGTGAGCGAAGATGCGCAGTGTGGCTTTCGAGAGTCGGGCAGCATCGATGATGGAGGCGTGGACCAGACGATCCAGAATAATGATATCGCCTTGGGACATCAACGCGCACACCGTGCCGAGCGCCGTGGCATAACCTGTCGAGAAAGTGAGCGCGGCCTCCGTTTGCTTGAAGCGCGCGAGCTCGGTCTCCAGCTCGCGGTGCGGTTCCAGGTTGCCGCAGATGAGACGTGAAGCGCCCGCCCCCGTTCCAAAACGATGCGCCCCCTCGATCAGCGCGTCACGCAATCGTGGATGGCTGGCCAAGCCCAAATAGTCGTTGGAGGAAAAGTTGATCAGCTGGCGACCACCGACGGTCATGAGCGGCTGCTGCGGCGATTCGACGCTGCGGAGGGTCCTCCGGAGAACCTGGCGATCCAGATCCTCTAGCCTCCGCCCCAATTCTGCATCCAGGGAATTCATACGGCGATCACCTCACCCCGCTGAGGCTTGGGATCAAGAGCCCCTCGCCTCCCAACGAGCCCAGGCATCCGCAGCAATGATCTGTTCCAAAGTGGGCTTCTCCACGCACACATGGCGGTCCATGACCCGGGCCACGGTGGCGCTGATATCGAGAAAACCAATCCTGCGATCGCAGAAGGCTTCCACCGCCACCTCGTTTGCTGCGTTGAGAACGGCCGGGAGCGTTCCTCCCACTTCACCTGCCGTGCGCGCCAGACTCAAGGCCGGAAACCGTTCGATGTCGGGCTCCTCGAAGTCCAGCCGACCCAGCTTCGCAAGACTGGTTTGCACCCTCTCGCTGGAAACCCGCTCTGGATAGAGCAGTGCAAATTGGATTGGCAAACACATATCAGGCGTCGACAGCTGAGCGATGATGGATCCGTCGACGTACTCCACCATTGAATGCACCACACTCTGGGGATGAACCACCACCTTCACCCTGGGCATCTCGACGTCGAAGAGCCAGCGGGCCTCGATCATCTCGAGCCCTTTGTTGAAGAGGGTGGCCGAGTCAATGGTGATCTTCCGGCCCATGACCCAGGACGGATGCTTCAACGCCTGCTCGACGGTGATGGAGGCAAATCGCTCCTTCTCGAGTCGGCGAAACGGACCGCCGGAAGCGGTCAGCCAGAGGCTCCGAACAGAATGGGACGGCTTCCCATCCAGGCATTGAAAGATCGCGCTATGCTCGCTATCCACTGCCAGAACCCGCACGCCATGTTTGCGCGCTTCTGCCATGACTGTTTCGCCCGCCATTACCAGAATCTCCTTCGAGGCAATGGCGATATCCTTCCCAGCTCGAATCGCCGCTAGGGCCGGCTGCAACCCCGCGGTGCCCACAATAGCTATCAAGACGATATCCGCTTCGGGCAGCGTGGCCAGTCGGATCAAACCCTCATCGCCAGAATGAACCTCGGTGCCCTGCCCTACCCTCTGCCGTGCCTGTTCCGCCTTCGAGGGATCCTGGAGGGAGATGGCAGACGGGCGGTGCCGGGCGGTCTGCTCCATCAGGAGATCCAGGTTGCCCCCGGCGGCGAGGCCGACCAAGCACAGCCGCTCGGGGAGATCCTCCACCACTTTAAGTGTGCTGGTTCCGATCGACCCAGTACTGCCCAACAAAACCACTTTCTTCATGCGTTTGCCAAATTAGGAGGTAATGGTGGTCAGACAAGGGGTCGACGACAAGGCTGGATTTGCTTCCAATTGTGATGAGATGCGCCATTCTCACAAAAATTCCAATGTCATGAAAGACTCCAGAAATCTCATGTGCCCCACTCTCAACACCGGAAGAACCCTCGCTGCCGCGGTTGCACTCACGCTGTCTCCCATTACATACGCGATGGCTGCCCATCCAGGTGGGGTGGGTCTCGAGGCTGCCAAAGCTCAGGTTTCTGCTCTCAAAACGCCCGCTGGGCTCGAAGCAACCCTTTTCGCGGCCGAACCCATGGTGGTGAATCCAGCAAACATGGACATCGACTCTCGTGGCCGAGTTTGGTGCACAGAGGGGGCGAACTACCGCGTTTGGCAGAAGTGGGGCAAACTCCGGCCCGAGGGAGAACGGATCGTGATCTTGGAAGATTCGAATGGAGACGGTTTGGCCGACAAAGCCACCACATTCTACCAAGGTCATGAGGTCAATGCGGCGCTGGGAATCTGCGTGCTCGGTGACAAAGTCATCGTTTCCTGCTCCCCCAACATCCTGGTTTTCACCGACGCGAATCACGATGACAAAGCGGATGGCCCGCCGGTGAAGCTCTTCACCGGTATCAAGGGCGTGGACCATGATCACGGCGCTCATGCCTTTGTCTTTGGACCCGACGGCAAACTCTATTTTAACCTCGGAAACGAAGGGCACGAGCTTCGTCTTCCCACCGGCGCGCTGGTAAAAGACCTGGCCGGCAATGACGTTATCGCCAACGGCAAACCCTACCGCCAAGGCCTTGCCTTCCGCTGCAATTTGGATGGGTCTGGACTTGAGACTCTCGGCTGGAATTTCCGGAACAATTATGAGCTGTGCGTCGATTCTTTCGGAACGGTATGGCAGTCCGACAACGACGACGACGGCAACCGCGGCGTGCGTATCAACTATGTAATGCCCTTCGGCAATTATGGTTACGTCGACGAAATGACAGGGGCTGGATGGACGGATTCCTGGAACAAAGCCAAGGGCAAGGGCGTGCCAGAGTCGGAGCGGGGTGCCTACCATTGGCATCTGTCCGATCCCGGAGTCGTACCCAACCTTCTTCAGACTGGCAACGGATCCCCCACCGGAATCGCCGTCTACGAAGGAACTCTTCTGCCCAAGGCCTTCCACAACCAACTGCTACACTGCGACGCCGGCCCCAAAATTGTGCGCGCGTATCCCGTGGAGAACAGCGGGGCTGGCTACAGCGCAACCTCACTCGATCTCATCACCACGGAGGACAACTGGTTCCGACCGTCGGATGTCTGTGTAGCCCCGGATGGATCCGTCTTCGTGGCCGACTGGAATGACGCCGGCGTCGGCGGCCACAACATGGCAGATCAAAAGCTGGAAAACATGACAGGCCGGGTCTACCGCGTCGCGCCCAAGGGACATCATCCCACGGTCCCGCAAGTGGATCTGAAGAGCGCTGCAGGCGCCGCGGCGGCTCTGCAATCCCCCAACCAAGCCACTCGCTTTCTGGCCTGGCAGGCATTGAGCGCCATGGGACCCAAAGCTGAATCCGCTCTCAAAAAGTTGTGGAACTCCCCCAACCCAAGGATGCGTGCCCGTGCTCTGGGCCTGCTTGCCCGACTGGAGAAGCAAGGCAAGGGCTATGTGAGCGCTGCACTGAAGGACAAGGACGCCAATATTCGCATCGTAGGCCTACGGTCCGCGCACGATCTCAAATTAGATCTATTGGGCGCTGTGGGCCAAACAGTCACCGATGTCTCCCCTCAAGTTCGCCGGGAAGCGGCTTTGGCACTCCGACACAATACCTCCGCCGAAGCACCCGTGCTCTGGGCGAAGCTAGCAGCTCAGCATGAGGGCAAAGATCGCTGGTATCTGGAGGCCCTGGGTATCGCGGCAGACGGACAGGAGGAGGCATTCTTCACGGCGTGGCTCAAGGCTACGGGCGATCGGTGGAACACACCCGGAGGCCGTGACATTGTCTGGAGAATTCGCTCAAAACAGGCCCCCGCACTTCTGGTAAAGATCATCGGAGACAAGGCAACCCCGGCCGAGGCTCGCACCCGCTATATCCGCTCGCTGGATTTCATCAAGGGGCCGGAGAAGGACGCAGCACTCGTGGAACTGCTAACGCTACCTGCGCCCTGAGGAGCGGGATTGGGACAGACTAGCGGAGCATCTTCAACTGCCAGCGCGCCACAAAGGGATCGAGCCGAGTTAGGACAAAATGAGCGAGATCTTCGCGCCATTTTGTCCACAGGCTGCGTTCCCCGCGCCAGGTGGCTGGATTGATGCGACGGCTATGCGTGAGATCTTTTTCAAAGATCGCACGCGCTTCGTCGGCAAGGATCGGATCCTGCACGCGCAGCATCAGCTCATAGTTAAAATTCAAGCTGCGGAGATCGAGGTTGCAGGAGCCGGCATAGACCGTGTCATCGATCAAGACGAGCTTCCCGTGAAGGATCTGTGGCTGGTACTCATAGATTTCCACGCCGGCTCGCATAAACGTTTCAAAGAGCCTTCGCCCAGCAAGCTGGGCCAGTCGAACATCGGACTTCCCGGCGAGCAGAAGGCGCACCCGCCTGCCGGACCGCGCCAGACGCAAAAGACGGTTTCGGATACGCCAGGTTGGAAGGAAGTAGGCGGCGATAATGCAGACTTCCCTGGCATTCTCCAGGTCCGCGACCAAGGTTCTCCGGATGGCATGCTGACGAAAGCTAGGGATGTTCAGTAGCAAGTCCCAGCCATCCCCTGACATCAGCTTGGGGCTGTTTTTCCGGCGCAGAGCAGGCCAGAGCTGATGCTTCACCTCCGCTTTCTGAAAGAGAAGGTCGAAGGAGCGAGCAAGGGCGGAAACCATCCCCCCGGTAAGTCTCAGCCCGAAGTCCCTCCAGCCGGAGGCGACGCCGTCTCCATCGTAGTCACTGGAAAGATTGAACCCTCCAATGAAGGCGACCTCGCCATCGCAGACCAGCAGCTTGCGATGATTTCGAAAAGCGAGGCGCTTTAGGGTCAATGGATTAAACCAGCGGACGCTACCGCCCACCTGAACCAACGGTTGCCAGAAAGAATTCCGAAGCTCCAACGAGCCAAACGCGTCGACCAGCACGCGAACCGCGACGCCACGCAGCTGAGCGGCGATCAGGGCATCTCGAAAGCGTCGCGAAAGATCGCAGTCGGTGCAGATGTAGATCTCAAAAAGGATCGTGGTTCGGGCTGTGGGAATCGCCTCCATCATTGCAGCAAATGCATCACGTCCTGTCCGAAGCCAAACTGCCGTCCATGAATGTTTCGCCGCCATCAATGGACTCTCATACCCCAGCGCCAACGAACAATCAACAACCACGCCGAGGGAACCGCAGTTCTCATTTTGAAAATCGGCGTGCCTCTTTCTGGGAGTGGTTACCCTCTGATCCGTTCCGCTCCTGTGCGACCCCGCCAGGGTCGTGCTGTTGGCTGGGCGGCAACCCCGGGTGTCCCTTCGGTCAACCCGGGGCTACCGGCTTCGACCCCTCCCGGGTCGTGATGTTCGGTGACGGGCAACCCCGGGTGTCCTCCTTCGCGTAAAGCTTCCACCGTCGCTAAAGCTATGGCGGACAAGATGGCGGACAGGTCCCTTCGGTCGACCCGGGGCTACCCGCCCCGAACCCTCGGGGTTCGCGGCCGAAGAAGCTGTTGCGGCTCAAAGCTCCACTGTCCACTGTCCGCTCTCCGATCCCGATCCCGAAGGGATCACAGCCTATAGCCGGTCGGTTGAGGACCTCAGGGACGACACCACCGGTTCTCTGTTTTAGTGGAAGGATCCTGGAGGGATCCCAGGCCTCGGCAAGCGATGAGCCATATGGGGGGACAGGAGCGCTGCGCGCGGGAACACAGAGTGTTGGGTTTCTCCCAACTTTGCGTTCAAGTCCCATCGCATCGATCCGGCTTAGTACACATCCCGGAGATAGCGACGCTCCGTCTTCATCAAGGTCTCCTCGACATAAGCCCGCGCCTCATCAGCCGACTTCCCCCCCTGCTCCTCCACAATGCGCAGCAGAGCAGCATGAACATCCTTGGCCATATGCCGGGCATCTCCGCACACATAAAAATAGGCACCTGCCTGGATCCATCTCCAAACCTCTGTCGCATTTTCCAGCAGCCGATTCTGCACGTAAATCTTCTGGGCTTGATCTCGCGAAAAAGCCAAATCCATTCGGGTCAAGATCCCGCTCCGGAGGAATCCGGCGAAGTCCTCCGCATAGAGAAAATCGGTTGCTTGATGTTGTTCACCGAAGAAGAGCCAGTTCCGACCCGCTGCACCGCTGGCCGCACGTTCCTCTAGGAAGGCGCGAAAAGGGGCTATTCCGGTACCAGGCCCCACCATAATTATATCGCGGGTCGGATCCGAAGGGAGAAAGAACTTCGGAGACTCCTGAACGTAGATTGGCACCTCGCGAGTGCCAACCGAAGCGCCATCCGCCAAAAAGCCAGAGCAGAGCCCGGTGCGCCTTCGACCATGGTTTTCATATCGCACAACCGCGACACAAAGATGCACCTCCCCAGGATGGGCCGCCGGAGAAGAGGCAATGGAGTAAAGCCGAGGTTGAATAGGGCTGAGCATCGACAGAAAGGCCTCTGGACTTTCGAATCGCGCCGCCGGGAACTGGCGCAAGACATCGACATAGTCTCGAGTGAAAAGGAAGTCGGCCGTCCGAGCCTCATCGGCGAGTATGCCGACAATCTCCTCCTTCGGCGCACCCTCCGGCAGACGATCCCGCACGCCGTGAAGTATTTTGCGATTCGCGCGATTGAGCGCGTATTGACGGAGGAGGGCCGATTCGAGACTGACCTCCGTGCCTTGGGGTAGTTTGACGGAAACCTCAGGACTGAATCCGATCTCCTGGAGCGTCTCTCGGACCAAGCTCGCAGTGTTCCGTGGAAACACGCCTAAGGAATCCCCAGGGGTATACTCAAGCCCGCTCCCTAGGAGGTCGAGTTCGAGGTGCTGAGTATCCTTAGCCGAACCAGGAAGCGTCAGCGAGCGACGCACCTTGATGAAAGATGTAAAAGGATTCTTCCGCCCATACGGAGCGGAGACACTCGGTTCGATCGCTGAAGAGCTCATGCATTTGGGGGTTCGCCGGCGGCCAACTTAGCCATCGCTCTGGGCGGCGGCAACCGGAAAACGACACCGGAAAACGGCTCCAAGAACGGAGCATTCACTTTCAACCGGCAGGCGACGAGGGGAGCAGGCCCCGCTTCGCTTCCTCTGTGCAAACCGGACCCCATCTGTGGACCCCACGTCTTCACCCCATGGCTCAGAGGCGGCGGAATCGATAAAAGCGCTTGGGATCGGTCCCCAAGGGAATGGTGATACGGAGGATTTCGCCGGAAGCGGTCAGCACTGGGTGATGCACTCGCCAGATCGGATCGCCAAAATCCTCAACGTACTCCACTTGGTACTGTCGCCCTGGGAGTGACGAGAGAGTGAAGTCCAGGGCGCCTGCTGACTGACTGTAACCCAACACCGATGGAGCTTCCGGAACACCGAGACGATTCGAAGCCCGCGGAGTCCAGTTCGTCATAAACTGTCGAGTGCCTACAGCTCCGTCCGGGAAGAGCCCTTGACTGATGTTAAGCAACTGAGCCGTGAAGATGACGCTGTCCTGTTGAGCCACCCCATCGGGCCCAAAGAGCCCGATCTCATCCCCTCCCCCGTTCAGTTTGAAGTTCGCATGAAGTTCCAGGCCTCCCGGAACATTTAGTTCCAGTCGCTCATCTGCCCACACGAGCAGGAATCCACGGCCGGCAATGAGGGTCCGAGCGGGAATAGAAAATTTTCGTGGACTCGCCAGATTGTCAGTCAGGAAGAAGCCTCCCAAATCCACCGCCTTCGCGTTCGGATTGTAGAGCTCAAACCAATCCTTGAACAAACCGTCTGCACTGCCAGCGAACCCTCCTGGAGCCGCATTGCTGGCCATCCACTCGTTGATGACCACCGGAGCTGGGGGAGCAACTGGCTGTGTGTTGGTAATCGTGACCGCATCTGTGAGCCGCAACGGCCGATCGCCAGCCGCAGTGACTCCCTGCAGACGGATTTCGTTGACGACCACCGGCAGCGAGATGGTCGCCTCCCAGTTACTGAGGGTGACCCAGCGCAACGGCAAGGGAAACCCATTCACTTCGATGCTGCGCACATCCACCCAGGCGGTGCCCGCAAGCATAACATCATTTGTCGCCACTTCGAAATTTCTACCTTCGTTCGAGGTGATGGCGAAATGGGCGGCAGGCGGCAGTTGGCTGAGGGCTTCCGCGCGCCGACTCGCAATATAAGCCGCGTTTCCCGAGAGGGGCTGCCCGACTACTCTACCATAGTGCGCCAGCCACGGATTCATATAGTCGGTGTTGAATACGGTCTGACACAAATCATGAACGTGATGCAGGTAAAGGCGTCTTCTGGACGGAGTGCCCACGATCTTGCTCAGGTTGATGCCGTCGTGTGGGAACACGGATGAATTCACGAAGCCGCCGGTAAAAGCGAAGTCCATGTCCCAGGGCAGAAAAAGCGCGGGGCCACCGCCAAACGGAGTGAAGAGACGAAGATTGTGAGGCAAGGAGCCCGAGGAACTCACGTAGGTGTCGGCAACGCCGCAGAGAATTTCCAAGGCCGTCATCCGCGCCACGGCGTTCACATCAAGCGCGGCGTCTAGCTCGGACTCAATTTTGCTTTTGGGGAGTCCGAGAGTGCGGCCAAGCCGCATGATGCCGCTGTAGTCATCGCGACGATTTCCCGAACGAATATCGAAGGGCGATCGATACTGCTCTTTGTCACCCAGATCAATAAGATCCGTTCCGATGTGCGCTTGCAAAGGAACCGGCAGTTTGATGCCTTCCGCCGTGCCATTGATCGTAGTGTCCGGCTCGTAGGTGATGTCCATATTGAACACCGACCCTCCTGTCTCCGAAAACTCGCTGATGAATCCGGGACCATAGCCCGCCATCTGCAGGATCGCCGTGCCAGAATGGATCGTGCGAGGAGAGATAAAGTAGCAGAGATCCGTATACTGACAAGGGATAGCCGCCCGATGGAACATATGCTGGATACAAATCTCATCCTGACCTCGAACCGAAGGCCCACGACCTGACCGATCTACGCCGATATTATTCTGCACCCCACGGAAAAGACGATCTGGGGGAAAGCCAATATCGTAGCTGATGTAATCGTCCCCGTCGCGAACCCGACTCGCCACGGTACCTTGCAGTCGAGGACCCACGTCATAAAAAACCTCTGATCTATCGTAAATGAGCGTCCCCCCGTTGCGTGCATTGCTGAGAACATTTGTGGTGGCGAGCATGAAATCGCGATCGACATCCAACATGATCAAACGGAGCTCATGCAAGGGCAGGCTGGTCTTCTGGCTGTCGGCTACCTGAAAGAGCGCACGCGACTGCGCCCCTCGCAGCGGTGCAGTCGATGTCATGCCCACTGCATCGACAGCCGTCACATAGAACTGCACAATACGACCGGCAGCGAACGGAGGCAGCGTGGCGCTCCACACTCCCTCGGAGGAACCGGTCATGGCAAGATTCGTGAAAGTGTTCGCGGGGTTGACTCGATAGGAAAGGGTCGCCTCGGCCACCCCATCCACATCGGAAGCCATCACCGAAACCGTCACGGGTTGATTGGCTGCAGGCACCACCGGGCTGTGTCGAAGGCCTGAGAAAGTCGGTCCGGCATTCGCAACACGCTGCGAATTCGGAGACCCAGGGGTACCGAGCCGTGCCGGGATAGGCAGCAAGGTCACTTTGGCAAGTTTTCCAAAATAGGCCCGTGTGCTAAGTTGGGGAGACCCAGCCATCCAGCGCGCCCGGAACCGAACTTCATAGACCTGTCCGTCCACCAGCGCTTCATTGCCGATAAAAGTGGTCTCCACGTGATTGTGGTTCATGACGGCCCTACCACTGGCAGAGAGTTGGAGCACGGTGTTCCCCGAGGACTCAGGATCCTGGACAAACGCAACGCGATGATTGCCTAACCCCCGCCAACGGGTGTTGCCCGTGCTGGTATCAAATCCCCCGTTCTGTATCAGCTGTTTCCGAGCTCCGTCCGGGTCCCTTACTACACTCACATCATCCACAAGGACTACACCGTCATCCAGTAACCCCACGCGAAACTCGTTCCACCTGGTCGGCCCATAACTCTGCCTTGCGGTCATGCGATAACT
>CAMAVD010000036.1 GCA_945861575.1 Akkermansia muciniphila
GTACCGGCCGTCGGATTCATTTTCAAACCGCAGTTAAGGAGAGCGTAATAGGTCTGGAATCCGTAGAGGGTCCAGTCGCGCTCGGTAGACGTGCCCGAGCCGGAGAGTCCCATCCAGGTGGGTGCCGGCACGGCCCAGTTGCGCACGGCATACTCGGCGGCCCAATGGTGGTTGTTCGCCAACTCGAAAAGATCAACTTTCAGGAGGGGTGCCAGCGCCATGGACCACGGCCAGTTGTGTTTCTCCAGATCCAACAATGCCCCCTCCGCTCGTGCCCGGGCTAACACCTTCTCAAGCGGAAGTATCTCTTCCTCGAAGCGGCTCCGATGATTGAGTATGACGAGTGCTCCCAAGGTGTGGGGCTGCTTGCCGGTGGTGAAGATCTCATACTCGGTATTCCTTGGGAACCACGCGTGTCGGGCATCCACCCGAATAGGCTGGGTTCCATAGTCTCCCGGAAAGCCCTGCCGACTGACGACAGGCGACACCGTCGAGACGGTGGTCCAATCCACCATCGGAAGTGCGACGTTGACATCTTCGGCCAGCATCGCACTGGGAAGCTCTGCCGGATTCCGATGATTATGTGTGTCCCCGGAATACCACCCCTGCTCCGCCATGTTCACCCATCGCTTCAGACGAAATGAAAGACGGGAAAGCCCGGGACGCACCTCCACCTCCCTAACTTCCGGCAGGAACTCCTTACCATGTTCGACTCGGAACACATAGCGACCCGGCTTAAGCTCAAGGCGGAAAGGCTGTCCGGGAAGGGTGGTGTGCATCTCAACCGCATTGGGACTGGATCCGTTGCGTCGCTCGTAGCGAACGGCTGGCTGCTGCAACGAGAAGGACTTCGGAAAATACCACTGCCCCGTAGCATCGCTCACATGGACGCGCGAAGGAATGCCTTGGCTCGTCTCGGAATTCACCACCTCCCCCTCCACGGTGACTTCCGTGATCGTGCCCTTGCGGCGTTCAACCACTTCCAAAGGTGCCGGGGGAGCCACTTCGGGATCCACGTAACGTTCCAAATCCCGGAGCGCGACCACCCGATAACCTCCAGATTTTAGATGCACCATGCATTCGCGAAAAAACTCCTGCCGACTGCTCACCCAGGCATGTTCGATGTCCGGGACGCCATGAAACTGAAGCACAGCGATTCGCCCGTCACGCGCCTGCGACACCGCCCGTTTGAAATCGTCCAAGGTCCAGTCGGGGCGAGCATCCCCCGCGGAGGGGATCAGGAGGGGATGATCCTTGCCTGACTCGTAGGCAAACCCCCGCCCCCATTCATAGACATGTTCCGGTGCCCCACCCCGGCGAGCAAAACGGATCCCGAGCTCCTTCAGAATCGGCAACGCACCTAGGGTGAGTGCATTGCCGGGATACGCGAAGCTAACGGGTTGCGGAATGCCATGCTCCCGACAGCGCTGATGAATGAACTCCACCTGCTCGCGCAATCGACCCAGAGTTCCCGGCGACACCCCCAGATGATCGCGAGTGTGATTCCCAATCTCAAAGCCGTCGTCGTGCAGCTCTCGAATCTGCTTCCAGCTGAGATAGTGAGCGCGATTGCTGGGATTCAGAAAGCCTTCGGTAATGAAAAAGGTGGCTCCAAAGCCCTGCTGCTTCAGCAGGGGACCGACGAACGAATGATGGGAAACCGAGGCGTCGTCGAAGGTCAGCACGACCAACTTGTCCGGCACCGGTTCACGGGCCGATACGCGGCCAAGGAAAAAGCAGAGCAGTAGGCTGATACGGAAGGATGCGGCGATCATGGATGCGCCAGTCTCCTACTGCAGCCGCTCAGGCTCAAGCGTGATTCCAAGGAGGAAGGGAGCAGGTCGGTCCATCGCGCTGATAAGTTCCAACGACGAAATGTCCTGCGCCTGACGAGGATTGATCCAGGACATCTGGAAGATCCTCACAGACATTCCCGCTTCCCGACTGGCATCGTTGCTCCCTTGCCAGACCACAGCGGTGGCGGGAAAGCGGCGTAGGGCAGAAGCGGAGCACCACCAGTCGCCGATGGTCTCACCAAACAATAGCGGGATATCGCGAGTCTCGCCGTCTGTGTAGTGGATCCGATAAGTCCCCACCTGTGTCCGATGCACCGCGTCCCAGACCGTGGCATGGACAAAGTGGATGCGCACCGCGCGCTGCCCAACCGGGATACCCGTCACCTGACGGCGAAAGCGCTTTCCCCGATTCTCGAGCGCCACACTGGAGAGCTGGATCACCCCACGGAGATCAAAGTCCAGACCGCCAAACCGAGCCGGAACACGGGCTAACTCACCCAGGTCATTGGACGTGGCCCCAGGGCTCATCCCTAGCCAGGACACGCCCAGTGGAGCATCGTAGAAGGCGCTGAGATCAAGCTGTCGGGCAGTCAGCCCCGCTGGACGTGGAGGAATTCGGACAGGAGGGGGTTGCCGCGGTTCCAACGCTATTGAGTTTGAGACAGCGAGAACGGCACGCGCCTTGAAGGCTCGCCCCTCTCCAGAACGATCCGACTCGATCGACGCCCGATTCCAATGAAACGCAGCCGCTACCCAATCCCCTCCCTTTTCATCGGCGCTAGCGCGGCGAGAATGCCATTCCCCTGGGGTCAAACCCGGCTTTCCCTGCCCCAGCAAGGCACGCTGCGTCTGCCATCGAACCAGGCGCTGCCCTGGGTCGAGGGCCACCGCCTGTTCATCCTGCATCCGTCGCCCAGCCCAAAGCTCAGCGACTGAAACCATTTGCTCCGCAGACGTCCCCACCTCGGTCGAAAACACGACGAGAGGTTCGGATTCAAGCTCCCACCGAGAAAGAGAGCCGGACCTCTCAGCAACCAACAACCACCGACCCTCCGGAGCAAAGGCACAGTGGGTGACGCCGTCCGGTATCCGGAACACCCGCTGAAGACCCGTGTCAGAACGCCGTCTCAACAGTCGCAACTCCCCTGCCCCCCATGCCGCGATCCAACACCCGTCGGCGCTGACTTCCAATCGCTCCACCGCCCGCGCCGACGTCAGCGACGGACTGCGGCCCAAAGACCTCCCTTGAACCGTGTCCCAGAGATGCACCCCGCCCTCCAGAGTCCCCGTAACGATCCACGCTCCAGTGGGCCCCAAAGCCGCCACGCTCACTTCCGCATCATGAACGAAACGCGCAAATCCAGGTTCGCCTAGGCCAGAATCCCAGGAAAGGACGGTCCCACCCCCCACCGTAAACAACCGGCTGCCATCCGGGGAAAACAGGATTTGTCGGACGCTTTGACCTTGGGCAAGCGTCCGTTCCTGAGCCTGCCCGCTCGCGGTATCCCAAATCCGAATCGAACCCGATGTCTGCCCAACGGCCAGACGACGGCCATCGGGGCTAAGAACCACCAACGCATCCCGCCCCACCCCAGGCGCTCGCATCACGCCCTTCCCCGTGCTTGACTCCCAAACGCGAGCGACGCCGTTTGTCGCACACGCAGCCACCCAACGACCGGCAGGGTCCATGGAGAATGACTCCACCCCTTCGGATCCTTCCAAATCCACCGAGGCATCGCCCCAGTTCTCCCAGCGCGACAATCCCCCTGCCGCTTTCAGGCAGATCAATGCCCGTTCTGGAAGCATCTGAAAGCTTAACAGGCGCCGCTCCAATGCCACAGTTCTCAGTGCGATCCCCGGCTTGTTCCAATCCCACACCGACAAGGCCTGTTCGGAGAGCGACACCGTACGATCCGGCTCCGAAGCCAGGACCGCGATGCGGTGGAGGGGATTCGCAGCGGTGATCGTTCCGGCAAAGCGCACCCAACTCCTCAGGGGAGACGCGCCACTATCGAGGACGTGGGATTGAAGAGCGGTCGAATGAGCCTCCCAGAGCGCCGCACCACCAATATCGTCAGCAGCGGCAGCCTCTCGGGCGCGCTGACGGTAGAGGCTGGCTAGTCGACCCCGCGTCTCCAAAGTGGCCTGCACCTGTAAATCTCTCTCATGACGTGTTTGAGCAAGCCGCTCCGCGGCCCGACGGGCGCGAACCACATCGGTATACCCCCACACAACAGCCGCGCCCAAAGCTGTCGAAACCACCCCCACCAGCGCCCGACGAATGGAGCGCATGCGAAACTCCAACGCACGCTGACGCCGCAGGGAGCCTCCACCATTCAGGATTGCAAGATCCGCGAGCAGCTCCCGCACAGATTGATAGCGTCGAACCGGATCGTTCTGACAGGCCTTCAGCAGCACCAAATTCAGCTCCATCATCCGCTCCTGATCGAATGCCCCATCGACCCCGTCCGGCAAGGCGGGGAAGTCGAGCCTGTCCCGGCCGGTCGCCATCTCGTAAATCACCTTGCCAAGACCGTAGATGTCCGCCACCGGAGTCCCGGGGCCTTCGGGAGGAAGGAAGCCTTCGGTACCCACGTAAGTCAGGGTAGCCCCCACATCCGTCACCAGTCCGATATCCGCGAGCTTGGGCACGCCATCCACAAAAATCACGTTCGAGGGTTTGATGTCACGGTGAACCAAGCCGTGGCGGTGGAGATGATCGAGTGCCGTCGCGAGCGCGATGCCGGTGCGCAGGCATTCCTCGAAGGGGATGCGTCCCTGGCGAACGATCTCGCTGCGAAGATTGCGGGGTCGATAGCTTTCCCACGCGGGAGGCACGGACGAACCTGCGCAACTCTGTCGCACAGACACAGGAAGATGCTCCGCATCGACCGCTGGGTCCGCCAGTTCCATGGCGTAGTAGAAGAACCCAGCCTCGTCATTGCGCCCGACCTCCAACACGGCCACCTGGCTGGCATGCAAGCGGGAAACCGGCTCGAATTTTTGGATCCCTGAATACTCCCGTTCGTAAGGGCGGTCTTTCTCGAAGGTATCCCTGCGAACAATCTTAACAGCGCGGTAAAGGCCAGCAGGGCTGCGGGCGAGCCAGACCTCACCATAACTGCCCCGCCCCACTCGCCGGATCAACTCATATCCGGGAACGTGGGGAGGATGGCTGATGATGTCCGTATCAGAGGAGGCCATCGGGATTAGACCGGCTCTTTTCGATCCGCTTCACCTCTCGGCGCAGAAGGGATGCCACCCGATGTTTGGCGAGATAGACCGAGGCCGCGCTGATGCCAAGCTCCGAAGCAATCCGCCTGACAGGCCATTGCTTGACCAGGTAGAGATCGAAGATCTGGTACTGCTCAGGCGACACCTTTAAACGGACAGCCTGGTCCGCCTCGGCGAGGAGATGGTTCCGCCATTCGGTCTCCCAGACTTGGTCGAGATTCAGGCTTCGTGGATCTGGAACCCGATCCAGCAGGGTGGTCCGTGGCCCCGAGTCGATGGGGTCTGAAAAGCGTCCCGCGGGAGGACGCTTTCTGAACTGATCCACAATCCGCCAGCGAGTGAGGTTCATCAGCCACGTCTTGAAGGAGCAGACGCTAGGATCGTAGTGAAACTCTGGGATCCGTTTAGAGACCGTGATAACCGTTTCTTGCACCACCTCCTCGGACTCGTGATGGCTGAGTCCGGACTGCCGAGCCACCTGGTAGACCAGCGAGCGGTAGGTCTGGAAGAAATCGGCCCACCCACGACTATCGTCGCGGTTCCGAAGACGGGACAGAAGCGAGTGCCGCGTCGGCAGCAACTCGTCCGTATTGCGATCGTTTTGGGCCATAACAGGAATCAACGTTCTATCTTGGCAGATCTTTCAACAATTCGAAGATAAAAATGGGAGGAGCCCAGCATGATTACGCGCCTCAGGAATGGACGACCCCATCAGCAAGCCCACGCACAAGGACGATCTCGAGGATGCGCTCGCGCGATGGACCCTCCAACGGCCTGACCCTTGCTTCCGCCAACGTGGGCATTGAGATCCGGTTCTGGCACATACCCACCCTGAGAGAAATCGCAGTGGTGCCCACCCCCAACATGGGCTACGCACTTCGTAGACGGTGAAACGAACTCGGATCCTGCCCAAGCTTCACACGCGGCTCCTCCTGCGCCCTCCAAATCGACCTAAAGCCGCCCCCGATTCAACCGATCCTTCGGGAGGAGTGCACCGTCGGCACGAAGGATGCAGAGACCTGGGTCCTAACGAAACGGCTGGGAAATAGAGGTGCGAGGGAAAAAAGGGCTGCTATGCTAAAGAGAATCCTTGGAGCGGTAGGCGTGCTCGTGCTCGGCTTTGTGTTGGTGGTTGGACTGGTCTATGTCGAGATACGCGCCATCGTGGAGATCATCCGCACCGAAGGCAAAGAGCGCATCCCCATGTACCGGGAGGCCATCCGTGCCAAAAGTCAATTGGATGAGATCGCCTCCGTGATCAAGTCATCCTTGCTCCAAACCCGCTCCGCAGATCTCGCAGCCACCCGGCAGCAGGCTGAGGATCTCCTCACCCAACTCGATCAAAGCCTGGCCTCCTTATCTTCCACACGCTTCGCCGCCTTGCATTCGTCCCCGCTCCGCTCAACCCCACAGGCTCCCTCCGCGTCATCAAGTGCGACGTCGCCAAAACCGCCAGCCACACCTTCCACAGTGGGTGAGCTGTTGAAGTTGCTGAACACCAACAGCAGTTCTTTCCGGCAAACCACCACACGAACGCTGCAACTGGCCGAGCAACGTCTAAATACACAAGCTGATCTCGTGGGCGCACGTGAGGCGCTCGACAAAGCGTTCCGAAAAACCCTCGAAGCTCAACCACTCGATCCCAAAGGTTACAACAGTCTGGCCCGGGGCGTCGCGGCGGTTCACTACGCCACCTCGATGCGGGATCTCAATTTCGCAGGCCGGAGTAAGTTCGCAGAGGGACTCACTGCCCTCCGCAAGGTTCAGACCGATGCCCTAAAACCGCTCCTGGACGAGCTAGAGTCCCAGTTCAACGAGGCCTTCGGCATCGCCGCCTCCGCCGCCACTGGAACTGGCGACGTCGATTTCTTCGAAAAACAGATTCTAACCCTGAGTCAGGAGGTCGCGTTACTAAAAGCAGGGGCGGAACGAGAGTTCGACACGGGCCAGGAGGGCCTTGTCGCTACCTCTGAGAAAGTCGTGCGGCTTAGTGCTGCGATCGCCCTCACCGTCATCCTACTGGGCACATGCCTTGCAGTCTGGATCGCACAAAGGATCGTTCGACGAATCTCTGAAGTCACTCTGGAGGTCCATCAAGGTACTCGCCAGGTAGGCATCGCTGTCTCTCAGCTCTTCGATGCGGCCAGCAAGCTCAGTGATGGTGCCAACCAGCAGGCCGCTTCCGTAGAGGAGACCTCCAGTGCCGTGAGCTCCATCAGCCAACTCGCCAAGCAGAATGCCTTCCACGCCCAAAGCGCGAAAGACCTCAGCGCCACAGCCGTCCGCGCAGCGGAGAGTGGAGCGCAGCATGTCAGTCAGATGCAGGCCGCGATGCGCTCGATAGATACCTCGAGTCAGGACGTGGGCAAGATCCTCAAAACGATCAATGAGATCGCCTTTCAAACAAATATCCTAGCCCTGAACGCAGCCGTCGAGGCAGCTCGGGCCGGAGAGGCCGGACTAGGCTTCGCCGTCGTGGCGGATGAAGTCAGGAATCTAGCACAACGATGCTCCAGCGCCGCCCAGGAAACGGATGAGAAGATTCAGAAATCCATCCAGAGCAGCCGCCAGGGTGTCGAGATCACGGAGCGCGTCGGGAAGAGCCTGAAGGAAATCGTGTCGGAAGTGCGGAAAGTGGACGCGATCGCCGCGGAAATCGCCCACGCTTCGGCCGAGCAAAATCAAGGCATCGAGCAGGTTCAGCAAGGAATCCATCAGATTGAAACCGTGGCGCAAAACAACGCTTCCTGCTCAGAGGAGACGGCCGCATCGGCCGCCGACCTGCAGCAGCAGGCTCAGGGCTTGCAGGAAGCCCTCCATACGCTAGAAGCCTACGTCGGTGGTAGGAAAGCAAAGCCGCACGCCAAGACGATCCGGAGCCCAGGCGTCGCTCCCATGCCCCCTGTGGCGATGGCCCCGAAGGCCCCGAAGGCCCTGGTGCACGAAACACAGGCAGAAAGAGAAAGTGCCTTTCCCATGCCAGAACCCTCCGAACGCGGATCCGCATCCTTCGTGGATTTCGATAGTCCCGCGGGTCGACCCCAGACACCAGAAAGCGACTCCTCCCCGCTGACTAAGAGCTTCTGACCTGTTGCGCCTTGCGGCAGCCACAAAAGGCTTATCAAAGAGCCAAAGGTGCGCTCTGCTGTGGGGATGATCTCATCGCACCGCCGCCCAGGCGATTCTTGCGGCATCAGAAGGCATCCCAGCAAAAGGGCCCGATGAAGCCGAAGGTTTTCGGCATTGGCGAGCTACTCTGGGATCTTCTTCCAGCCGGACGGCAATTGGGAGGTGCGCCCGCCAACTTCGCCTATCATGCCAGCGCACTGGGGGCAGAGGTGGGACTCATCTCCCGGGTCGGAAACGATCCCCTAGGTCACGAGGCTCTCGACCGAATACGTCATCTCGGGGTCTCCACAGACGGGATCGAAGTCGATGAGGCAAAACCCACGGGCACGGTGAGCGTCGATCTAGCCCCCGATGGCCAACCTTTGTTTGTCATCCACGAACACGTCGCCTGGGACCATCTGAGTGGTGCCACGAACACAGCCCACAGCCTTTCAAACTCGGACGCCCTCTGTTTTGGCACTCTCGGACAGCGGAGCGAACCCTCCCGATCCACCATTCAGGCGCTGGTCGCATCAAGCCCCCCCTCATCTTTGAGGATCTTCGATATCAATCTGCGACAGCAATTCTATTCACCCCAGGGGATCGTTGAGTCGCTCTCGCTCTGCAATTTTTTAAAGGTGAACGAGAGCGAGCTGCCTGTCCTCTCGAAGCTATTCCAATTAACCGGGGATGATCGATCCCGAATCGCCACCCTCGTGAGCCGATTCCAACTCAAGGGGGCTGCCTTCACGCTAGGTGCCAGGGGCAGCCTGGTCTATTTTGCAGGCGACTGGTCGGAGGTGGCAGCACGGGAGGTTCGCGTGACGGACACCATTGGTGCCGGCGACGCCTTCACGGCAGCCCTTGCCCTAGGCCTCCTCTCAGGCTGGCCTCTCCAAAAGGCCCACCACCAGGCCAATGCCATCGCAGCGCATGTCTGCTCCTGCCCAGGGGCCACGCCTCCCATCCCAGCGACCCTGAGGGACCCCTATTTCCATGAATCCTGAAAGCGGCACAACGCCCCAATCCCCGCGCACGCGGGCCGCGCTCCTGGCCTGCGGACTCCTTCTCATCTGCTGTGTTGGAATCGTGCTTCCCCGGTTTGGGTTGAGCCCAACGGCAGCCTGGTCTGCGGGAACTATCCTTCTCATGGCCTTCTGGTGGATCACCCAACCGATCCCGCTGTGGGCCACGGCGCTCCTACCCATTCCAATCTTCCCCCTTCTGGCGAAGGTCCCACTGCTGCCCGTTCTGTATGCCTACCTCGACCCGGTCAATTTCTTATTCCTAGGCGGCATGCTGATCGCCGCCTGCATGGAACAATGGGGTCTGCATCAACGACTGGCACTCGGAATCGTTTCCCGTTTAGGAGTCAGCCCTCGACGCATCGTCCTTGGATTCATGCTCGCCACGGGCTTCATCACCCTCTGGATTTCTAACACCGCCACCGCTCTGCTCATGTACCCCATCGCCCTCGCGGTGCTTCGGCGCTTCGAGAAGGATCGCGATCCCAACAATCCCATCCTGCGCCGCTTTGGCTCAGCCTTGATGCTCGGCATTGCCTACGCCGCCAGCATCGGTGGCATCGGAAGCAAAATTGGTACAGGCCCTAACCTGATCTTTGTCAAGCAGGCTGCCAGCGTTGGCGTAGCGGATGTCGATTTTTTAAGCTGGCTCAAAGTGGGCTTTCCTATCGTCGCGGTCTACCTCCCCTTAGTCTGGTTTTATCTGGTGAGAGTGGCAGAGCCGCTGCCGGCGGAGGACTTTCCTGGCGGCCGGGCGGCAATCGACGAAGCCCGACGCCGCCAAGGAGCCATGAGCCGTGGAGAATGGGCGGCGCTGACTGGCTTCCTGATCGCCGCCTTCCTCTGGACCTTTCGGCAGGAGATGGACCTGGGTTTCGTAAAGATCCCCGGATGGACGACCATCGCCCCCTGGAGCTGGCAGGAAATCCTCGGGCCTCTCCTCCCTCAACTTCCTGCCCCGGTGGCCAAATTTTTCGCCTCCAATGCGGTCGACTCCCAGGTCGCCATGATCGTAGGCCTTCTTCTGTTGCTCATTCCCATACGACTCGACCCCTTCACCCCCGCTCTGAGCCTGCGCTCGGCGCGCAAAATTTCCTGGGACATGCTCCTTCTTCTGGGGGGCGGGTTTGCCCTGGCGGAAGGCATGCAAAAGGGAGGGCTCTCCGATGCCATCGCTCAGGGGCTGAAAACGCTTCCCGTCGTGCATCCGTTCCTCCTGCTCCTCATCGTATGCCTGATTACCGTGGCCCTCAGCGAGGTGGCGTCGAATGTTGCCACCGCCAGTATCCTGCTACCGCTTCTCGCAGCCAGCTCCAACAGCCTAGGAATGCATCCCGCCCCGCTCATGCTGGCCGCCACCATGGCCGCCTCGTTTGGCTTCATGTTTCCGGCGGGCACACCACCCAACGCCATTGTCTTTGCGAGCGGCTACCTGACCGTCCCACGCATGGTGCGCAGCGGGTTCCTGGTGGACCTCGGCGGGGCGCTCTTGATCGCGATGGCATGCTATTGGATCGCTCCTCACGCACTCAGGTTGCGCTGACCTTGATTAGATCCCGCGGGCCAGGGTCCAGACGGAAACGTGCTCTGCACCTGCTCGACGCAAGACTCGCGCGCAGGCGTTCGTCGTCGCTCCCGTGGTGAGCACATCGTCCACCAGAATCACTCGACGCCACTGCGATGGCCACTCCCCTCGCCATTCGAAGGCCGACCGAACATTTCGATTTCGCTCAGCACGAGTGAGATGCGTTTGTGTTTCCGTATGCTGCGTTCGACGCAAGGCACCGCCATGCACAGGAACCCCGGTGGAACGACCGAGCAAGCGGGCCAGGCGATCCGCCTGATTGAACTCGCGCTCCCGCTGCTTAAGGGCGTGGAGAGGCACGGGTAGAATGGCATCCCACTGCCCGGTGGAGATCTCGGGCAGCGCGATTTCTCGAAGCAGCGTCTCAAAAAGCGGCTCAAACCAGAGGGCGCGATGATATTTGAAGCGATGGACTAGATCGCGGCCGACCCCCCGTGCTGCGAACACGGAACGCGCGGACGCAAAGTAGAGCTCCAACTCGTGGCAGTTGGGACATTGGAATGTTCCGGTTACCTCACCGCTCACGGGAAGGCCGCAGCGTTCGCAGAACGGGCGCTCGATCCGCTGGATCCCCGCGCGACAGGCGTCGCATACGTAGCCGGACTCGGGGGTGGCGGAGGCTTCTGAGCAGATTTGGCAGCACTCCGGATACAGAAACCCAAGGAAGGTGTTGGAGAGTGCTTTAAGGGACATCATACCTGCGTCCCTCGATTCCTCGCATAGCCCCTCACGACTACGGCGCAGAAACACATCCCTAACAGAGCGCTCCACCCATCGATCAGCTTCCCGCTCCCCCAAAGCCAGAACGGTGCTCCGGGAGCCTCGCGTGTCGCCGCACCGTAGAGCTTAAGCCAGAAGATCCAACCCGCATGCAAGCCCATCGAGGCATAGAGAGTCCCGCTGACTTGATAGAGCCAGGCCAGAACAATCCCTCCCACGAGCAGGGTGAGAAAACCGGGAAACAGGGCCTGCATATCTGCGAAACCGCGCAGCATCTGCCCCAGGGTCTCAAAACCCGAAGCCGCATGAATCACCACGGGAGGCGGTGGCCTCTGAAAGAAATGAACGATGGAATAGATGCCGGCACTCAGGAGAAGAGCGGTCATCTCTCCAGTTGCAGGACGTAGCCTTCCATAAAGAACCCCCCTGAACAATAGTTCCTCGAGGACGGAAACTGTCATCGCCGAAAAGAGGGCGATGCCCGCGCTCCGAAGCACGAGCCCAAGCTCCAGGTCGTGATTCAGAACCCGCGCACCAGACGCCAGACCACCGACAGCCACGAGCAGCAGGGAGAGGAAGCCCAGCCCAAAGCCAAACAGAAAACGCCCCCCCTGCCCTGAAGGAGACACCAGGCCCACGGCTGCCCACTCCCGGGCCTGAAGCGCACGCAGCAGAGGCCACAGACCCGCGAGTGCCAGAACGTAAACGCAACGGTTCACGTAGCGATGAAAAGGCTGTGCGGCGGTGCCCTGGAGGAACGGGGCGTGCGCGGCCAGCGTTTGCATACCCCAATAAACCCAGGGGGCCAACAGAGCAGCCCCCAGGAAAACTACCGCCAAAAAAATCAAAAGAGCGCGCAACGAACGCACCGGACGACCCTAGCAGTCAGGCGCATAAGCTCAAATGAGAATAAGTGCCACCCGCCCAATCCTCTGGCTTGCGTGAAACAGAAGATCAGTGTTACTTAGCGGTCGCGAGAAGGCACGGCTCCATTATGTGAAGCGGGCCCAGAAATTGCCGATCATCGTGTGGGAGAAGACCATGGTCTACGAAGAATCCAACCATCAACGCCCCGAACCCTGCCGCAAACCCGGCCCGTTCGGACGTTTCTATTTGCAGGAACTGGTCAACAGCGGCGGTATGGCTGACATCTGGCTCGCTACGGACGACACGAAGAAAACCTCTGCGCTGCGGCTCCTGCGCCCCACTTCATTCCTGGACTTCACCACTCGCTCCCGCTTCATTCAGGGCTGCGAAATCCTCTCCAAGATTCACGACCACGAGCACGTGATCGGCTATCAGGAGCACGGGAAGATTGAAGGGATTCACTATTGCCAGATGGACTATGTGGAGGGATCCAACCTGAAGCAGCTCCTTGTTAAGGGCGATGAGATCCTCCACGAGTTTGTAGGGAATATCCTCATCGACATGGCCATCGCTCTGGAGCATGTCCACGACAGCGGCTTCATGCACCTCGACTTCAAACCCGAGAACGTGCTTGTGACCCGCAGCGGCGGGGTTCGCCTCGTGGACTTCGACCTCGCGCAGCCCAAGCCTGATAAACCGATCAAGCTCTCCAAAAACCCTGGCACCCCCGCCTACATGGCACCTGAGCAGCTCAAGCGTGAAGGCATCGACCACCGGGTGGATATCTTCGCATTCGGAGTCTCCGCCTATGAACTGCTCACCGGCCAGAAGCCCTTCCCAGGAGACAGCGCAGACGAGATCCTCAGGCGCCAACTGGATGGCAGCCTCCGTTCACCTCTCGACCTAAATCCTGCTTTGCCCCAAGGCCTGAGCAAGCTCCTGCTCAAGTGCCTGGAGCGCGACCCCGACCGACGCTACCCCATCATGAGCGTGGCAGTTCTTGAGCTGAAAAGTCTGCTCTACATCGCCTAGAGGCCATTGTAATTGGAACACCCTTCCGCCGTGTGCGCGCCAGGGCAATGCCTTGGTTCTGGGTATTCTTGGATGCTGGCCTGCTAAGGTGTGCAGAAACAAACGCCCCATCCGGACTCACGTTCGGATGGGGATAAGCCCGATAGGCTGCCGAGCACCAAGATCAGAACTTGGTGTAGAACTTGTTCGTGTAATCCTGAACCATCCGCCAGGTGCTATATTCAGGAGCGAGTGTCACCATGGCACGGCGGATCTTCTTGATCCATTCACGAGGGACGCCCCCGGCATCACGATCGAAGAAGCAAGGGATGACCTCCTCCGTAAGAGCGCTAAAGAGATTCGAACTATCCAAGCTGTCCTGCTCCTCAATGCTGGCGGGATGCGTGTCGTCGCCAATCGCAAAACCATTCGTGCCGTCGTAGCCTTCACGCCACCACCCATCGAGAATGCTCAGATTGAGGCAACCATGCACGGACGTCTTCTGGCCACTCGTTCCCGATGCCTCGAGCGGACGCCTCGGATTGTTCAGCCAGACATCGCATCCAGAGACCATTTGACGCGCCACATGGACGTCGTAGTTCTCGATGAAGAACAGGTAGCCCTTGAGGTCGCTGTATTTGCTCAAATGGATGATCTGCTGGATAAACTTCTTCCCTTCGTCATCTCTTGGGTGCGCCTTACCGGCGAAGATGAACTGGATGGGACGCTTGGTATCATTGCAGAGTCGAACGATCTTTTCGAACTGCTGGAAGATCAGGGGAGCGCGCTTGTAAGTCGCAAACCGACGGGCAAACCCGATAGTGAGGGCGTCGGGGTTGAGGAAATGATCGAACATGATGAACGATCCCTGCGACAGATTCTGTCCCTGCAGGAGCAGACGGCGCCTTGAAAATTCGACCAACTCACGCCGCAGGCGATAACGAAGCGCCCAGATCTCCTCATCGGAAATGAAGGTCGGATCCGCCACCCTCTGCCAGAACTCAGAGGAATTGATGACCGATTCCCAATTTCGTCCGGTCGTGCTGTTCCAAAAGCGTGTGGTCTCGGTATCTCCGGACGTCTCCCAATCCTTGCTGAGCTTGCGACGCCAGAAGCGGCGCACAGGTCCTTTCATCCAGCCTAGAAGATGGATTCCGTTAGTGATGTGACCGATCGGGACTTTATCCACCGGGGTGCCGGGATAAAGGCATTGCCACATCTCACGGCTGACCTCTCCATGAAGCTCGCTGACCCCGTTGGCCGCGCGGGTGCACTTCAACGCCAGCACGGTCATACAGAAAGGCTCATCGGCGTTCTCAGGATTCACACGTCCCAAGCCCATCAGTTCCTGGTGCGAAATCTTCAGCTGGGTGGTGAACTTGTTGGCAGCGTAGTTCACCAAATCGCTACTGAAGCGGTCATGGCCTGCTTCGACAGGCGTATGCGTCGTGAAAAGGCATTCCTCTTTGGTCCGCGCGAAGGCATCAGCGAACGACTTCCCTTTAGCCACTTTCTCGCGAGTCAACTCGAGAGTGAGGAAGGCTGCGTGGCCCTCGTTCATATGGAAAGTGGACGGCTGATATCCCAAGGTGCGCAGGAGACGGACGCCACCAACACCTAGCAGGATTTCCTGCATGATTCGAGTGGTGCTATCGCCGCCGTAGACACGAAGGGTGAGATCTCGGTAATGCTGCTCATTCTCGGGTCGATTGGTATCAAGAAGGATCACCGGATTTCGCCCCACGTTTACCCGCCAGGCCTGGAAATAAACGTCATTGAGAGCGATGCGCACCTTGCAAACCAGCGGCTGGCCACGGGCATCCAGCACGGGCTCGATGGGTAGATTCTCCGGATGAAGCAGCGTGTAATACTCCGTCTGCCAGTTCTCCTGGTTGATCGCCTGTTGAAAATAACCTTCGCGGTAAAAAAGACTGATCCCAACAAAGGGCAGGCCGAGATCGCTGGCCGACTTGGCATGATCACCCGCAAGGATACCCAAACCGCCTGCAGCGATCGGCAGGGTTTCATGAAATCCAAACTCAGCGCTGAAGTAGGCCACTGGGCGGTCCTTGAGCTGGGGAGCATTCTTGGCAGCCCAGGTCTCCTTCTCCTCCATGTACTGCTTGAAGGCTGCCAAGACACGTCGGACACGCTCGGCGAAATCCGGCGCTTGAAGCCGAACCCCCAATTCGTAGTCGGACACCTCGTGAAGGATAGCGACAGCGTTGTGATAAAGGTTTTGCCAACCGCGGGGGGAGAGTTCCTGGAAAAGCTCCTGCGCTTCCTGGTTCCAAGTCCACCAAAGATTTCTGGCCAGCTTGTTCAAACCGCTGGTCAATTCCGTTATTTCGGGTTTCGAAAGGGGCTTCGTGGTCATAAAAGATCTTGCAGACATGGTGGCAAACCATTTTCCGTGCCTAGCTGCGGTACCAAGCTACGCCAGTCCAACAAAGGCCCGCAAACACAAACCAAAATGAGCAAAAACAAACGGAGGCGTGAACAAATTTCTGGATTTCATCAGCCGGCAATTATTGCCCTTCATGGCAAATCATGGGGAAGAAAACTCTCAGACCGCCTCAAATCAGGAGTCTGAAACCATCCAGGCCGTAACAGGTCTGCGCTCGAAAGTGACGCCCAACTTGGTCGCAAATGTTGCGGACATTTAGCCGACCAGCGAGGAATTGACCGCACCGATCAAGGAAAGCCAGCGATCTAAGGACGGCTATTTTCCAGCCGTACCCGCAAGAAAGCGGTCATTCTCAATGCCGTAACGCTCGAGTACCCGCTTCGTTGCCGCCGCAGCCCCCTCCGCGTCCACAACCATCCGCTTGATGTTGTCACTCTTCATATACTGGATGACATGATAGCCGTCTTTAGGCTGGCGCAATGCCTCGGCGAGGTCTTTGAGATTGCTGACGGTCCGCCCATTAATCTGGCTGACCACAAGCGGAGAGTGCTGATCCTGATAGCCTAGATTGTAAGGATCAGGTAGGACATTAGAGAGAACCACCAATCCAGATCGATCCTTAGTAGGTGCGTCGTTCTTGTAATAGTTCAGCCGGAAGGGTGCCGTCGCTTCGTTATAGTAGTCCTGCCATCGGCGCAGATAGGGGCCTGTCAGGGGCTGAAACACCAACCCACCCAGAATGAGATACTCCGGCTCCTGGTCGAACTGATGCTCGGGCACTTGCCGAATGCCATAGTCGACTTTCGGCAATCGGAAGCGAACTTCCGCCCACTTGCCATGGCGCCATATCTTGATGGGCACCTGGTCCCCCGCGAAATGCTGCCGAGTGGAGAGATTCTCCAACAGCAGACGGCCAAACATTGGATCCAGATAGTTGCCCTGGGTGTCGATATCGAAGCCGTCCACCTGAACGATGATGTCGCCGCGCTGGATAACATTGGTTTGGCCATTGAGCTTTGCGCCATCAATGACCAACACGCCGCGCGGCTCGCCGGGAAACTCATAGCGACGATGGATCGCCGGATTCTCGGTCGGTTGCCAGGTGAAGTCGAAGAAACCCATCCCAGCGAACGAACCCTTCTTGTGGGCATCCAAGACATGACGAATGAAGGGGGCGGGCATCAGGGTTGCCGTGTTGCGCGCTTGGGAGGTGAGTAAACCTGCCAGCTTGTTCCCCACCATCACAGGCTCCCCCCAACCGGCAGCGGTCATTTCAGTGGTCAGCTCGAACTGCGCGAAGTCATAGAGGCTGAGTTTGCTCTGACGCACCACCACTTGGCTAAACTCCGCCTTCCTCGACTCCATATTCCCCCCTTTCCAACGATGCACCTGGAACTCATCGCTGGGGGACACCTTGGTCAAAAGTTCGACAGGCTTTAACCCTTTCCAAAATGAGGAATCCTCAACCTTTACCAAGGCGAGATTAGCATGATAGTCCACCCAGACAACCGAGGCTTCGTAATACTTGCCCCGCCCATCACGTTGCGCCCGCATCAGGGTGAGGTTTGAAAGGCCGTCCGCCGTGGTCAGCACTTGATCGGCCGACACGACCAAAGCGCTCTTTCGCAGATTGCCGCTCGTGCGTGTCCAGGGAGTCTGATAGTCGAAGAGTTTCCGGGCGACCTCCAACTCAACCAGCGACGGACGCATCACAGACTGAGCATCATCACGCGTGCTGCGAGCCATGGTCCCTAGGGGAGCCAGAGCGATCAGGAGGGCAAGAGTAAGGCGCATGGAAAGAGGGAGCTGAATCATAGCCGGCGGTCCTTGGTGATTCCGTAGGTTTTTAGGATCTTCGGATTGGCCTGATCGGCCTCGTCACGACTCAGGCATTCCACCCCGTCGTTCTGCAGAAACTCGATCAGATGCTCCTTCACTCCCGGCTGAGCCAAGGCCTCCACCACATCCTCAAGCTTGGTGATCGCCTTGCCATTGATCTTGGAGACCAGGCTTCGCGACTGCGCCTTCATATTGGCATTGACCGGATGCGCCAACACTCCCGCCAGGACGATGGGTTCGGGTCGATTCACCTCCGGCTTCTCGTTCCGGCGATAGTAGAGCTCGTAGAACATCTCCGATCCGGCGGAATCCGCCCAGTTACGGCCCAGCGTACGAAGGTAGTCGATGCTCAAAGGCGTGAAAATCAATCCGCCATAAACGTAGTAGCGAGGGAGGACATCATACTGATTGCTTAGCATCTTCTCCTCCTCGGTGACCGTCATCGGAACCTGCACGCTCTGCTCCTGGCCTTTGCGGAGGATCTTCACCTGCACCTTGTCCCCATGCTGGGCGCCATGAAAGCCGGCCGTGAGATTCAGTCGATTGCCCTCATACATAATGCTGGCATCGCTTCCCACATCGAACCCGGCGACATTCAGGATCACATCGTCTTCCTCCAGAATTCCTTTGGCCGCAGAGGAAGGGAGCACCAAATCCACTCGAGCCCCGGGGCCGGTAGCGGCAAGGCCGAGCGATTTGCGATAGGCCGGATTTTGCAAGGCAATCACTCGAATACCTGCGCGCGGGAACCCATGATAGGTCCCATCTTCGACGTCCTTAAGAAAGTGATTGATGACAGACGGAGGGATGAAGAACCCCGTATTCTCCAAACCGGTAGCCCCTTGGAAAGCCACTCCAACCACCATCCCCTCCTGGATGACCGGCCCGCCGCTGTTACCCGGGTTGATGGCGGCATCGGTCTGAACTCCAAGGAAGGCCAAGTTGCCAATATGGACGTAGGTCTGGAGTTCGATGCGCGAAACCACCCCGCGGGTATAGGAGATCTGCTCGCCTCCGGCTGGATACCCATAGGTGATGACGGTCGAGCGCACCTTGGGCAACTCTCCCACCTCCAGCGGCTCCAACCCTTCGAAGAAGGCCTCATCTTCGACCTCCAGCACGGCCAGATCGCAATCATGACCGATGAACTTCACTTTGGCGGCGTAGGGCCTCGGATCCTGATAGCGACGCACCAGGATCTGCTTCGCCCAACTCACAACATGGGCGTTGGTCATGATCCTCTTTCCCTTGATGAGAAAGCCGGTGCCCGTACTTCGCCCGACCCCAGTGAATCGCCAGGGGGCGTCCCAGGCCACGGACTGGCCGAAGTTATAAATCTGAATGACGGATTTCTCCGGCGCCGAGTTGCCGCCCAAAGCCGCGGCCGCCCCGAGAAGGATCGGCAGGATGATGGTGCTTCGCACGGGGCAAAAATGCGCGGGCAGCCCTCCTGTGGTCAAGCGATCAATTTGTCCACCAACTCACCATGGACATCGGTCAGCCGGAAATCCCGACCCTGAAAACGATAGGTGAGCCGGTTATGCTCAAAGCCCAGGAGATGAAGGACGGTGGCGTTCAAGTCGTGAACATGCACCTTGTCTCGCACGGCGTTGAACCCGAACTCGTCGGATTCCCCCACCGTGACCCCAGATTTCACACCTCCACCCGCAAGCCACATGCTAAAACAGTTCGGATGGTGATCTCGACCGTCGTTGCCTCCCTGGACCATCGGGGTCCGTCCAAACTCGCCGCCCCAAACAACCAAGGTATCCTCCAGCAAACCGCGCTGCTTTAAATCGCGCACCAGCGCCGCGCTGGCTCGATCGGTATTTAGACAGTTTTTCTTGAGATCATTGACCAAATTACCGTGCTGATCCCAAGCCTCATGGAAAATCTGCACAAAACGAACACCTCTCTCCACCATGCGCCGAGCCAGCAGGCAGGCGCTCGCGAAAGTAGTCTTACCCGGCTCCGCTCCATACATGTCGAGGATATGCTGAGGCTCCTTGGATAGGTCCATCAGATCGGGAGCACTGGACTGCATCCGATAGGCCATCTCGAAGGAGCTGATGCGCGTGGCAATCTCCGGATCCCCCACGGCGTCCAATCGATGCCGATTGAGCTGGCTGAGCGTGTTCAACGAGTCACGCTGAATCCGGTCATCCACGCCCTTGGGATTGGACAGGTAGAGCACAGGATCTCCGCCGCTTCGAAACTGCACGCCCTGGTGCAGCGATGGAAGGAAGCCATTCCCCCAGTTCGAAGCGCCACCGCTGGGCCCCTTACTTCCCGTGCTGAATACCACATAGGCGGGCAGATCGTTGGACTCACACCCCAGGCCGTAGGTCGTCCAAGCTCCCAGGCTCGGACGCCCAAATTGCTGGGATCCTGTGTTCATGAAAATCTGACCCGGCGCATGGTTAAAGGCATCGGTGTGCATGGAACGTACCAGGGCGATGTCATCGGCCACAGAACCTAAATGGGGAAGCAGTTCGGAAAGCTCCGTGCCACTTTGACCGTAGCGCGAGAACTTAAACTTGGGGCCCAGCAAGGTGGAATTCTGGTTGATGAACGCCGCGCGATACCCCTTGAGCAGCTCCTGAGGAGGCAGCTTGCCATCCCACTTGGTCAGCTCCGGCTTGTGGTCGAACAACTCTAGGTGGCTGGGCGCACCCGCCATGAAAAGATAGATCACTCGCTTGGCCTTTGGAGTGAAGTGGGGCTGGCGAGGCGCCATCGGATTGGTGCCAACGGAGGCCGCGTAGCCTTGTTGTCGAAGCAGCTGGCCGAGAGCGATGGCCCCCACACCCACGCCGCAGTCCTTAAAAAACCAGCGGCGGGCAAGCTGGCGCGGGTGGACCCCATGATCGAAATGGCTTTGGCAATTCATGGCTTCTTTATTCCTTAGTGATGGCCTCGTCCAAATTCAGCAGCACGCGTGAGACGACGGTGTAGGCCGCCAGCTGGGTAGGCGTCGAGCCCACAGGCAACTTCGGTAGCGAGCGATGGCCGGTGGCCAACTCCCTCACATCGACCCAGCCTTCTGAAAGATACCGAGTTTGCCTCTCCAGCAAGCTCTTCAGATCCGCCAATTCGGCTGCGGTTGGCAGACGACTCAAAACTCGACGAAACCCATAGCGAAGACGCGCTTCATCGGTCTCCTCTCCACGCTCCAGGATTCGCAGGGCCAAACCCTGAGCCGTTTCCATGAACAGAACTTCGTTCAAGGTGGTGAGCGCCTGGAGCGGCGTGTTGGATCGGGCACGCCGCACGCACGAAAAATCACCGTTGGGGGCGTCAAAATTCTGCAGAACCGGATAGGGTATCGATCGAAAACGGAAGGTGTAGAGAGCGCGACGATAGCGGTTAGGACCGGTCTCCTCGGTCCAGGTCTTGGGCCCATAGCTGGTGGGCGGCCGGAAGAGAAACTCGGGGGCTGGCGCGTAGACGCTCGGGCCACCCAGCGCCGGCTCCAACAAGCCGCTCGCGGCCAGAGCGACGTCCCGAACAATCTCCGCATCCACCCGGACACGCGAACCACGGGCCAAAAGCCGGTTGTAGGGATCCCGGGTCTGCGACTCGGGTGACACATGGCTGGACTGCCGATAGGTGGCCGACGTGACGATCCACCGATGCATCGCTTTCTGATCCCATCCGCGATCCATCAGCTCGCAGGCCAACCAGTCCAACAACTCAGGATGGGACGGAGGCGGGCTCTGCACCCCCAGGTCCTCGCTGGTCTCAACCAGACCTATCCCAAAATACGCCTGCCACAAACGATTCACCAAAACGCGGGCAGTGGTGGGAGATCGAGGATCCACCAGCCAGCGGGCCAGGGTCAGACGGGAACCGTCCGCATCCGCCGGGAGAGGGTGGAGAGCTGCAGGCACCCCAGGACCCACCTCACCCTCAGGCTTAAGCCAGTCACCCCGCTTCAACAGGTGAGTCGCGCGCTTCTCATCGCCCGCCTGCCGCCCCCTCCGCTGCGCAAGCGAGAGCGTAGGTGCTCCTTCCGGCCAGCGACGCCACAAGGCCTCGATCTTCTCATTCGTCTCGGCAAACTCGGGCAGAGTGGTCCTCCAATAGCTGAACACTGTCGCGACTTGAGCCTGGTTTCGCCCCTCGCGCACACCCTCAATGATCTGACGCACTGCGTCGGGAATGAGATCGGCACTGGCGTTGGTCACCGACGTGACTGACAGGCGAAATCTCCCGAGATTGTGGTTCTGATTGTCGTCGGAGTTGGATCCTCCATGGTTCTGCATCAATCGAAAGTTCAACTCCGCACCCTGCGGGAATACCAAGGGCTTCTCAGGAACGAAGACCGCCTTGCGGGGCTGATTTCGCCTGCCAGGCCCTGCGTCGATGCCCCAGGCGGTGTCTGCGTTTCCATCAATAGCAAAGGCGATCGGCCCATACGGTCGCCGCTTCTTGGCCTGATTGGCGAACTCCGCCTCAAGATCCTTCTCAGGATTGGAGAAATCAGCCGAAGCCGCCACGAACTTCACCTTCACCGTATTGGTCCGATTCGCCAGATCCACAGCCTCCACATTGAACTCACTCAAGGCGGCCATGCCTTTGATGGAACGGCCAGGACCATGACAGGGCAGATTGGGATCGGTGAACTGCTCGAGGCGGAAAGCCCCGATCGCCCCAAGATGATTGGTCCCTCGGAAATGAGCGGTCCACAGGGTCGGCGCATAGCTGGCGGCGCGGATGGAGGCGTCTGGATAGTAGTAGAAGCGCTCGCCATTGTCGCCCGCGTTCCGACATTCAACCGACTCCCACTTGGGCTGGTTCCCCCGGACCGACTCCTCCCAGTGGGCTAGGCGGTCTTCCCAACCTGCCGTCTGGTGCCGTAGACCCTCCTCCAGATCTCGAATTTGATGCAGCAAATCGGCCCGCAACTGCTGCTCAGCCGGAGTGTAGGCCACCTCCGAGGACTCGTGGTCGTTATTCAAATAGGCGAAGAGTCGATAATACTCCTCCTGGGTGAGCGGGTCATATTTGTGGGTATGGCACTGCGCACATTGTATGGTCATACCGAGGACGCTCTTCCCAATGCAATCCATGCGGTCAAACATGCCATCCATGCGAAACTGCTCTGGATCTACCCCTCCCTCTTCGTTGAGCATGGCGTTGCGCAGGAAGCCCGTCGCCACCCGCTGCGAATCGGTCGCATTGGGGAGCAAATCGCCGGCGATCTGCTCGATCACAAAACGATCATAAGGCAAATTGTTGTTGAGCGCGTTCACTACCCAATCCCGGTAGTGCCAGATGAACCGAGGTTTGTCCTTCTCGAATCCGTCCGAGTCGGCATAGCGGGCCGCATCCAGCCAGAGCCGCCCCCAGCGTTCCCCGTAATGCGCCGAACCCAGGAGCCGATCCACACACTTCTCATAGGCGTCGGGAGAGGTGTCCGCCAGAAAGGCATCCACTTGCTCAATCGAAGGAGGCAAGCCGATGAGATCCAAGGAGAGACGCCGAATCAAGGTGGGGTTATCCGCCTCGACAGCCAATCCAAGATTCTCCTTCTGAAGCCGGGCGACGACGAACGCGTCGATAGGATTCCGGGAACCAAGCCGATCAACCACTGCGGGGACAGCAGGCCGGATAGGCGCTTTGAAAGCCCAGTGGGCCGCAGGATTCTTCTTAGCCAGCGGTGGGGTATCGGGCGTCGCCACTCCCGCAGCGCCAACACCAGAGATCAGGAGGGACGCTGCCGCAGCAGTCGCAAACAGACAGCAGACACGTTCAGGGGTCAGGCGCTTCATGAGCTTGGATAGCTACGGCAAAGAAAAGCATGGCTCGGCACTTCGATCAATCCCAGTTATCGGCCAAAGGCGCGCTGGTGCGTAGCGGAGGCCCCTCTGTATCCGGGCGCAAACTGTCGGCCTGAAGCCGGAGATCTTACTCACAGCCTAGCGGATCTACCTGGTGGCCCAACTCGCGCAGTCGGTGGAGCTTGTAGAGCAAGTTTCTGCGACTGATCCCGAGAGCCTTGGAGGTCTCGGTCCGGTTGAAACGATTCTGCGAAAGGGCCTGGAGAATCGCCTGATGCTCCAACTCCTCCAGCCGGGGAGCTGCCACCGGGGCCAGCGGAGCTGCGGAGACGCGGATCTGCCGAATCTTGTTTGGCAGATGCTCCGGAAGCACTAACTCTCCGCCCGAGAGCAGCGAGGCTCGTTCCATCGCATTGCGGAGTTCGCGCACATTCCCAGGCCAAGGGTAGCTTTGAAGGCTGCTGGAGGCCGAGGGCGACAAGCGCGCACGCCCTTTCGTGAAGCCTTCGATAAAATGGTTGGCAAGAGCCAGGACATCCTCTGGACGCTCTCGAAGGGGCGGGATGTTCAACTCGAAAACGTTCACTCGATAGTAAAGATCTTCACGAAAACGCCCAGCCGCAACCTCCTCCTCCAGATTCTTGTTCGTGGCGGCGATCAATCGGACGTCCGCCACGATATCTGTATTGGATCCCACCCGCTGAAATCGACCGTCCTGCGTGACCCTCAACAGTTTTGCCTGCAGCGGCAGCACCAACTCCGCGATCTCGTCCAAGAACAAGGTTCCACCTCGCGCCACCTCAAAACGACCAAGCCGCTGGGTGGAAGCCCCGGTAAACGCGCCGCGCTCATGACCGAACAGCTCACTCTCCAGGAGATTTTCGGGGAGGGCCGCGCAGTTGACTTTGACCATAGGCCCCGCCTGCCGCGGGCTCCAATGATGAATGAGATCGGCTAGGACATCCTTACCCACTCCGCTCTCCCCTGTAATCAAAATGCGGCTGTCCGAGCCGGCAATCAGGGCTGCATCGCGGAACACCGACTCCATAATAGCGCTGGCTCCCACCGCCCAGGAAGGGAGCTTCAAGTCTCCGTTCAACTGGAGCAAATGTCCCTGAGCTGTGCCGGTCGCCTTCCGGACGGAACTCAGAAGCTCGTCGAGATCGATGGGCTTGCTGAGATAATTCACCGCGCCATCCCGCATCGCTGTCACGGCGTCCCGAATATCCGCATAGGCCGTGACCAAGAGCACCGGCACGGAGATGTTCTGATCTCGTGCTCGTCGCAAGGTCTCCAAGCCGGACAGCCCGGGCATCCTCACATCGGAAATCATAAGGTTCACGGGATGCTGCTTGAGCTGAATGAGGGCCGCCTCGCCAGAAGACGCTGTAAGGGTTTGAAATCCCTGACCTCGGAGGAAAGAGTCGAGCAGACTGCGCTGGCCAGCATCGTCATCCACGATGAGCACTAGGGGCTGCGCTGAGGGCTGGGTTGTATGGCTGGCGGGCATAGTGTCGTATCGGCGTCGGAGGGCGTCAGGCAACGACGTCGGGAGCAAAGGCGGAAAAGACATCGCCGGGGCCGACACGCCAAACGCGCTCAGACGAAGTTAGCGCCCTCTCATCTACGATCGTCAAGCCGCCGAAACGATTTTTACGTGCCGGATTCGGAAGAGGGCCCCGCGCGGGAGATTGGAAAGACATTCTATTTCCCATCCATGGGCCTGGACGATTTGGAGTACCACGGCAAGCCCAAGGCCGGTTCCGTCGGCGCGCCGGGTAAAATACGGCTTAAAGATCTCGGTTCGATCCCGGTCAGCCACTCCCGGACCGGTGTCCCGCACTTCAACCTCAGCAAAGAGTGCATCGATCCGACGTGCAGACAGCTCGATCGCTTGCTGGGGTTCCACGGCCTGAATGGCGTTGATGACCAGATTGAACAGGGTCTGACGCAACATTTGCTCGTCAGCCTCGAGTTGCAGGTCCGACCTGAGAACGGAAAGACGCACCTGTTTCTCCTCCAGATCCGCCCCCAAAGCACGCACCACCTCCTGTGCGATACGATCAAACGACACGGTGGAGCGCTTCACCTCGCGTGGCTTGGAATAATTGATGAACTGATTCAGTTGAGCCGTCACCCGGTCGACCTCCTGGGTGATCTCCACGGCCCGGTCGCGAATCTGCCCGGTCGCATCCTGCTGCTTAGAGATGATCTGGGCCAACCCTCGAACGATGTTCAGAGGGTTGCGCGTCTCGTGCGCCAGACCCGCAGCCGCAATGTTCATCTCCTTCAAGTGATTGTTCAGCTCGCTGGCCTTGAGCAGGCGAAATTTGAGCTCAGAAGAGTTCACCGTATTGCGCCAAGCCAACCCAATCCCCAAGACGGCCAGAGCACCAAAAGCCCCCATCGCTGAACGCATCCACAGATCCTGAGCACACGTCGCTCGAAAGCTCTGAGTGGACATCACAACAACAAAACCATGAAGGCCCTGACGCGTGATCAAGGAATGGTATTGCTCCTCACTCATCCAAGGCGGCCGACCAAAACCACGACGGCTAGGCCCTTGGCGAGACCGTGGCTCCATCGGAAACTCCCCGGATCGGGGGCCTCGAAAGGAGGGTTCCTCCAGCGGACGCGTGGGTGCAGACCAGGGGGAAAAGCGGAAGGGATCCGGCCCCGGGGGCATGAGTGAATTGGTAGCTCCAGCTTCCCGACGCGGCAGCACGATGATCGGGGGCGACTCCTCGCCCTGGAATGCTGCGTGTGTGCCGAGGTCCATCAGATTGACAAGCGTCACGGCTTTGTCCTCCCAATGCTCTCCGGCTGCCACCAGTGAAAGCTCGCGGAGATCCAAAGAGCCTCCGGCAGAGGCGACCACCTCGCCCGACTTGTTCAGCAGGTGAATCGACTCCACTTCGGCCGTCTTCACGAGCTCTTCCAAGGCGGGCTCAATCCGATCCTGTGCCACGCTGCCAAACCTGCGATTGGAACGGATGACCACGCCCAGAGTGGTGGTGATATCCCGACCACGACCCTGCAAGGTCGCACGCGCTGTCTGACGCACCCGCACATGTTCGACCGTCAGCCACCCCAGCACTGTCAACCATGCCACGAGAAGCAGCGCGTAGACGGCCCAGCTGCGGCGTCCGCTCCCCCATGCTATGCTGTTCCCATTCACCGCCATATCACGGATGCGTTAGGCTGGAGACTAGGTCGAAGGACGAACGAAGATCTCTCAACTCCTGCTGGAATCCAAGTAAGGTCCAACAGCCTCATCATTTCTTGTCCTTAGGACGGACGGGTCTTTTGCCTTTTGAGGTCGCCTCCGGCTTCTTCACCGGAATCCCTTCCACGAACGCATCGAGTTCCTTCTCGGTGAAGGCTTTCGGGGCCAACTGGATGGCCTGCTTCTCACGCGCGGCAAAGGCAGCCAACTGCGAAGGCTCCTTCACAATATAGGGCGTCAGGAAGATGAGCAACTCCGTCTTGGTATTCGCTTTGGTCTTTCGCTGGAACGCCAGACCCAGAAGCGGGATATCTCCAAGCACCGGGATCTTGCTGGTGTTTTGAGTCTTGTTGTTCTGCATCAGACCGCCGATGACCACGGTCTGCGCATCGGGTGTCACAACAACGGTGTCCGCAGAACGCTTGGCGATCACGGGGGCGGACACCCCTGTGGAGATCGTCACTGTCTGATCCGTAAGCGATGAAATCTCCGGTGCCACAATCATTTCCACCAAGCCATCCGAAGTAATGAATGGAGTGACCCGCAGGATGATTCCGATGTCCTGGTACTGAACGGTATTGATGGCATTGCCATTGTTGTCGTAGCGAACGTTCGTAATGAACGGAAGCGTCTGGCCCACCGTGATCGTCGCGGGCTGGCTATTGCGCGTCAGGATCGACGGTTTCGACAGAACCTCCGTCTTTCCAGCGGAAGCAATTGCGCGCAAGGTGGCCTGGAAATCGTTACCCAGGATTTGATAGAGGCCAGCCCCAGGAGGCGTTGGAACAGCACCTGCGGATCCGAGACCGAACAGATTGGAAACAGATCCAAAGGTGGTACCCTCCATTTTTCTCCGGAGGGATCCCTCCATACCTATATCACTGCCTTCGTTGTGAGTGACTTCTAGAAAAACCACTTTGATCAGCACCTGCGGCTTGGGTCGATCCAGATTCGTGATGACTTGGCTCACATACTGGCTCGTTTCCTCATCGGTAATGACAATCAGTCGCCGCGTCTCAGGATCGCTGGTGATGGTCGCCTCACCCACAGTGCCGTTGTTGTAATACTGCCGCCCGGATGCGCTGGTTCCTGAGCGCGCGCCGCCACCGCCGCCAGTTCCACCTCCAAAACCGCCGCCCCCGCCCCCAAAACCGCCCCCGGTGCGCTGCGCGTGGAGAGAGGAGGCGACCAGGGTGCAACAGACGATCGCCAACAGGAGCCCGCCGCGATAGAACCGTTTTGAGATCATACCAGCAAAGTTTGAATGAGACATTGAGATATCCTTGAAGGGAGTTCAGGGCGTGCTACGCGCCCCTCCGGAGTTACCAAAGGCCGAGCCGCCCGTGTTTCCATTGTTACCCACCCCGCTGTTTTGAGCGGAGCTGCTCCGGGTGGTGAGAACGCTTTCCTGTTGCGAATTGTTCCGGTTGTTCTGGGTGGAGCTGCGCTCAAACATTCCTCTCAGCACCTGCTCCACCCCCTTCACGTCCGCGTTCTGCAGGGAGTAGATATAGACCTTTTGGCGCTTGGCGGGGCTGGCGTCGAGTTGCTCGATCATCTGACCGATCTGCACCATCAGATCATGGGAGCTGCTCACGACCACCGAGCTCGTCCGGGAGTCGGCCACCGCCAGCACACGTCCCTTCTTTTTGCTTCTTTCGCTGTCCGCGCCGGTCGCGCCTCCACGATTGCCACCTCCGCCAAAAGCGCCACCGAAGGCCCCCCCACCAAAACGCACCTGCCCGCGGTTGTTACCGTCCGTCGAACGGGACTCATCGGGGAAGAGATTTCCCAACAGATCAGCCATCTCGGTGGGATCCGAGTTCTTCAGACGAAACACGCGAACTTCGGTCACGTCCTGCACTGGCGTATCGATCCCCTTCACCATGTCCTCAATGGTCGGCATCACATCATCGGGTGCAGAGACGATCAGGGAATTGCTATACTCATCGGCCGAAGCGATCACTCGGGAGGCTCCCGGTCGCCCCCCTGCCGCGGATGCGGTGCTCCCCGCACCCCCTCCGCCCCCACCACCCCCTCCGGCTCCTGGAAATCCACCAAAGGGAAAACCAC